>NZ_PSWD01000040.1:0-17230 GCF_002931705.1 Rathayibacter sp. AY1C5
CCGGACACACCGACGCCGCCGAGAAGTGGGCCGAGCTGCACGCCTGGTCCCCGGTCAACGACGAGCACGACCCGCACCGCGGCGACCGGTGGGACGACTGATGCTCACCGACTGGCGCAAGGCATGTGTTCGTTCTGCGCGGTGTTCGGATTACGGCGGCGGTCTCATCAGTCGCTAGAGCGCGGCGCTCTCGTGGGCCGCGTGGGCCTGCTGATGGCGGTAGAGCGTCGCTCGACTCCAGCCGACGAGTCGAGCGGCGTCCTCAGCGGTCCGGCCGCGCGCTCGCGCGTCCGCGGCGATGGCGAGTTTGTCCGCGATCACGACCGGATCCGACAGGGGCCGACCGAATCGAGTGCCGTTCGCGCGAGCGGCGGCGATGCCAGCGTTGACTCGTTCGACGATGAGTTCGCGCTCGTACTCCGCGAGTGTGGCGAGCATGTTCAGCATCAGTCGGCCTGTCGACGTCGACGGGTCGATGCCGTCTGAAATCGACCGGACCTGGACCCCGCGCTCGCGCAGTAGGTTCACCGTGTTCAGGACGTCGATCAGGGAGCGACCGAGGCGGTCAATTCGCCAGACGACGACGGTGTCGCCGTCCTCTGCGTACTCGAGGAGCTTCTTCATTCCAGTCCGCTCGATCGCGGTCTTGCTCCCTGAGGTGACGTCCGCGAAGACGTCGCGCTTCTGCACGCCGGCTGCGACGAGCGCGTCGAGTTGCAGCTGCGCGTCCTGGCTCGACGTGCTCACACGCGTATACCCCAGAAGGCTCATGAGCTCATTCTGACTTGGAAACACCTTCCGAGCCTCGTCCTGAGACGAAGCGCGGCAAGACGTCTTTCCAAGACAGTGGGCATCCCGAGAAGTCGGACCCGCTGAGCGCGGAACGACCGCTGGAGGGCGCGTCTCGGAAAGCTACTGTTTATCGAGACTATTCTTGTCGTGGTTCTCGCTGCCGACGAGGACGATCGCATTTACTGCTTGCCGCCGATATCATCGGTAAATGCCGATCATTGAAGCGCAGGGCGACCTTGCCGCCGTGTCCCTGTTTCACTCCCTCGCGGATCCGACTCGCCTGAAGATCCTGCGTCGCCTTCGCCTAGGAGAGGCGCGCGTGAGCGATTTGGTGGGGGAGCTGGGGCTCGCTCAGTCGACTCTCTCCGAGCATGTTGCCTGTCTGCGTGATTGCGCGCTCGTGGAGGGACGGCCCCAGGGCCGGCAGGTGTTCTATTCCCTTGCCCGTCCAGAGCTGATGGATCTTCTCGAATCCGCGGAGACACTGCTGGAGGCGACCGGCTACCAGGTCGATCTCTGCGGCACCTACGGATCGGCTGCGAGGGCTGGCGAATGAGCGCACTCACTGCGGCCGAGACAGAGCGACTGACCCGGCACGGACTGCGCCTCGCGCAGTTCACCGTCGCCTACAACGTCATTGAGGGAATCGTCGCGATCGCCGCCGGCATCGCCGCGGGACTCGTATCCGTGATCGGGTTCGGCATCGACTCTGGCATCGAGTCGATCGCCGCCGTGCTGGTGGGTCTTCGCCTTGCGGCACGACTGCGTCACGGTGAAGCCGACGAGGCCAAAGAGAAGCGCACACTGAAGTTCGTTGCGGTGACGTTCTTCCTCCTCGCCGCCTACGTCACTGTCGAAGGCATCCGCAGCCTCATCGCCGGCGACGCCCCCGAGTCCTCGCCGGTCAGTATCGGGCTCCTGATCCTCTCGATCATCGTCATGCCGGTACTCGCCGCGGTGAAGACCCGTGTCGGGAAAAAGCTCGGAGATCCCCTGATCCTCGCGGACGCGGCAGAGACCCGGATCTGCGTCCTGCTCAGCGTCTCGACCCTCGTCGGACTCGTCCTCTACGCCCTCACCGGCGCCGCGTGGCTCGACCCGGTCGCAGGATTCGTCATCGCGCTGTTCGCGATCCACGAAGGACGCGAGGCATGGGAAGGCGAACTCGTCGAGGACGACGACGATTGATGCGGCCCAGCGGGACCCGACGTCGCCGCCGGCGGCTCACTGATTGCGGCTAGGACCCGCCCGCCCTCGACCGGTCCGGCGCCGAGGGCGCATCCCGGCGGGGCGTCAGATGCGGGACCAACCGGACGAACACCACCATGCCGATCAGCTCCACAAGCGTCTGCGTCACGACGACGACCGGCGCGAGCGCGAGCGACGCCGGCAGCGCGAGTGCCAGCGGAAGCACGACGAGCGAGTTGCGGGTCGCGCCACTGAACACAAGCGCCCGCGTCCCGGAGTACTCGAGACGGAAGAGTCGCGCGACACCGAGGCCGGCGGCGGCCATGACGACGAGGAAGCCGGCGTAGATCGGGACGAGGACGACCAGCTGTCCGGCGGCCGCGCCGACGGCGCCGGCCTGGGAGGCCACGACGACGAACAAGGTCCCCATCATCAGCGGCACCATGAGGCCCAACATCGTGGACTCGATCACCCGGCCCGCCCGGTGCCGCCGACCGAGGGCCTGCATGAGAGCGGCCGCGGTGAGCGGTACGACGATCAGCAGTAGGAACGCGCGCGCGAACGGGCCGACCTCGACTACGGCGACTGCCTCCGGTCCGAGGAAGAGCAGCAGATACAGCGGCAGGAGCAGGATCTGCGCGAGCATCAGCAGCGGCGCCGCGGCGAGGAGCCGGTCGGACGCGCCGCCCGCGAGGCCGGCGAAGACGATCACGTAGTCGATGCACGGTGTCAGCAGCACCAGCAGCACCCCGAACAGCAGCACGGGACTCTCGGCCACGAACCGGGACAGGCCGTAGGCAACAACGGGCACAACGACGAAGTTCAGGACCCCGACCGCGGCGAGGAAACGGCCGTCGCGCAGCGACCGGCCGATCGCGGCGAACGGGACGCCGAGGAACGTGGCGAACAGCAGCAGCGCGAGCACCGGCTCGATCGCGACCTCGAGATGGTGCGCGGCGGGCAGCAGCAGCCCGACCGCAGCTCCGGCGGCGATCGCGGCGAGGTAGAGCGGGATCTGGCGGTGTTCGAGCCAGGCGACGAGCGCCTTCACGACAGCACACCGGGAAGAAGGTAGGGCACGGGGTGCAACGGTAAACGTTCGAGCCGGTTGAAGGTCAAGCGGGGGTTCGAGTCGTAGGGTCGGCGTGTGCGGATCTCGGACGTCAGCAAGCGCAGCGGCGTCTCCGCGACGGCGCTGCGGTACTACGAGTCCATCGGGCTCATCACCCCCGGCCGCAGCGGCAACGGGTACCGCGACTACGACGCGGACGTGCTCGCACGCCTGGACCTCATCGAGTCCAGCAAAGAGCTGGGCCTCCCGCTCGAGGACATCGGCCGGCACCTGCGTGCCCTCGAGACCACCTCCTGCACCGACGTCCGCGACGCGCTCCGCCCGCTCCTCGCGGAACGGGTGCGGCAGCTGGACGAGAAACGCGCACGACTGGACGAGCTGCGCTCTCGCCTCGACCGCGCCGACCACGACCTCGCCGCCTGCCCCGACCGGGACGAGCTCTGCTCGACCGAGTGCATCTTCCGCACCCGCGGACAGAACCAGTGACGACAGATCGATCGGGTGCCCTCCGTGCACCCCGAGCATCGGTGCTCCCGCGACGTGCTCGCGTCTGCGAGCCGTTCGCAGCGGCTCATCGGCGTTGTTCTGCCGCTGGTGGTGGCGGAGGTCGCTGACATGATGACCGGATGCTGATCGCGTACGTGGACGAGTCCTACACACAGGACTTCTACTTCATCGGCGCTGCCGTGACCACGCAGGAGAAGTGGGAGCAGCTCGAGCGGGGCTACGCCGCTCTCCGGGAGCAGATCGCCGCGGACCACGGGGTGCCAGCCGATGTCGAGTTCCACGGGCACGAGCTGATGGGTGGCGCCGGCGAGTGGGCTCCTCTGCGCGGGAAGCATCGCGAGGCAGCCGGCATCTATGCGGCCGCGCTGCGCATCGCACAGGAGGCCGAGGTCCGTTACCTGTTCCGTGGCGTGGACGTGAAGCGTCTGAACGCTCGGTATCGGTACCCGGAGCAGCCGCATAAGGTCGTCCTGCAGCACCTGCTCGAGCGGGTGAACGAGTACCGCCGCTACGTCTTCTCTTCCGACACGGAGGAGGTGATCGTCGTCGCCGACGAGATCGCGACGCAGGAAGAGCACCGGCGACAGTTCGAGAGCTACCAGCTGCTGGGAACGCCGGGCTACCGACCGAGCAAGCTCGACCTGATTTCCTCCCCGATCCAGTTCGCGTCCTCGAGGAACGCCGCCGGGTTGCAGGCAGTGGACCTCGCGGTCTATCTGCATCGGCGCCGACAGACGGTGACGGAGACGCACCCGAAGTCCGCGGCGACGATGGCGCGGTTGAGCGGACTGGTCACCGCGTCGACGTCGCACGACTGGATCTGGACGCCCTAAAAACTAAGACCCCACCGAGGCGGGGTCTTAGGCTGGCAACGTTCCGGGAACCGGCCCGTTGTGACGATCACAATACACGCGGATCCTGAACGAGTCACGGCCTCACGGGCGCCGCCGCTCGATGAGGATCGTGTCGCGCCACCGACCGGCCTCCGGCCCGTATGTCATCTGCGCGATGCGCTCCCGGATGCCCACGCGCCGGAATCCAGCGCGGTCGTGGAGGGCGAGACTGGCGGTGTTCTCGGGGAAGATGCTCGACTGGATCGTCCACAGTTCCGCGTCGTCCGCCGCGCTGATGAGCGCGGCGAGCAGGATCGATCCGACGCCGCGGCCGCGTGCGGCGGCGGCGATGTAGACGGAGTGCTCGACCACGCCCCGGTAGACGGGGCGGGTCGAGACCTTCGACAACGCGGCCCAACCGAGGATCTGTTCTCCGTCGACGGCGACCAGGCGCCCGACGTCGAGCTTCCCCGCATCGAACGCCTCCCACGTCGGCGGTTCGGCCTCGAACGTGGCGTGCCCGGTCGCGATCCCCTCGCGGTAGATCGCCTCGACCGCCACCCAATCCCCGGGGATCATCGGCCGAATCGCGGTCATGAGCAGCAGCTTCCTCCGGCGGATCCGATGTCGGTGGAGCAGACGCCGGTTTCGGGGAGCACGAGCTGCACGCGCCGGGCCGCGGCGTGATCGCCCGCGAGTTCGTCCGCGATCGAGCGGACCTGCTCATAGCCGGTGACGAGCAGGAAGGTCGGCGCCCTGCCGTACGACTTCATCCCCGCGATGAAGAAGTTCGGCTCGGGGTGGGCGAGTTCCGCGACGCCGTGCGGGTCGACGGTGCCGCAGGAGTGCAGGTTCGGGTCGATGAGCGAGGCGAGTGCGCGGGGCGCTTCCACAATCTCGTCCAACGAGACACGGATCTCGCGCAGCATGTCGAGGTCGGGCCGGAACCCGGTGGCCTGAACGACGACATCGACTTCCACACTCTCGCGCTCCTTCCGCCGCCGCCCCATCACCGTGACGCCGCCGGACACGGTCTTCTCGAGGCGGTCGATTTCGAAGCGGTCCAGGAGAGTGATCGCGCCGTCGCGGACGAGCTGGTGCACGGTACCGCCGAGCTTGCCGCGCTCCTCGAGCTCATCGTCGCCCGAGCCGAAGACGCGCAGCGGGCTCGTGCCGCGAATCGCCCACGTGATCCTCGTCTCCGCTTCCTCGCGAGCGAGACGGGCGAGCTTGATCAGGGTGTTCGCGGCGGAGTGGCCGGCGCCGACGACGAGGACGCTCTTCCCGGCGAACCGGGCACGGTCGGCGCCGAGCACGTCCGGCAGCGCGTGACTGAGGTGCTCAGCGACATCAAGGGCACCGATTGGGTCCAGACCCGCGGAGGCGAGGGCGTTGGGCGTGGAGTACGTACCGGAGGTGTCGATGACAGCGCGGGCGGTGACGTCGACGGCGCCTTCGGGGGTGTCCATTCGCAGCAGGAACGGAGTGCCGGCGCGGCCGGTGGAGCGGGTGCGGTCCATGCCCTCACGGGACACAGCGGTCACGCGGGAGCGGTAGCGGATGACCGGGGCGAGCTGCGGAGTCGCGGCGAGCGGGGCGAGGTAGTCGCGGACGAACTCGTGCCCGGTGGGCAGTTTCGTCGCCGCGGGCGCCTCCCAGCCGGCGGCGTCGAGCAGGCGCCCGGCAGCCGCGTCGACCAGGTACTCCCACGGCGAGAACAGGCGGGTGTGGCCCCACTGCTGCACCGCGGCTCCGGCGCTCTCGCCAGCCTCGTAGACGATGACGTCGAGCCCGCGCTCGAGCAGCTGCGCGGCAGCGGCGAGACCAACGGGCCCGGCGCCGATGACGGCGACGGGCAGGCCGGTGAGGCGGCGCTCGTCGGTGCGGGGCGGGACGGTCAGCAGCATGGTCATCAGGTGCACTCCTCAACATCGACGGTCATCGATGGACCGAGTCTGCCCCGCTATATCGACGGCTGTCAATGTGTGGGAGGGTGGACGCATGGTGACGACCGAGCTGACTCTCACCGCGGCGGCGGCCGCGTGCTGCGCGCCGCTCGCGCGCGAGCCGCTGAGCGCCGAGGGCGCGGAGCTGCTGGCGCGGGCGTTGAAGGCGATGGCGGATCCGGCGAGGCTCCGCCTGGTGTCGATCGTGGCGTCGAGCAGTTCGGGCGAGGTGTGCGTGTGCGACTTCACGGAGCCGGTTGGGCTGAGTCAGCCGACGGTGTCGCACCACTTGAAGATCCTCGTGGACGCCGGGATCCTGGCCCGCGAGAAGCGCGGCACGTGGGCGTACTTCTCCCTCGTCCCCGGCGCGCTCGACTCCCTCGCGGGGATGCTCACCCGCGTCTGATCAGGCGGCCGTGACCCTTGCCGCAAGAGCGTCGACGCGCGCGGCCAGCTCGTCGTAGGCGGCATCGAACGCGGCGTCCGTGCCGGCAGGTACCGGGTCGGGAATCGACCAGTGCAGCGCCGCCGAGCCGAGCTCCTCATGCGCGGCGTCGCAGACAGTGATCACGAGGTCGGTGTCGGCGGCGACGGCCGCGAACTGCTGCGGCGCGCCTTCGGGCAGCGGGAGGCCGTGGCGTTCGGCGGTCGCGATCGCGCCGGCCGCCACCGCGGCGGCCGGGTGGGTGCCGGCGGAGGCGACGGGGATGGGGCTGCGCTGCGCCCAGAGCTGCGCGGCGAGCTGGGACCGGGCGGAGTTCGCGGTGCACACGAACAGCACCCGTCGCGCGGCGGCGGTGGTCGAGGGCCCGAGCTGATCGAACGCGCCGGGGATCAGGTGGACGTAGCTGCGGCGCCGGTCCGCCTCCGAGCGGCGACGGAGGATCATGCCCTCGCGCTCGAGGACGGCGAGGTGGTGCGCGACGAGGTTCGAGGGCATGCCGAGTCGGTCCTGCAGCTCCCGCGGCGCCAGGTCTCCGAGGGTGAGCAGGTCCACGATCCGCAGCCGTGCTGGGTCGCTGAGGGCCGCGTGCCGGGCGGCCCGCGCTTCCAGTTCGGTTCGCTCGGTGTTCATTGACTCAATCTTGACTGAGTGATCGTGAGCGGTCAAGATGGCCGACGACATGGACACCACTTCCCCTCCTCCGCTCGCTCGTCGGGCCGTGGCCGAGTTCCTCGGCACGGGCCTGCTCGTGGCGATCGTCGTCGGCTCCGGCATCGCCGCCCAATCGCTCTCCCCGAACGACGTCGGCCTGCAACTGCTGGAGAACTCCCTCGCGACCGCCCTGGGCCTGGGGGTGCTGATCCTTACTCTCGGGCCGGTGTCGGGGGCGCACTTCAACCCGCTCGTCTCCGCCGTCGACGCGTTCCTCGGTCGCCGCGACCGCACCGGCCTGTCGGGGCGGGAGCTGGCGGTGTTCGTCGGCGCGCAGCTGCTCGGTGGCATCGGCGGCGCGGTCCTCGCGAACGCGATGTTCGAGGTCCCGAGCGCGATCGCGACGACCGAGCGCGTCACCGCCGGGCACCTGCTCGGGGAGGTCGTCGCCACCGCGGGCCTGGTCCTCGTGATCCTTTCCCTCGCCCGCACGAACCGCGGCCCGCTCGCGGCCGCCGCGGTCGGCGCGTACATCGGTGCGGCGTACTGGTTCACGTCCTCGACCTCGTTCGCGAACCCCGCCGTGACCCTCGGCCGCGTCGTCACCGACACCTTCGCCGGCATCGCGCCCGCCTCCGTCCTGCCGTTCATCGCGGCGCAGCTCGTCGGCGCCGCGATCGGCGTCGGCATCGCCGTGTTCCTCTTCCCGGGCGCCGCCCGGGCGGCCGGGAGCCTCGTGGTCCCCGCCACCACCTCGACCTCTTCGCACGTCTGATCCGGAAGGCCTTCTGATGCATCTCGTCGCTATCGGCGGCAGCGACGCGGGGATCTCCGCCGCGCTGCGCGCCCGCGAGCTCGACCCGTCCGTCGACGTGACCGTCGTCGTTGCCGACTCGTACCCGAACTTCTCGATCTGCGGGATCCCGTACTACTTTTCCCGCGAGGTGCAGCCGTGGCAGTCGCTCGCGCACCGCACTCACGCCGACCTCGAAGCCACCGGCATGACCCTGCGCCTGGGCACCTTCGCGACCGACATCGACGTCGCCGGGCAGCAGCTCACCGTCCGCACCCCCGACGGGACGCTCGACCGGATCGGCTACGACGAGCTGATCGTCGGTACCGGCGCCCTCGCGTCGTCCGCGGGCATCGCCGGCGTGAATGAGCTGGGGCCGGAGGACGGCGTGCACGTGCTGCACTCGATGGGCGACACCTTCGCGCTCGAGCGATTCCTCGATGGCCGCGACCCGCAGACGGCGATCATCGTCGGCGCCGGCTACGTCGGCCTCGAGATGGCCGAGGCCCTCACCGTCCGCGGCCTCCAGGTCACCCAGCTCCAGCGCGGTCCGGAGGTCCTCTCCACGCTCGATCCCGAACTCGGCGCCCTCGTCCACACCGAACTCGACGAGCACGGCGTCGAGGTGCTCACCCGCACGACTGTCGCCTCGATCGAGAAGACCGCGACCGGCCTCGCCGTGCACGCCGACCACGACGGCACACCCCTCACTCGGACCGCTGACGTCGTGCTCCTCGTGGTCGGCGTGAAGCCGAACACCGACCTGCTCGCCCGCGCTGGAGCGTCCCTCGGCGCCGGCCATGCCGTCGTCGTGGACGAGGCGATGCGCACCGGCCTCCCGCACGTGTTCGCGGCAGGCGACGGCGTGACCACGCACCATCGCCTGCTCGGCAGCACCTACCTGCCGCTGGGCACCACCGCGCACAAGCAGGGACGCGTCGCGGGCGAGAACGCCCTCGGCGGCGATGCCCGGTTCGCCGGCTCCGTCGGCACGCAGGTCGTGAAGGTGTTCGACCTCGTCGCCTCCCGTACTGGCCTGCGCGAGCATGAGGCCCTCGCCGCCGGTTTCTCTCCGGCGACGACGACGGCGGTCGCGGACGACCACAAGCGCTACTACCCGGGCGCGCAGCCCATCACGATCCGCATCACCGGCGACACCCGCGACGGACGCCTGCTCGGCGCGCAGCTCGTCGGACGGCTCGGTACCGAGACCGCGAAGCGCGTCGACACCTACGCGACCGCCCTATTCGCCGGGCTCACCGTCGAGCAGGTCTCCGACCTCGACCTCTCGTACACACCCCCGCTCGGCTCCCCGTGGGATGCCGTGCAGATCGCCACCCAGACCTGGACCCGCACGAACACCGGAAGCAGCATCCCCGCATGACTCAGAAGCCCACCGTCCTCTTCCTCTGCCAGCACAACGCCGGCCGCTCCCAACTCGGCGCAGGCCTTCTCGAAGTCCTCGCCGGCGACCGCTACACCGCCACCTCCGCCGGCCTCTCCCCGGCCGAGACGGTGAACCCCGCGATCGCTGCGACCGTCGCGGAGCTCGGCCTCGACATCAGCGACCGCACCCCTCGCGCCGTCACAGTCGAGGACCTCGAGACCGCCGACATCGTCGTCGCCATGAAGCCCGGCCTCGCTCTCCCCGCGACTCCGACCGGCCGGTTCCTGGAGTGGAAGTTTCCCGACCCGACCGACTGGAGCGCCGAGAACGTCCGCCCCCTCCGCGAGGCCGTCGCTGCTCGAATCCGGACTGAGCTCCTCGACTAGGCGCGACTCGGAGCCACAGAGCGCCCAAGATCGCGGCTCGCTTCGGACCGCTACGGTCTGTCGCGCTCCTGAGCGCGACCCTCCGGCTCGGCCCTGCCTTCAGCGACGCCGTGTGGTGCATTCATCGGTTGAGACCGCGGCTCTGTTCGGAGTGGGATGTAGGCCGACCAGTCTCGTTGGGCGGTAGTGGCCCACCGGTTGAGCGATTGGGCTCCGATGCCGGTGAGTTCCTCGAGTGGGCCGAGCGGGATCTTGCCGGCGAGGTTGAAGCGGGCTGCACTACGCAGTCGTGCAACGCTGAAGCCGTACCGTCTCAGCTCGGATCCGAGGGTGGACGGCTGCACCGGCTGTCCGGCTTTCGTCGAGGGGAACAGCCATCCTTGTCCGGGATCTTCGAGCCAGGGGCGGGGAGCATCTCGGAGTTCGAGCGTGAGCTGCGCCAGGACCGGCGGGAGCCGGACGGGTTCGTCTCCGAGTCGGATTGAGACGCTGTTGTGGAGTTCGCTGACGTCGATCTGGGCGCGGGTAAGAGTGACCAGATGGGTCAAGCGTTGCCCGAACAGGGCGACGAGCAGCCCCGCTACCCGAGCGCGAAGAGGGATGCTTCCGTCCTCGCAGAGCTTGGTGATCGCGGCGAGGAGTTCGGTCCGGGTGTGGCCCGGGCTGGGTGTAGCGGGCTGGCGGATGACCAGTTCGACATCGCCGAGGAGTCGGGCGCCGTGAGCCCACCGCAGGAACGCACTGAGGGCGTTCCGGTCCATGTGCTCATCGAGGACGAACTGCTCCAGCTGCGCTTGACGCACCGATCCAAGGTCGGTGTCGGAGTGCGCGAGGTGGCGGAGGAAAAGGTCGGCGGCCTCGATCTTCTGACGGGCTCGGCTTGCCGCGGAGACGCTCAACGGCGATCGCGCGGCGCGTCTGCGCAGGTCGTTGACGATCTCCCAGGTGGCATAGCGACGCAGCAGTGGCCGGTGCTCAGCGGATGCCGCGACTACCGCCACGTGGACGCGCCGCTCGGCGCGGACGAGGCGTTCGTCGCGGCCGGGCAGCAACCCGACCGCGACCAGCAGATCTCGGACGTGGTCGACTGCTCGTCTGGGTGAGGCGCGATCGAGACTGGCGTGGTTGAGGGTGAGGCGGTCGTTGACGAGATCGCGAATGAGGGTCGCGCTGGCGCTTCGTGTGGTCCAGGCGGCGAGGGTGTGGCTGCGGTGTGAGGCGATGAGGTAATCGCGCAGCGGCTTGAACACCTCGTTGACGGTCCCGTCCTCGCGCGTAATCAACGTCAGGCTGCGCGCCCGGACAGCGCAGGGCGCGCAGAGCCGTCCGATGAGGTCCGTTTCCCCGCCGCAGTCGCGGCAGCCGAACCGAGCAGGGACTCCGGCGCAGCTGGCACAGCAGGGCTCACCCGCGGCGTCGAGGTAGGCGATGATGCGCGACTCGCCGCAGGTCCGGCAAGGGAGAGGGACGCGGCGGATCTGGTTGTAGCAGCGCAGACAGTGCGCTCCGCCGAGGAGGTAGCCGGTGATCTTCGCGGTCTGCCCGCAGCTGCTGCAGGGCAGCACGGTCCCCGTGGCGCAGCGGGCACAGACAGGCCCGTCGATCGTGCGTTCCTGGATCAGTCCGGGACGGTTGCAGCGGCTGCAGATCTTGCGCGCCTCTGGCCGGTGACGCCAGCAGCTCGAGCAGATACCGCCCTCGGCTGCTCGAGCCATGATCGTGCGGTGTCGGCCGCAGCCAGCGCACTCGCGTCGGCCCGCGGCGCCTTCGCAGCGACCGCAGACCCGTCTCCCGTCGGCGAGCGTCTTCGTCAGCAGCCGCGCATCGCCACAACTCAGGCACCGCGGAAGCACGACCTGCACCAGCCCATCTCGAGTGAGGTCGTGCAGAAAGCGCTGCGCGACGCGCGGCATGAAAGCGTCACCCGACACCGCGAAATCGGGACAGCTCTGAACGTGATGCCGCAGCCGCGTCTGACTGTTCGACGTCGGCACGTACCGCTGAACCAACTCCTTGACCTCGGCGACCGTCAGGGCCGTGAAGACATCGCAGGATCGGTGCAGACGCTCGACCAACATGGTGACTTGGTCGCTACGTGGGGGCGTCACCAGGCGTGTCAGTCCGCGCGGCGGATGGTCGCCGGAATGGGGCGCAGATCCCCGATCGAGGGTCCCTTGCGGCGTCCGGCAGCGGTTGCGGCGACCTGTGTCACGGTCCCGGTCTTGGTGAAGGTGACCAGCTCCGCCGGGCTGCAGTCGAGGATGTCGCAGAGCGCTCCGAACACATCCATGTTCAGCCGTGCCGGCTTGGAGGTCACCAGGCGATAGATCTGCTCGCGGGAGAGTTGGATTCCCCGCTCGCTCAGCAGAGGCACCAGATCCGTCGTCTTGAACAGACCCTTCTGAGCCATCAGCTGGCGGAGGTTCCATGTCATCTCGATCGCGGTCATCGCGTGCTCTCCTCCTGATAGACGTTCGCTAGCGCGCGCGCCAGGATCCGATTCTTGTAGTCGTTGCTGACCGAGGTGTAGAGCGCCGTCGTCGACGAGTAGGCGTGGCCGACCTGCTCCTGAACGAAGCGCTCGGGGTACCCGAACTCGATCAGATGCGTGACGTAGGAGTGGCGCAGGCTGTGCAGGGTGAGCGCCGGATCCAGCCCTGCGCCCTCGCGCAGCACCGCGAACCGAGAGTCCAGGTGGCGGACCGAGACGCGGGCTCGGCGTTCCGTCAACCAGAGCGCGGAGCTGTCCGTCTCGCCATAGAGAGGCCGCGCCTGCTCCACCCACTGGCGAAGGCCGTGGATCGCCCACTCGAACTCCGGAACCGCGAGCACCGAGCGACGGCGAGCGGGACCGCCGCGTCGGGACTTCCCGTGACGGACATGCACCATCCCGTAGGTCCCCCACGCGGGTGCTTCCGGATTCGGATGCAGATCAGTCACATCCAGCATCCGCGCTTCATTACGGCGCAGACCGAACGCGTAGATGGTCTTGAACATCTGCGCATCCCGCAGAGCCCCCAACGCGCCCTTCTTGCCCTGCTCAGTGATCCGGTCGATCTCCGCGTCAACGTGGGCGAAGAAGACCTCGAGCTCGTCGTAGCTGAACGGGCGCCGCGCGGGCCGCGCCTCGAACTCGGCAACGTGAGCGTGGGTGTTCCAGTCGTGACAGACCTGCACCGGATGCGTGCCGAACCGCTCCTCACAGACCGCCGGCCAGTCGTAGCGGGGATCGGTGATGAACGCCGAGAACCCGCGGATCATCAGGTGATAACTGCGGATCGTCGACTTCGCGAGCGGCCTCGGACCCGACAGCAGTGACGCAGTGAACTCCTCGACATCCGCCGCACTCCAGTTCCACGGATAGTCATCAAGGAACAGCCGCAGACGACGAATCAACCCGAGACGGCTGGAAACGGTGACCACGTCCAGACCGCGAGCGCGCATCTGCCGCTCCCACCCCGTCAACATCTCCTGGAACGTCTGCTGCTCCGGCGCGATCAACGTCACCGGCGCCAACACCCGAAGCGTTCGATCCATCACCACACCACCCGATCCAACTGCAACAAAGTTGCATCAAATGCATCATAGGGGGCTGTGTTGGCACACGAGACGCAGGAGTCGACCGGCTGTTCGAAGCGATTTCTGAGCCAGGCGGCACTCATTTCGGCGAGCCGAGGGGGCGAGCCCCCTCGGCTCCCCCGTGAATTCCGATTCCGGGCGCTGCCGCGACGGCGACGGAGCGCCGCACGATGGAGCCGCTTCGCGGCCGAGCTTGGAGGGGCCTTGTTCACCTCTCCGCGGTCCGACCCTAATTCGCTTCGCCGACTGCGTGCCACGGATCCCCGACGCGGTCGCTTGCTCCCTTGTACCGCCAGGGATCCGCGGCACTTCGCCGTCTCCACTCGAACGGATCTACCCGCCGGAGAGGCAAACAAAAACGATCAGTCAGACTCAGCAGTAACGGACATCAAGTCGGGAGAATCGAGATGATGCAGCAGAAGCAACTTGGCCTGATTGTCTAATCGAAACCGTCATGCGTGCAGTGCACCATGACCTACCGGGTGCTCGAGAAGAAGGGCATCGAGTACACCACCGTCGACATCACCACCAACCCCGCAGCGCTCGCGTACGTCACGGAGGAGCTGGGCTACTCCGCCGCCCCCGTGGTCGTCGCGAGCGACCAGGACCACTGGTCGGGGTTCCGCCCCGACCTCATCGAGAAGCACGCCGCATGACCGGCCCGAACATCACCGGTGACGACTACCGGGCCGGGTACCTCGCCGGACAAGCCGACCGGCAAGGCGAAGTCGACTGGCTGGAGAACGAGGCCGACCGGCTCTACCGCCTCGCCTACGGCGACGAGCGCCGCGTCCAGGACCTCACCGTCACACGCGCCGAGCTCGAACAGCGCAGAGCGCTGTCCGAGCCGCCGGTCGAGGTCACCCGCCGCGACGCTCTGGCGTCCTGGGGCATCGAGACACCCCCCCACCGACACCCCCGCGGCCGAGGCCGCGAACGAGAACCCGTCGACGCCGACGGGACCCACCAACCGCACGAGCAGGAGTCTCAATGACGACGTCAAGGCGCCCTACTTTCGTTTGAGCGTCGACGGGGACCTCCGAGGGGGTCGTGGCCGGGGCCGTCCCACAGCGCGCCTATCTCGATCGTCCCGATAGGGGACTGGTTGTCGAGCCTTGGAGGACCGGGCTCCTGCACGGACCAGCCCGTGTACGAGATGCTGATTGCATGCGTTTCACTCACGAACTCGGCGATGGATTCCGACTCGCGCTACGCACCCTCGACACCGTCGAGGAGATGCACGCTCTGACGGTGGCCAATCTTGAGCGTCTAAGGCAGTGGGAGCCATGGGCCTTCTACGACCAAACTCTCGATGGCACTGCTGCCTTCACTCGTGCTCAGCTGTCGGACTTCATCGCAGAATCCGTGTTGCCGACCGTCATCATGTCGGGCGATTCCATCATCGGTTCAGCGTCTCTTCGAATGAACTCCTACACGCAGACAGCGGAACTCGGGTACTGGATCGACGCCGCCACCGAGGGTCGCGGAGCCGTGACTCGCGCCTGCACCGCGCTGCTGACTGAGGTCCCAGCCCGCGGAATCCGTCGAGTCGAGATACGAACGGCGGTCGAGAACGTGCGCGGCTGGCGCGTTGCTGAGCGGCTCGGGTTCACCCGGGAAGGCGTCCTCACCAGCGCGCTGCCTCTAGGGGACAAACGACTGGACGTGGCGGTCTACGGGCGCACCTTCGCCCGCTGACGCCAGATCTTTAGTCCGCCGTTCGCCGTGCAGTGGTGGGAGAACGCTGTCAGGGGCCGCCGTGGAGCCACACGTTGCCGACGGCGACACGGAGCGATCGCAGGAACCGTTAGATACGGGGATCGGTCAGTGGGCGCTCGAAGCGGCGATCGGGTTTGACGAGGCGTAGTGCTCATCACCTCGGTTCAGCTCATCTGTGCAGAGCGAATCGGAGGCGCCGGGGTGAACGTGCGGTTGTCGCGCAGCAGGGCCCAAAGCACGCTCACGCGTCGTCGGGAGAGAGCGAGGAGCGCCTGCGTGTGCTTGTACCCTTCGCTACGTTTCTTGAGGTAAAGGTCGCGGTTTGGTCCTTCGCGGATGACGGAGGTCTGCGCTGAGAGGTAGAGCGAGCGGCGCAGATGTCGGTTGTACCGCTTCGGCCGGTGCATGTTCCCGGTCCGGCGTCCGGAGTCGCGCGGAACGGGTATCAGCCCGGCCGCTGCGGCGAGGTGGCCGTCGTCGGCGTAGTTGTCGAGTGGCCCGGCTGCGGCGAGGAATTCGGCTCCGAGGATCGGACCCATCCCGGGCATCGATTCGATGATCTCGGCCTGCGGGTGCGCGTGGAACATCGTGGTGATCTGGTTCTCGAGCGTTCGGAGACGCTTGTCGAGGGCGAGGATCTGCGTTGCGATGTCGGCGATGATCTGCGCCGCGATCGTCTCGTTCCCGATTTGCGTCTGTTGTCCGCTCGCGGCCTCGAGAGCAGCCTCCGCGACCGCCGGAGCGCCTTGCACGCCGCGGCGAGCCAGCCACTTCGTCAGGCGCACCTGCCCCATCCGGCGAAGCGCGGTGGGCGTCTGGTAGCCGGTGAGGAGGGTGAGAGCGCCCTTGTGTTTGGCGTAGTCGAACGCGCGGTCGAGGCGGGGGAAGATGCCGGTCAGGACGTCGCGGAGCCGGTTGAGCATGCGGACGCGATCAGCGACGAGATCGCCGCGATGTGCGATCAGGAGCTTGAGGTCGGCAATGATCTCGACCGGCAGCCTGATTGGGGTCAGGTCGTGCCGGTGCCGCGCCGTCTCGGCGATTACGTAGGCGTCGCGGGCGTCCGTCTTCGCTTCGCCTCGGTATGCGCCGGCCATCCGGTTGACGATCCGTCCGGGGACGTACAGCGCGGACTGTCCGTGGCTTGCGAGCAGCGCGAGAAGCAGCGCAGACGTGGTGCCGACGATGTCGGCTGCCCAGGTGAAGTTCTCGCCGAGAGTAAGCACTTCGGCGAGCGGGTCGAGGATCGCACTTTCGTCGTTGCTGACCTTGCGCGACCAGAGCATCGCGCCCTGGTCGTCGATCGCTGTCACCCAGTGATGCGCCTTTCCTGCATCGATGCCCACCCAGATGTGAGCTTGTCGATCGTTCAACCCGTCCTCCTCAGTCGTGATCTGCCTCGTGTAAGCCCGAGGAGCACCCAACCGTCATCTCCGTAAACAGCGACCGAAACGCACATCTCAATTAGCGGCCAGGGGCACCCCAGAGGACCGGACGGCCACTCCTGCTGAGCCACACGATCGGCGACGACAGATAAGCCACATCCGGCCCCCTCGGGCCGCCACCAAACTTACGGAGACGACAGATGAGCACCAGGACCATCACCGGCAACCTCGCCGCCGACCCCGAGGCCGTGCAGGCGGGCCGCGTGCAGATTGTGAAGCTGCGCGTCATCGAGAACACCGGCGAATACCGCGCGGGGGAGTGGACCCCGCACGAGGCCCCGACCACGCACTACGTGGAAGCGAAGTTCGAACTCGGCGAGCACGTGCTCGTCTCCCTCCACAAGGGAGACGCCGTGATCGTCGTCGGCTACGAGCGCACCGTCGCCTGGGGAGAAGGAGAGAACCGCCGCACCGGCCGCGTCCTCGAAGCCGACGCCATCGGCCCCAACCTCACCCGCGCGACCGCCGTCGTCACCACAACCACCCA
>NZ_PSWD01000041.1:0-16134 GCF_002931705.1 Rathayibacter sp. AY1C5
CGCCCCGGCCCCCGGTCCGCTCCCCGAGAGCGCCGTCGACGCCGTGCGCGCCGGGTACGCGTTCACCGGCCCGGCCCTCGAGCTCGGCGCCCTCGTCAACGGCGACGCGCGGATCGACGTGCCCGTCCGCATCCCGCTCGGCATGCTCAACCGGCACGGCCTCGTCGTCGGCGCGACCGGCACCGGCAAGACGAAGACGCTGCAGGTCCTCGCCGAGCAGCTCTCGGCCCACGGCGTCCCCGTCTTCGCTGCGGACATCAAGGGCGACCTCTCCGGCCTCGCCACTCCGGGCACCGCGACCGACGCGCTGCTCGCCCGCACCCGCGGCATCGGCCAGGACTGGCGGGCGGAGGCGGCCCCCGCCGAGTACTTCGCGCTCGGCGGCATCGGCACCGGCGTCCCCGTCCGCGCCACCGTGACGGGATTCGGCGCGCTGCTGCTCGCGAAGGTGCTCGGCCTCAACCACACGCAGGAGTCGAGCCTCGGTCTCGTCTTCCACTACGCCGAGAGCGCCGGTCTCCCGCTCGTCGACCTGTCCGACCTCCGCGCCGTGCTCACCTACCTCGTCGGCGACGAGGGCACGGCGGAGCTCGCCGAGCTCGGCGGGCTGTCCAAGGCGACCGCCGGCGTGATCCTCCGCGAGCTGATCGCGTTCGCCGACCAGGGCGCCGACGTGTTCTTCGGCGAGCCCGAGATCGACACGGCCGAGTTCCTCCGCCTCGCCGCCGACGGGCGCGGCGTCGTCAGCCTCCTCGAGGTCCCCGGAGTCGCCGACCGACCGGCTCTGTTCTCCACCTTCCTGATGTGGCTCCTCGCCGACCTCTTCAACGACCTGCCGGAGGTCGGCGACCTCGACAAGCCGAAGCTGGTGTTCTTCTTCGACGAGGCGCACCTGCTCTTCCGCGACGCGTCGAAGGACTTCCTCGCCGCGATCACCCAGACCGTGCGCCTCATCCGCTCCAAGGGCGTCGGCATCGTCTTCGTCACGCAGACCCCGAAGGACGTGCCCGGCGACGTCCTCGCCCAGCTCGGCTCCCGCGTGCAGCACCAGCTCCGCGCGCACACGCCGGACGATGCCAAGGCCCTCCGCGCCACCGTCTCGACCTACCCCGAGAGCGACTACGACCTCGGCGAGGTCCTCCAGGCGCTCCCCATCGGCGAGGCGATCGTGACGGTCATGAACGAGCGCGGCGCCCCGACCCCGGTCGCCTGGACGCGTCTCCGCGCCCCGCTCGGCTCGATGAAGCCCACCCCCGAGGCCGACCGCGAGGCGAGCGTCCAGAGGTCCCCGCTCCTCGCGCGCTACGGCACGCCCCTCGACCGCGACTCCGCCCGCGAGATCCTCACCCGCCGGCTCGACGCCGCCGCCGACGCCGAGGAGGCCCGCGCCGCCGCCGAGCAGCAGGCCGCCGACGACGCCCGCCGCGCGAAGGAGGACGCGCGTCGCGCCAAGGAGGAGACCGCGGACGCCGCCCGCCGCGCGAAGGAGCGGGCCGCCGCCGAGCGCGCCGCCGACCAGGCCGCCGAGCGCTCCCGACGGCGCACGGCACCGACCTCCCGCGGGACCCGCACCACCCGCCGCGACAAGACGGTCGTCGAGGAGGTGCTGGGCTCGAGCGCCGGCAGGACGCTGCTGCGCGAGGTGGTCCGCGGGATCTTCGGGACCGCCCGACGGCGCTGACGCGACCCGGGCCGCTCGGGGAGACGAGGCGCTAACGGGAGCGTGTTAGCGTCGGTAGCATGAGTGAGAGCGGGACGACGCGGGAGCGGATCCTCCGAGCGACGGTCGAGCTGCTGGCGGACGGCGGGCGGGACGCGGTGTCGACGCGGGCGATCAGCGCGGCGGCGGGGGTGCAGGCCCCCACGATCTACCGGACGTTCGGCGACCTGCGCGGGCTGCTCGACTCGGCCGCCGCAGCCGGATTCGCCACGGCCCTCGCCGACTTCGAGCGGAGCGAGGCGCCGGCCGACCCGGTCGACGCGCTCCGTGCCGCCTGGGATCACCACGTCGCCTTCGGACTCGCCGAACCGCACCTCTACGCGCTGATGTTCACCGCGCGGCCGGGGGAGGAGTCGGAGGCGGCGCGCCTGTCCCGGGGCGTCCTCCTCGACGCGGTCCGGGCCGTCGCCGAAGCCGGCCGCCTCACCGTCGACGTCGAGCGTGCCTCCCGCCTGCTCCAGTCGGCCGCGCTCGGCTGCACCCTCACGCTGACCGCCCTCGCCGACCCCGACGACGAGCTCTCGTCCCGCTCGCGCGAGTCCGTCCTCGCGGCGATCACCACAGCGGAGGCGGGCCCCACCGATCCCGCCGCCCGTGCGGTCGTCGCGCACGCCGTCGCCCTGCGGACCGCGCTGCCGCAGATCGAGCCCCTCAGCGCGGGGGAGCGGCTCCTGCTCGACGAATGGCTCGAGCGCATCGCCGACTGACGGTCGGCGTCGCCGGAGGGTCCGTATCGCCGCCCTGTCGTCCGCGATGTCGTAATACGGATGGCGACGGGCACGATCCGGGACCGGCACCTACGGTCGGATCATGTCGCGATCCATAGCCGAACTCTTCTTCCGCCCCGTCTGCGCCGCCTGCTCGGCCCCGCTCGTCGCCCGTCGTGGCGCGTTCTGCTCCGACTCCTGCGCGCGGACGAACCACCTCTACGGCTGATCCCGCGCCCGGCACGCGCCGGACGATCGGCGGCCCCTGCTCGGCGCGACGTCGTCGTGCACCGGCGGCGCGAACCCGGCGATGCTTGAGTGGGCCGCTCCGATCGACGCCTTCACCGGTCGACCGGGCTCCGACGATCGGCCGCACCGGTTAAACAAAACGGTGCCCGTGCTGGCGAGAGCAACGGACACCGTTCGCGGAGGATGGGGGATTCGAACCCCCGAGGGCTTTCACCCAACACGCTTTCCAAGCGTGCGCCATAGGCCACTAGGCGAATCCTCCTGGCACGACCTGAGCCGCGACTCATCGATACTAGCCGGTGTCGGAGGCTCCCGCTGACCACGACCCCGACACGCCCCGCTCTCCTCGGCCGCCGTCGTCGGTTAGACTGTCACCCGGCTCCCCGCGTGGCGCCATCCAGGCCAACTCCCCCAGGGCGGAAACGCAGCAAGGGTAACCGGGCTCTGGCGGGTGCGCGGGGGGTCTTCTTCCGTTAACCGGCCCGCCTGCTCCGCCGATGGACCGCCGCACAGCCGCTACGAGGCCCTACCGACTGCGGACGCTCCTCCACAGCCGCGCGCCATGCACGCCCTCCCATCCCTGGCCTCTACTCAGCCAGGCGGAGGGACCCCCTCGGTAGGCTGGATCCGATGGTTCAGAGCATCTACATCTCGTCCGCCGAAGGTCATTCGGGCAAGTCCACGGTCGCCCTCGGCGTCCTCGATGCGCTCAGCAGTCAGGTGCAGCGGGTCGGCGTCTTCCGCCCGATCGCCCGCTCCACCTCCGAGCCGGACTACGTGCTCGAGATGCTGCTCGGCCACTCCGACTCGGGCCTCGCCTACGAGGACTGCATCGGCGTCACCTACGAGGACGTCCACGCCGACGGCGAGGCGGCGCTCTCGCGGATCGTCGAGCGGTACAAGGGCGTCGAGGCCCGGTGCGACGCCGTCGTCATCCTCGGCTCCGACTACACGGACGTCGGCAGCCCCACCGAGCTCGGCTACAACGCCCGCATCGCCGCCAACCTCGGTGCCCCGGTCCTGCTCGTCCTCACCGGCCGGGACTCGTCCCGCAGCGAGCAGCTGGGCCAGGCTCCCGCGCGCACGCCGGAGGAGATGCGCCAGATCACGGAGCTCGCCTCGGTCGAGCTGCGCACGGCCCACGCGAGCCTCATCGGAGTGATCGCGAACCGCGCCGATCCCGACACCGCCGCCGACGCCGTCGCCGCGATCCGCGAGAGCATCCCCGCCACCGTCCCGGTCTGGGCGATCCGCGAGGATCCGTTCCTCGTCGCTCCGAGCCTGTCCCGCCTGGTCGAGGCGGTCGACGGCGTCGTCGTCGCGGGCGATCCGGAGCTGCTCGGCCGTGAGGCGCTCGGCGTGGTGATCGCCGGCATGTCGATGGTGAACGTCCTGCCGCGGCTCACCGAGGGCGGCGTCGTGATCGTCCCCGGCGACCGGCCCGAGGTCGTCCTCGCCGTGATCATGGCGTACGCCTCCGGCACGTTCCCCACGGTCACCGGCATCATCCTCAACGGCGGCTTCGAGCTGCCGGAGCCGATCGTCCGGCTGATCGAGGGCGTCGACGGCCGCGTGCCGATCGTGATGACCGAGCTCGGCACCTACGACACCGCCGTCCGCGTCACCGCGGCCCGCGGCCGCCTGGCGGCCGACTCCCCGCGCAAGCGCGACACCTCCCTCGCCCTCTTCCAGGAGGCGGTCGACGCGGTCGAGCTGCTCACCCTCCTCGACGTCGGCCGGTCCGAGGTCGTCACGCCGCTGATGTTCGAGTACGGGCTGATCGAGCGCGCGCGCATCGCCGACCGCCACATCGTCCTGCCCGAGGGCGGCGACGACCGGATCCTCCGTGCCGCCGCGACCGTGCTCAAGCGCGGCATCGCCCGGCTCACGATCCTCGGCGAGGAGGCCGAGATCCGCGCCCGTGCGGCGGGCCTCGGCCTCGACCTCGACGGCGCGCGCGTGCTGAGCACCCTCGACCCCGAGCACCGCGCGCGCTTCGCCGAGGAGTACGCCCGCATCCGCGCGCACAAGGGCATCACCTACGACCACGCCTACGACACCGTCACGGACGTCTCCTACTTCGGCACGATGATGGTGCAGCTCGGCCTGGCCGACGGGATGGTCTCGGGAGCCGCGCACACGACCGCGCACACCATCCGCCCCGGCTTCGAGATCATCAAGACGAGCCCGGGCGTCTCCGTCGTCTCGAGCGTGTTCCTGATGGCGCTCGCCGACCGCGTGCTGGTCTACGGCGACTGCGCGGTGAACCCCGACCCCACCGAGGCGCAGCTCGCCGACATCGCGATCTCGTCCGCCGAGACCGCCCAGCAGTTCGGGATCGACCCCCGCATCGCGATGCTCTCCTACTCCACCGGCGAGAGCGGAGCCGGCGCCGACGTCGAGAAGGTCCGCGCGGCGACGGCTCTGGTGCGCGAGCGCCGGCCCGACCTGCTCGTCGAGGGCCCGATCCAGTACGACGCGGCGGCCGACGCGGCGGTCGCGGCCTCGAAGATGCCCGGCTCCCAGGTCGCCGGGCGCGCGACGGTGTTCATCTTCCCCGACCTCAACACGGGCAACAACACCTACAAGGCCGTGCAGCGCTCGGCCGGCGCCGTCGCCATCGGACCGGTCCTCCAGGGTCTGCGCAAGCCGGTCAACGACCTCTCGCGCGGCGCGCTCGTGCAGGACATCGTCAACACCGTCGCGATCACGGCCATCCAGGCCGCCACCCAGGCCATCGTCCCGCCCACCGCCGCCATCCCCGTGGTGCGCTAGCGGCGACCCCGCCGCCGCCCCTCCCGACCCCGATCACCCCAGGAGTCCCCTCATGTCCGTCGTCCTCGTCGTCAACAGCGGATCGTCGTCGTTCAAGTACCAGCTCATCGAGATGACCACCGAGGAGACGCTCGCCAGCGGCCTCGTCGAGCGGATCGGCGAGGACACCGGCCGCACGAAGCACACCCGCGACGGGGAGTCGTTCGAGATCGAGGGGCCGATCCCCGACCACACCGCCGGCTTCGACGCGATGATCCGCGCGTTCGGCGAGCACGGCCCGAGCCTCGACGAGTTCCCTCCCGTCGCCGTGGGCCACCGCGTCGTGCACGGCGGCAAGCGCTTCTTCGAGCCCACCGTCGTCACCGACCTGGTCAAGATCAACATCGAGGACCTCGCCGACCTCGCCCCGCTGCACAACCCCGCCAACCTCGAGGGCATCGAGGCGGCGCAGAAGGCCTTCCCGGACGTTCCGCACGTCGCCGTCTTCGACACCGCCTTCCACCACACGATCCCGGCCGAGGCGTCGACCTACGCGCTGCCCGCCGAACTCGCCGAGAAGCACCGCGTCCGCCGCTACGGCTTCCACGGCACCTCGCACAAGTTCGTCTCGGAGGCCGCCGCCGCCTACCTCGGCCGCCGCCGCTCCGACCTGAAGACGATCGTCCTGCACCTGGGCAACGGAGCGTCCGCCTGCGCCGTCGACGGCGGCGTCTCCGTCGAGACCTCGATGGGCATGACCCCGCTCGAGGGCCTGGTGATGGGCACCCGCTCCGGCGACCTCGACCCGGCCGTCGTCTTCCACCTGGCCCGCAAGGCGGGCCTCTCGATCGACGAGCTCGACACCCTCCTCAACCGCCGAAGCGGCCTCCTCGGCCTCACGGGTCGCGGCGACATGCGCGACGTCCAGGAGGCGGCCGAGGCCGGCGACGAGCAGGCCCGCGCCGGGCTCGAGGTCTACTACCACCGCCTCCGCCACTACATCGGGGCCTTCTACGCCCAGCTGGGCCGCGTCGACGCCGTGGTGTTCACGGCGGGAGTCGGCGAGAACGTCGCCGCCGTCCGCGCCGGCGCCCTCCGCGGCCTCGAGGGCCTGGGCATCGAGCTCGACCCCGAGCGCAACACGTCCTCCGACCGCGGCGCCCGCCGCATCTCCACCGACGACTCCCGCGTCGCCGTCCTCGTCATCCCCACGAACGAGGAGCTGGAGATCGCCCGGCAGTCCTTGTCGGTCGTGTAGCGGCGGAGCCGCGACACGACTCGCGGCCGGCTTCCAGGGGTGGCGGCTCCCGTGGAGCGGGTCCTGTCGGGCTGCCCTGAATCGCTCGCACGCGGCGGTGCCCGCTCGTCGTGCGGCGGTGGCCCGTTGCGCGACCGCGGTCGGCTTCTCGTGGGCCTGCATCGCGCAGAGCCGGGTACGTCGGGCTGCCCAGAATCGCTGGCACGCGGCGGTGCTCGCTCGTCGTGCAGCGGTGGCCCGCTGCACGACCGCGGTCGGCTTCTCGTGGGCCTGCGTTGCGCAGAGCGGGTCTTGTCGGGCTGCCCTGAATCGCTCGCACGCGATTCCGGGTCGCGGCCCCCTGCCGAACACGCGGCGACCCTCGCTGGTCGAGTAGCCGCGGGACGCGGCGTGGCGAGAGCCACCGAGTACGAGGGGGATCTCGATGCGCCCGCTGTGCAGGCTGCTCCATCCGCAGGAGCCGGCTGAGGAGCCCCGGCTCAGGGCAGCAGGCGCGCGTCGCCCGCGTAGAGGTTGAAGCCGGAGCCGCGGCTGAAGCCGATCAGGGTGAGGCCGGAGTCGCGAGCCAGGTCCACCGCCAGCGACGACGGGGCACCGACCGCGGCGAGCAGGGGGATGCCGGCCATCACGGCCTTCTGCACCAGCTCGAACGAGGCGCGCCCCGATACCTGCAGCAGCGTCCCCCGCAACGGCAGCCGCCCCTCCCGGAGCCCCCAGCCGACCACCTTGTCCACGGCGTTGTGCCGCCCGACGTCCTCCCGGAGCACCAGCAGCGAGCCGTCCGCGTCGAACAGCCCGGCCGCGTGGACGCCGCCCGTCCGCTCGAACACCGCCTGCGCCTCGCGGAGCCGATCGGGGAGAGAGACCAGCAGCTCCCGCTCGACCCGCAGGTCGTCCTCCGCGACGCTCCACGCCGAGTCGGTGGCGACCGCTTCGAGCGACGCGAGCCCGCACACTCCGCACGAGCTCGTCGTGTACACCGACCGCTCGCGCTCGAGCAGCACGGCCTCCCGCCCGCCGCGGACGCTCGCGTCGACCACGTTGTACGTGTTCTCTCCCGGCTCGGAGCCGCTCGCGCAGTAGCGCATCGCCGCGAGCTGCTCCGACTCGGTGAGCACCCCCTCGGACACCAGGAATCCCGCGACCAGGTCGAAGTCGTCGCCGGGTGTGCGCATGGTCACGCTGAAGCGCCGTCCGCCGACGCGGATCTCGAGCGGCTCCTCGACGGCCAGGACGTCCTCGCGGCGTCGGGGCGGATCGCCGGCGCGGACGGCGGTCAGGCGGGTGCGGGCGACACTGCGGCTCATGGGTCTCCTCAGGCGGTGGAGGTCATCCTCCCACCGGGAACCGGGAGCGATGCCGGGGTGCGGACGTACGATGCAGGAATGGTCGATGACGCCGAGCCCCGCGAGAGTCCGATCGACGAGAGCCGCCTCTCCGTCCGGTCGCCGAAGAGACGCGCCGTCGGGATCCCCGGCGTCGCCCACGCCCTCGAGATCTCGCTCAAGCAGATGGGTCCGGTGCGCAGCGCCGAGACGCTCCTGCGGGTGAACCAGAAGGCCGGATTCGACTGCCCGGGCTGCGCCTGGCCGGAGGGCGACAAGCGCCACGTCGCCGAGTTCTGCGAGAACGGAGCGAAGGCGGTCGCCGAGGAGGCCACGCTCCGCACCGTCACATCGGCCTTCTTCGCCGCGCACCCCGTCGCGGAGCTGGAGGAGTGGGACGACTTCGCGCTCGGCCAGCAGGGCCGGCTCACGGAGCCGATGCTGCTCGAGGAGGGCGCGACGCACTACCGGCCCGTGGGCTGGGACGAGGCGCTCGACCTCGTGGCGGAGGAGCTGCGCGCCTGCGCGAGCCCTGACGAGGCGATCTTCTACACGTCCGGCCGGACCTCGAACGAGTCGGCCTTCGTCTACCAGCTGATGGTCCGCGGCTTCGGTACGAACAACCTGCCCGACTGCTCGAACATGTGCCACGAGTCCAGCGGATCCGCCCTCACCGAGACGATCGGGATCGGCAAGGGCTCGGTGAGCCTGCGCGACGTGGAGCGGGCTCCGCTGATCATCGTCGCCGGCCAGAACCCCGGAACGAACCACCCGCGGATGCTGACCGCGCTGGAGCGCGCCAAGCGCGCCGGCGGCACCATCGTGGCCGTGAATCCGCTGCCGGAGGCGGGGCTGCTCCGCTTCCAGAACCCGCAGACCGTCCGCGGCACCCTGGGCGACGGCACGGCCCTCGCCGACCACTTCCTCCAGGTCCGGCTGGGCGGCGACCAGGCCCTGTTCCAGGGTCTGGGCAAGGCGCTGCTCGAGGCGGAGGAGGCGCGCAGCGACGTCTTCGACCACGCCTTCATCCGCGAGAGCACCGGCGGCCTCGCCGAGTACCTCCACGGGCTGCGGGAGGTCCAGTGGGACGAGATCGAGCGGGCGAGCGGGATCGACGAGACGCGCATCCGCACCGTCGCCGAGCTGATCGCGGCGTCCGAGGGCACCGTCGTCTGCTGGGCGATGGGCCTCACGCAGCACGCGCACTCGGTCGCGACGCTCAAGGACGTCGTCAACGTGCTCCTGCTCACCGGCAACATCGGCAAGCCCGGCGCGGGCGTCTGCCCGGTGCGCGGCCACTCGAACGTGCAGGGCGACCGCACGATGGGCATCTTCGAGCGGATGCCGGACTCCTTCCACGACGCGCTCGACCGCGAGTTCTCCTTCTCCTCCCCGCGCGTGCACGGGACGGACACGGTCGCCGCGATCCGGGCGATGCGCGACGGGAAGGCCCGCGTGTTCATGGGGCTCGGCGGCAACTTCGCCCGCGCGACGCCCGACAGCGGAGTGACGGAGGCGGCGATGCGCTCGCTCGCCCTCACCGTGCACGTCTCGACCAAGCTCAACCGCTCGCACGTGGTCACCGGCCGGCGCGCGCTGATCCTGCCCACCCTCGGCCGCACCGACTCCGACGTGCAGCGCTCGGGCGAGCAGCGGGTCACGGTCGAGGACTCGATGAGCGCCGTGCACGCCTCCCGGGGCCGCCTGCGCCCGCCGAGCCCGGGCCTGCGCTCGGAGGTGGCGATCCTCACGGGGATCGCGGAGCGGCTGCTCGAGGGCCGCGAGAACGTCCCGCGGGTCGACTGGGCGGGACTGCGCGACGACTACCGCCGCATCCGCTCGCACATCGCCAACGTCGTCCCCGGCTTCGACGGCTTCGAGGCCCGGATCGACGTGCCCGGCGGCTTCGTCCTCCCGCACCCGCCGCGCGACTCGCGCCGCTTCGACACCCCCTCCGGTCTGGCCCGCTTCACCGCGAATCCGCTCGAGTACCCGCGGGTTCCGGAGGGCAGGCTGCTGCTGCAGACGCTGCGCTCGCACGACCAGTTCAACACCACGATCTACGGCAAGGACGACCGCTACCGCGGGATCCACGACGGCCGCCGGGTGGTGTTCGTCCACGCCGACGACGTCGCCGAGCTGGGCTTCGCGGACGGCGCGATGGTCGACCTGGTCTCGGAGTGGCCCGACGGCGTCGAGCGGCGGGCGGAGGCGTTCCGCGTCGTGGCGTACGACACGCCCCGCGGCTGCGCGGCCGCCTACTACCCCGAGACGAACGTCCTCGTACCGCTGGACTCGACCGCGAAGATCAGCAACACGCCGACCTCGAAGTCGGTCGTGATCCGCCTCGAACCGTCCGCGTAGGCCTCACCAGGGCAGCGGCAGCAGGCGCACCGAGTCGCCCGCTGCCGCTCCCGGTGCGGGCACGACGGCCACGGCCTCCGAGGCGGCGAGACCGGTGAGCATGTGCGAGCGGATGCCGGCGGATGCCCGCCAGCCGTCCTCGCCGGAGGAGACGGGCACGAGCACCGTGGTCCCCGCGCGCCCGAGCGGCTCGGCGAGGACGCCCCGGCCGAGGGGCCGGGCAGCGGCGCCGGACGCCGCGTCGAGGGCCGGCGGCAGGAAGGATACCGCCGCGAGCAGGGCGGCGAGCGGGTTGCCCGGCAGCGCGATCACCAGCGTCCCTCCCGGCAGCAGCGCAGCCATGGTCGGGTGGCCGGGGCGCATTCCGACGCCGTCGACGAGGACGCGCGCGCCCACCGCATCGAGGGCGCGACGGACCGCGTCCACCCGGGAGCGCCCGGTCCCGCCCGTCGTGAGGAGGATCGGCGCCGTGCCCGCCAGCAGCGTCCGTGCGATCGCCTCCTCGTCGTCGCCGCGGCGCACGACCTCTCCCACGGCTCCGCCCGAGAGCTCGACCAGCGCGGGCAGCAGCGGCGTGAACGCGTCGCGCACCCGTCCGGCGGGCGGCATCCCCTCGGTGTCGACCTCGTCCCCCGTGAGGAGCAGGTCGACCGCGGCGGTCGGGCGGACGTCGAGCGCGTCGATCCCGGCGACCGCGAGCAGGGCGAGGTGCGCGGGAGTGAGGCGGGTCCGGGCATCGACCAGCACGGCTCCGCGGGCGGCCTCGTCGCCCGCGCGCCGGACGTGGCGGCCGGGCGGGAGGGGCGCCCGCGCCGTGAGCAGGTCGTCGCGGACCGCGCCCTGCTCGGACGGCAGCACGGCGTCGCTCCAGTCGGGCACGGCGGCTCCGGTGACGATCGGCGCGGCGGTGCCGTCCTCGAGCGGCCAGGGCCCGGGTCCGCGCACGGCCCAGCCGTCCATGGCCGAGGAGTCGTAGTGGGGGAGCGGCCGGGCGGCGGTGACGGCGCGGTCGAGGACGGCTCCGCGGGCGTCGAGGAGGGGGACTGTCGAGACGCCGGAGCGCGCCACCGCTTCGCCGACGATCCGCCTGGCCTCGTCCCAGTCGGTCGCCTCGTGCCCGTGCGCGCTCATCCCGTCCATTCTCCCGGGGCTCGGGGCGGGCCCTGGGCAGGACCCGCCCCGTCGGTCATCCCAGGTAGCCGTTCGGGTTCAGCACGAACTTCTTCGCGGCGCCCTTGTCGAAGTCGGCGTAGCCGCGGGGAGCGTCGTCCAGGCTGATCGCGGTGGCCTGGACCGCGTCGGCGATGTGGACCCGGTCGTGCAGGATCGCCATCATCAGCTGCCGGTTGTACTTCATGACAGGGCACTGGCCCGTGGTGAAGGACAGCGACTTCGCCCAGCCGAGCCCGAGGCGGATCGACAGCGAGCCCTCCTGGGCCGCCTCGTCGACTCCGCCCGGGTCGCCCGTGACGTAGAGGCCCGGGATGCCGAGGGCGCCGCCCGCCGCGGTGATCGACATCAGCGAGTTCAGCACCGTCGCCGGCGCCTCCTTCCCCGAGTCGGCGCCGTTGCCGTGCGCCTCGAAGCCGACGGCGTCCACTCCGCAGTCGACCTCGGGCACGCCGAGGATCTGCTCGATCTGGCCGGCCGGATCGCCCTTCGAGACGTCGACCGTCTCGCAGCCGAAGGAGCGCGCCTGCGCCAGACGCTCCTCGTTGAGGTCCGCGACGATCACGACGGCCGCTCCGAGCAGCTGCGCTCCGACCGCCGCGGCGAGTCCGACCGGTCCCGCTCCTGCGACGTAGACCGTGGACCCGACGCCGACCCCGGCGGTCACCGCGCCGTGGAAGCCCGTCGGGAAGATGTCCGAGAGCATCGTCAGATCGAGGATCTTCTCGAGCGCCTGATCGCGGTCCGGGAACACCAGGAGGTTCCAGTCGGCGTAGGGGACAATCACGTACTCGGCCTGCCCGCCGACCCAGCCGCCCATGTCGACGTAGCCGTACGCGCTGCCCGGGCGGTCCGGATTCACGTTGAGGCAGATGCCGGTCTTGCGCTCCTTGCAGTTGCGGCAGCGGCCGCAGGCGATGTTGAACGGCACGGACACGATGTCGCCGACCTTGACGAACTCGACGTCGGGGCCGACCTCCACGACCTCGCCGGTGATCTCGTGGCCGAGCACGAGGTCCGACGGAGCGGTGGTGCGGCCGCGGACCATGTGCTGGTCCGAGCCGCAGATGTTGGTGGAGACGGTGCGGAGGATGGCGCCGTGCGGCAGCTTCCGCCCGATGTTCGCCGGATTGACGCCGGGTCCGTCCTTCAGCTCGAAGGTGGGGTAGTCGATGTCGATGACCTCGACGACTCCGGGGGACTTGTAGGCGACGGCTCTGTTGCCTGACATGCGGGGCTCCTTCAGATGGACGACCGCGGCGCAGTCGGCCGCGGGAGTCCTGCGCCGCTCTCGGTCCGAGCCGCGGCACCGGGACTCGGGGGAACCGTACGGCGTCGGCCTGGTGCCGGATCGAGGCCGGTGGAGTAGCGTCTCAGGAGGCGTGCGTACGCTCGTCCACCGCCCGGTGCGAGGCCGTGAGCGCCGCGTCGAGCGCGTCCCGGCCGCCCCCGGCCAGGCCCGCCGCGTAGCCCGCGAGGAACGTGGTCAGCGGAGCCGCCGGCCGGACCACTCCGTGCGCCGCGCGACCGGCGAGGGCGAGCAGGGCGTCCGGGTCCACCGGGACCTCGCTGAGGCCGAGCGCGGAGCACAGCTCGGCCCACCAGCCGGCGAGCACCTCCTCCGTGGGGCGGGCGCCGTCGGAGGCGGAGGGGCGGGGGCCGGTCGTGTCGTCCATCCGCTCAGTCTGCGCCGCGCGGGCCCGGCAGGTCGATCCCGTGCCGGTGCGCGTCGGCGGGCGCGTCGACGTCGTCGGTCGTCCCTCCGGGCACCGTCACGAGCCGCGGGGGAAGGTCCCGGAGGAGGGCGCGCACCGAGGAGCCGTCGGGATCGCCGAGCGCGGTGAGCGCTTCGACGAGGGCCGCTCGCCGGTGCACGCCGAGGAGCTGCTGGGCTCGGCCGCTCGCGTCGACGGCCAGAAGGGAGGCCTCGACGGCGTTCGACGCGACCTCGAGCAGGGTGTGCACGGCGGGAGCGGGGGCGACGAGATCGGCGGCGAGCACGACGACCCAGTCCGGAGCGCCCGGGCGGTCGAGCAGGGGCAGCGCGGCGGCCAGGCCCGCGACCGGGCCGCCGAACGGCGGATCCTCCTGGACGAGCTCGGCGCCGTCGACGGCCGGTGCGAGCGACGACGGTCCGGCCACGACCCTCCGCTCGGCTCCGCGCACGGCTGCTAGGGCGGTGCCGAGGAGCGTCGACTCGCGGTGCCGGAGGAGCGGCTTGACCGCGCCGCCGAGGCGGGAGGCGCGTCCGCCGGCGAGCACGACCGCGTCGAAGCGGGGGAGCGGAGGCGGCGGGAGCACGGGACCGAGGCTACGCGCGCTCCGGTCTCCGCCGTCCCGGCTCCGGTGTCGGAGGTCGCGGCTACTGTTGACGGGTGGTAGCAGCCCTGTATCGCCGGTACCGGCCCGAGATGTTCGCCGAGATGATCGGCCAGTCCCAGGTGACGGATCCGCTCATGACGGCGCTCCGCACCAACCGCGTCAACCACGCCTACCTCTTCAGCGGCCCCCGCGGCTGCGGCAAGACCACCTCGGCGCGCATCCTCGCCCGCTGCCTCAACTGCGCGACGGGCCCGACCGACACCCCCTGCGGCGTCTGCGACAGCTGCGTCGAGCTCAGCCGCGAGGGCCAGGGCTCGCTCGACGTGGTCGAGATCGACGCGGCGAGCCACAACGGAGTCGACGACGCGCGCGATCTGCGCGAGCGCGCCATCTTCGCCCCGGCGCGCGACCGCTTCAAGATCTTCATCCTCGACGAGGCGCACATGGTCACGCCGCAGGGCTTCAACGCGCTGCTCAAGATCGTGGAGGAGCCGCCGGAGCACGTGAAGTTCATCTTCGCGACCACGGAGCCGGACAAGGTCATCGGCACGATCCGCTCGCGCACGCACCACTACCCGTTCCGGCTCGTCCCGCCGGCGCAGATGCTCGACTACACGCAGGAGCTCTGCGAGCGCGAGGGCGTGCACGTGGCGGCCGGCGTGCTGCCGCTCGTGGTCCGCGCGGGCGGCGGGTCCGTCCGCGACACGCTCTCCCTGCTCGACCAGCTGATGGCCGGCTCCGAGGCCGAGACCGTCGAGTACGAGCGGGCCGTCGCCCTCCTCGGCTACACCCACGGCGCCCTGCTCGACGAGGTGGTCGACGCGCTCGCCGAGCACGACTCCGCCGAGGCGTTCGGAGCGGTCGACCGCGTCATCCAGACGGGGCAGGACCCGCGCCGCTTCGTCGAGGACCTGCTCGAGAAGCTCCGCGACCTGATCGTCGTCGCGGCGACCGGGGGAGCGGCCTCGGCCGTGCTCCGCGGCGTCTCGCAGGACGAGCTCGACCGCATGGCCGGCCAGTCGCGCGCGCTCGGCCTGGCCGAGCTCTCGCGCATCGCCGACGTGGTCAACGAGGCCCTCACCGAGATGACCGGTGCGACCTCGCCGCGCCTGCACCTCGAGCTGATGATCGCCCGCACCCTGGTGCACGGCACCGGCGCCGGCATCGCGCCCGCTGCGGCCCAGGAGGAGCGCCCGCGGCACGTGGCCGCGCCGCGCGAGTCCGCGGCGCCCGCCCCGCGGTCGTCCGAGGCGTCGCGCGCGTCCGAGCCGTCCCGTGCGCCCGAGCCCCACCACGCCTCGCACGCCGCCGCTCCCGGCTCGGTGCCCGAGTCCATCGCGGCCGCTCCGCGCACCGAGGCGCCGGTGACGGCGTCCGCACCGGTCGCTGCGCCGCCGGTGACGGCGCCCGACGAGACGGCGGCCGCCCCGGAGGCGGACGAGTCCGCGCCGGCCGAGTCAGGACGCCCCCGCGCGACGACCGCCGCGGCGGCTCGTCCGGAGCCGGTCGAGCAGGAGCCGTCGGATCAGGCCGCTGCGTCCACTGAGGCGGCCGCCGCCTCCGCGGCCGCCGCCTCCGCACCCGCTGCGGCCGCGGGCGACGCACCCGCCGACGGCGCGGTCACCCTCCAGCGGATGAAGGACACCTGGCCCGAGATCCTCGAGGTCGTGCAGAAGGCGAAGATGACCGCCTGGCTGGTGGCCTACACCGCCCAGGTGCGCGCCCTCAAGGACGACGTGCTGACCCTCTCGTTCCCGAGCCAGAACGACGTCGAGTCGTTCAAGATGCCGGGAACCGCGGGGCAGCCCGGAGTCAGCGAGTACCTGCGTCAGGCGATCCAGCAGGTCCTCGGCCTGCGGGTGAAGTACATCGCCCGCGTCGAGCCTCGCGCAGCCGCCCCGGAGGCCGAACGCGCCGCCGTCGAGGCGACCGCCGCGCCCGCTCCGGCTGCGCCGATCCCGGCCGCGACCGGCTCCGACGGCTGGGCCACGGTGGCGATCCCCGCCGATCCGACCCCTGCGGCCGAGGCGGCTGCTCCCTCCGCTCCGGTGGAGGCCCCCGCCGCGGCCGCCGAGCCGGTGCGCGCCGCCCCCCTCGCCGCCGCTGAAGCCGCTCCCGCCGGCGACGAGCCCCCGTTCGACGAGGAGCCGCCGGAGGAGGACATGCCGCCGGTCGAGCCGCCGATGCCCGATTCCTGGGCGACCGTCGCACCTCCCGGCGAGCCCGCCGCCGCGACGGGGCGGCTGCGCGAGGCTCGACGCGGGC
>NZ_PSWD01000042.1:0-15880 GCF_002931705.1 Rathayibacter sp. AY1C5
ATCCCGCACGCCGGCCGGCTACGGCACCGAGTTCTACAACGCCGACCGGGAGTACTCGACCGCCGTCGGGCGCATCATCAGCAACGCTCTCGACGCCGAACTTGCTGCGCAGGACGTCGCCGTCGACGCCGCGAACCTCAGCATCGCCGGCGAGGCCCACTGCCCCGGAGCGACCTGGTGACCCGCCAGAAGTCCGATGAGGCGGAGCGACTCAGTGAGGCTCTGCGCGTCGCCTCGCCCGACCTGCTCAAGTACCTGCAACGCCGCCTCCCTCTCGAGGACGCCGCCGACGCGCTCGGGGACGTCATGCTCACCGCATGGCGCCGTGTCGGCGCCCTCCCCCGCACCGCGGAGGAGTCGAGGATGTGGCTCTTCGGCATCGCCCGGAACGTCCTCTCGAACAGCACCCGCACTTCGAACAGACGAACCGACCTCTCCGGCCGGCTCCGCGGCGTCCTCGCGACCGCTCCCACCGAAGGACGCCACGCCGACGAAGGAGTCGACGTGCGCGACGCGATCGCCAGGCTCGCGCCAGAACAGGCCGAGCTCGTCCGCCTCATCCACTGGGACGGCTTCTCCATCACCGAAGCCGGACAACTCCTCGGCTTCCCCGCGTCCACCGCACGCACCCGCTATCAACGAGCACGAGAAGACCTGCGGTCAACCCTGGCGGCATCACCAGCACGCGACGACGACGCCAAGCCTCTTCGAGCGGTCCGCTGAAAGCGTCCCGCTGATCGATCCTCCTACGGGGCGAGGCGGTCGCGGGGTGGAACACTCTGCGGTAGCTTCACGACCGGGGGTGGTCATGGTGGAAGTGCTTAAGGGCGTGAGCCTGCTCGCGTCGGGTGTCGTGATCGCCTTCCTCTGCTCGGTGTCGGGGTTTCAGGCCGGCGTTCGTGCGGACCTGGATCAGACCGGGGGCCAACTCAGCCCGGTCCTGCTCGTGGGCTTTCTGATCGGACTCGTCGTGTCAGCCGTCGGCGCGATCGTGCTCTACCGGTGCTACGAGCGTGCCCGCGGCGTTCGCTAGCTGCTAGCCGTAATCCGCAGCCGGGGCGTCACGCGCTGTGGACACGCGGCCTGTGGCGATGCGGTCGAGAAACGGAGACTTCGCTGACGCCTCACGCGACAGACCGACGGGGGCCGCCGGTGCCGCCCTGCTCTGGGCCGCGACGCACAGCGCGGGCGAGAGCAGCACCCGCCCGCTCACCGGCCACTGAACGACCCCTGTGCGGAACGACGAACGGGCGGGCGCCCCCTAAAATCAGCGCTCGTGCGGTTTCGCCCGAATATCCAGCTCCGTTTCGGCGTACTCCTGCCCGCAGCTCTGATCTGCGTGCCGGCAGCGACAGTATGGAAGCCCGGCCTCGCGCTGGACGAGCAGCTGGTCTTCATCGTCATCTTCGCGGTCGTCATACCGCTCGCTGCGCGGTGGGTTGTTTTCAGCGGCGTCAGCCTGCGAGAGAACGACCTCACCGTCCACGGGGTCTGGTGGTCCCGACGCGTCCCTCGCGACCAGACCATCCGAGTGCGCCAAAAAGCCGGCTCGATGGTCCTGCACTGGCGCGACCGTCACGGCCGCATCCGGCACACACCGATGATCGCCTTCACGTCCGCATCCAACGATCCCTCATGGGCCGCAAGTCACAACACTCACGTAGCTCGAGCGGTCAACGACTGGATTGCCGGCGGAGACGGGCGCGGCGCGGGTCGCAGAGTCAAGGACAACTAGAACCTTGCGTGCCGGTGAACCATCCCCATACGGAACGCTCCATCGACTCTCCCGTGGGTGCGAGACTCGGAAGAAGACCCATCGTTACAGTGCCAGCGCTCCTCTCCTTCGCAGCGCGGTACGTTGTGCTGACGAGGCACAGGGGGATGCGGTGGAATCGACAACGCGCCTGAGGTGGGTGACCGGAGCCGCAGTGATGGCGCTCACGACGACGCTCATGGCCGGGTGTTCCGGCCCCGACACCGAGGCCTACTCCGATTTCAAGCGGGCACAAGACGAGCGAGACGCTCTTCCCGACGTCGGCACTGTAGGAGACGGCTACGACCCCGCCTCGATCCGTTACGTCGGCTCAGCCGACGGATTGGACGTCTGGATCGGGTCGCAGATCACGACCGGAGGCCGGTGCGTGATCGTGGACGGAGACGGCGACAACGAAGACGGAAGCGGCTGCGGGGATGAGTTGTCGCTGAACGGAGCATGGGTCGTTCAGATACACACCGATGGCGCCGGTCCGGACGACGCTGATGGCCTCGACTGGACGAGCCTCGGTGAGAACGTCTCTATCCGCCGGTACTAACCACCCCGTTCCTCACGTCGACCGCGCGGACGAGCATGTGAGAACGACCCCTACCGGCCGTCCGGTCGACCATCCCCATACGGACGCCTCGATCGGCGGGCGGACCTCTCGCGGTTGCCTAGCAAGCAGACCGTCCTCACTGGCTAGTCTTCGCTCGTGACCTCTCCGGCCTTCGCGATAAACCTCGACCGCGCTCGCTTCCGAATCGGTGTCTTCGCGGTCGTTCACTTCGCACTCGCCGTCGCCCTGGTCCCGTTCACGCTGCTGCACTACGGCAACCTGATGCACCCGGCCTTCGATGAAGCACAGGACCTGCGCGATTTCGGACCAGCCGTGCAGTGGGCAACGCTTGGCGCATGGGTGCCGGCCCTCGTGACACCCGTCGTCGCCTTCATCACCGTCCGCCGACTCGCTCACCCTCGCCAGCGCTACTGGATCGTGCCGATCATCGGCATCGCCGCTTCCGTGACACTCCACTTCCTGCCGTACCTCTTCTTCGAGACGCCGCAGCTACCCACCGGCGGCTGAGGGGGGCGATAGCTGCGCCGACTAGTGACCGTGCAGGGATCCCCATACGGGACGCGGTGCTGAACGCTGTAGGCGATCGAATGGTGTCGCAGGCTGGCTACACGAGACCGTGCCGGTGGGCGAAGGCGACGAGCTGCAGACGCGAGGCGAGTCCGAGCTTGCTCAGGATGCTGGATATGTGGCTCTTGATCGTGGATTCACTAAGGTGCGCGGCGGCTGCGATCTCGGCGATGCTCCGGCCCTCCGCGGCGGACGCGAAGATCTCCTTTTCCTTGACCGAGAGCGCGTTGAGAACTTCGGGCGTCGTGGTCGACGCCGAGGGCAGGTAGTCGCGCACCGGCAGGTGCTCGGCGGCGCCGGCGACGACGGTCCGGCCGGCGGCCACTGCGCGGATTGTTCCGAGGAGCAGTTCGGTGGAGGCGTCTTTCACGAGGAAGCCGGCGGCGCCGGCGGAGAGAGCCTGCGCGATCGCGCTGTCGTGCTGGTGGGTGGTGAGGATGATGACGCGGGTGCTGATGCCGGAGTGCTGCGTGAGACGTCGGGTTGTCGAGATGCCGTCGAGGACGGGCATGCGCACGTCGAGGAGCAGGACGTCCGGCTTCTGCTCGAGCACCAGCTCGATGGCGGCGGCTCCGTCGTAGGCGGCGCCAGCGAAGTGGAGGTCGGCTTCTGCGTCGATCAGCATTTCCAGCCCTGAGCAGAACAGGAGGTGGTCATCGGCTACCGCGACTCGGATCACGTGCCGCGCTCGGAATCCGGTGCCGGGATGGAGGCGGTGACGACGAAGGAGCCGTCGCCGTCCGTGCCCTCGGCGGTGAGCCACCCGCCGGCGAGCTCGGCGCGTTCCTTCATTCCGGCGACTCCCATCCCGGAGCCGACTGAGGGCTCTCGCCCTGGTCGCCCGTGGGACGTGACTTCGAGCAGGAGCGCGGTCCCGTTCCAGAGCAGCCGGACGAAGGCGTTGGGGTGGTCGCCGCTGTAGCGGAGCGCGTTGGTCAGCGCCTCCTGCACGATCCGGTAGACGGCCAGCTGCTGCCCCTCGGTGAGCGTGAGCCGTTCCCCGTCCTCCGCGAAGCGGACGGTGAGGCCGGCGCTGTCGAAGCGCTCGATGAGGTGCGGCAACTCGCTGAGGGTCGGCTGGTCGAGGGTGACGGGGCTGGGTCCGATCGACTCGATGAGCATCCGCACTTCCACGAGGGACGAGCGCGCGACGTCAGAGATCACTCCAAGGGACGCCTGGGCCCGGCCGGGATCGGCCCGGACCAGTCGCGCAGCGCCATCGGCCTGCGCGAGGACGATCGAGAGGGACTGAGCCATGATGTCGTGCACATCCCGCGCGATACGAGCGCGCTCGGAGATGAGGTTCAGCTCACGTCCGGCGTCCTCGAGACCCTGCGTGAGGACGCGCTGCTCCGCGAGCAGCCGCGCTCGTTCCCGGCTGACCCGCGAGAGGTGACCGCCAGCCCACGCGAGCACCACGACTCCAGCGAGCACGGCGGCGAAAACCGGTCCACCGGTCGGCAGCGCGAGTGCGCACCCCGCGACGACGAGTACCACGGAGAGCAGCCATCTGCCGCGCGTCATCGTCTGCGCTCCCGTGCGCGCGGCGATGTAGGCCACTCCGAACGCGGAGGGCCATAGTCCCGACTCGTCTTTCAACAGCAGAAGCGAGACAGCCACCACGACCGCAGCTGCGCCGGCCGCGATCCACGGTCGCCGGACGCCGATGGCGATGACCAGAGCGATGAGAAGGATGACGGCGCCTCTCGCCAGTCCGTCCGGCCCGGCGAGACGGCCGGCTTCGGCGGACCACCAGAAGCCGACGAACGCGACAGCGACAGCGACGTCGACCGCGCGCAGCGGGATTCGGCGGAGAAGACCTGACATGCCACGACGCTAACGGGCCGCCTCGTTGGCGAGCGCGGACAGATGCATCTTTCGTCCGAACGGACGAAAGGACGTGACTGTTCAGCTGAGGACTCCACGTCCGGCCGCGCCTTCACTGGAGACACGACGCACCTGAGACCCACCCGCAGCCGCGTCCTCGTCAATGCCGACTTCTGAAAGGTCATCATCATGAGGCTCCACCGATTCCCCGTGGTCGCGCTGCTCGCGGCCGTTCCCCTCGCCTTGACCGGTTGCTCCCAGAGCGCCAGCAGCGCAGCGCTCACCCCCGATCCGTCCGCCCACGCCTACCTCGACACGGAGTCCGGAGAGATCATCCTTCCGCTGACCGAGTACGACTTCTACGGCCCCGCGTCCACGCTCGCTCTCGCGAACCACGCCACGGACATCGCCTTCGCGAAGTGCATGAACGAGAAGGGCTTCGCCTACTCCGCGGCCTCCGTCGAGGACGACACCGCATCGCGGATCGGCGATCGCAGCTACGGGATCTGGAACGAATCGCGGGCGCGTCTCTACGGATACGGCGCGGCACCCTCCGCCATCAACGCGGCGTTCGAAGCCGACCGGGCGGCGGGAGGCGATGCATGGGAAGCGGCCTACGAGGAATGCACGATGCAACCAGATCCCGAAATCGCGAGCTTCACCCCCGACAATGCGGAGCTCACCGAGTCGCTCGTTCCTCAGATCCAGACCCTGGCCTACAACGCGGCCTCCGCCGACCCGGCCTGGCAGCAAGCCCGCGAGGCGTGGTGGCAGTGCCTACGAGAGGAAGGGCTGGAGCCCCGCACCGGATCGGGCGACTGGAGCTCGGTCGAGGCCAACGAACTCGCATCGAGAATGGGCGGAACGTCGGCAGACAAAGCGGAGGAGATCCGCATTGCGACAACCGAAGCGCGCTGCAACACTGCGACGGGCCTGACCCAGACGCTGGGCGACCTCGAGGCGTCGTACCAGGCGCCACTGATCGCCGCGAGCCAGGACGAATTGGACAAACTGAAGGCGAAGAACCAGGAGCGTCTCGGCGCGATCCATGACTACATCGCCCGCAACAGCTGAGCGACAGAGCAGCCGGGTCGCCCCATGCGGAACGACCCGGCTCAGCGCCCGGTGAGCGATCCTCTTTCGGAACGGCCGGAATGCCGACCCTCCCGCTGCTACACACGGGGGCCAGGACACTGCTGACCCGAAGATTCCTCGGCGGCGAGAGTTCCACCGTGGTCGATATGCTCGCGGCAGCCGGTCATCGGCTTCCGGTGAGGAGAGAGCCGTGCGTCCTGCCAGAGTGCTTGTCATAGCCCTAAGTGCTGTGTGCGTTGCGGGAGCCGGCGCAGCGGTTATCGCCGGCCTCGCGTCCTCGTCGTCGCAGAACGAGGCGATCTCGACGGCACTGATCGCAGACCTCGAGCACCGGAACGCTCAGAGCCTGGTCGAGGGATCGCCGCAGCTCACCGGCCTCGGTGTCCCGGAGTCGACCTCGACGCCGAAACGACTTGTTGTGGTCATGGAGGACGACGCCCGACTGCGCGTTCAGCGGGACCACTACCTCGAGCTCGGGGAATCCTTCACCGCGTTCGAGACCCAGGTGGCGCTGGACTCGGTGCAGATCACGGGCGACTCGGCCACGGTGACGTTCACCGAGAGCACGACCCTTCAGCGGAGTCCGTACGAGACCGGAGAAGCTGCTCCGGAGTACGCCTACTCCTTCCCCCAGGAGGCGACGCTACGGCTGCACGCGGGCACCTGGTCAGTCGACACCCTCACCCACGAGACGGCGCACACACCGGCGGATTTCCCGGAAACCGTCGCACCGGACGTCTCCCCCGCCAGCTGACGGTGCGTCCCCTTGACTCGGATCGATCTGACCGCTCTCCCTTGCAGCAAACCCGGTGAACGATCCCCATACGGGACTTCACACATCTTCGGTCGGCTTAGTCAGCTGGCCCAGCGACCGCCGGCGCTGCGAGGCCGAGTCCTTCGCAGAACGGGCCGGTGGGCTGGCTCGCTCTGTTCGGGAAGACCGCGAGCCTGGTGTCCGTGAGAATGCAGACCGTCGGGTTGGGTACGTCGATGGGTCCGCTTCCCGGGTAGGGCTCGTCGGGGACGGCGCTCCAGCTCGCTTCGCATCGTTCGAGGGCGGCGGCGACCCTCTCCGACAGCGGAAGCAACTCGAATGCGTTGCGGTCATCGTCCACGAGGATGCTCGTGGTGTGGTCAGCGCGAACGTCGGCGACGGAGTAGCAGTCGAAGCTCGTGTTCGCTTCGTCATTGCTGGCCTGTGTGACGGCGATCGCGGCGGCGCTGGTGCCGATCGCGACGACGGCCGCGAGGCCGAGGCCCACGAGGCGGCGGCGCTTGGTGGAGCGGTGGCGGGTAGCGATGTCGGTGAGGATGGTGGTGCGCATCCTGGTGAGCTGTTCCGTGGTGGGGCCGAGGTCGTGGGTCATCAGTTCTCCCTTTCGAAGGGGCGCAGGGTGGTGCGGAGCGTGGCCCGGAGCCGGCTGAGCCGGTTGCGGATGGCGCCATGGGTGGAGCCGAGTGCTTTCGCGGCGTCGGCGTAGCTGCTGCCCTGTTCGATGCACAGGTAGTACAGCGCTTGATCGGTGTCGGAGAGGTCGGAGACGGCTTCCTCGATCGCCGCGGCGAGCTGGCGTCTCGTGATTTCCTCGTCAGGGGTGCCGCGTCGATCCGGGTGCAGCGACAGGTCCGCGTCCTCGGTGCGGTTCCGTGCACGGGTCTTGGCTCGGAGGAGGTTCAGCGCGGTGAACCGGGCGGTGGTGAGCAGCCACGGGAGGGCGGATGTGTCTACGATCGCGACGTCGTTGATCCGCGTCCACGTGGTGAGGAATACGTCTTGCACGACGTCTTCGGCGTCGGCGGGCGCGCGGACGATACTGAGGGCATAGCGGTAGGTCGTCGCCGCGTGCCGGTCGTAGAGCCGGCCGAACGCCGCCCGGTCGCCTCGCCGCGCGCCGTCCATCAAGGCGGCGTCATCAGTGCGCACCGCAGCGTCTCGCGCGAGTGCTGCTGCTTCCGGTGGCGTGCTCATGCCTAGTGGTGTCCGATCCGACCCGATCGTCTCAGACGAGATCCGCTTCGCAACTGTCCGCTCGAGGATCCCCATATGGGATGGCTCGCTCACGTCAGTAGATGATGCGATGAGTGCCCGGAGGCAGGTCGCATCGGCCGGTACGGTGACCGCATGGACGACGACCACGAACGTCAGAACCTTGAGACGCTGACCGAGATCGTCAGCGCCTACATCAGAGCTGTCGAGAACCCCGAGAAGCTGTTTCGGGTGTGCGCGAACGTGTCGGGAGGTCGCGACGACGAGAGGGCAGCCGTCGCCGCAGAGTTCGAGGTCAGGGACGTGGTGGCCGACGCGATCCTTGACTTGCAGGTGAGGCGTTTCACGCCGAGGTCGATCGAGCAGATGCGGAACGAGCTCGCCGACTACGACCGTCGACTAGCCGAACTCGACCGCCCGTAGGACGATTCCCGTAGGGACAGCAGGGCCGACACGCGCTTGAGGACGACGCCGGCCGAGCGCGTCGAGAAGTCCCGCCGATGTCAGGAGGGGTCGCGGTCTCCGCGCACTGTGAGGAACCAGGCGGTGTCGTTGTCCGCGTTCGATGCGGTGGCGTCGACACTCGATATCGGCTTCTCGCCGAGCGACGCGGGATCGATCTCGTGTGGGCCATCGGCGCAGTCGATCGCGTCGAGGGTGGTCGTCGTCCTCGTCGCCGGTCCCCCAGCCGTGGAAAGCGATCCGATTTCGAGGTCGAGCACTCCTTCGCCGAGGCAATCGAAGGTGATCGCGGTCGGCAGCGCCGGCCTCTCGAGGGTGACTTCGACGCGGCCGCCGTCATCGCCGGCCTCGACGTTCAGCGAGAGGACCGCTACGACGTCGCGATCCGTTGCCACGTCCGCCTGGCGCTCTTCGCGCCACTGCGTGATGCGAGGATCTTCACCGGGTACCGGTGTGCAGCCGGCGAGAGCCGCCACAAGAACAAGACCAGCTGCTGTGTGGATCGGACGGGGCCTCATTGCTACACAGTAGAGGCACAGGACGCCGAAGAAGACCCATCATCACAGCGCCAGCGCTCCTCTCCTTCGCAGCGCGATACGGTGTGCTGACGAGACACAGGGGGATGCGGTGGAATCGACAACGCGCCTGAGGCGGGTGGCCGGAGCGGCAGTGGTGGCCCTCACGATGACGCTCATGGCCGGGTGTTCCGGCCCCGACACCGAGGCATACTCCGATTTCGAGCGGGCGCAGGACGAGCGGGACACTCTTCCCGACGTCGGCACCGTAGGAGACGGCTACGACCCCGCCTCGATCCGTTACGTCGGGTCAGCTGAAGGACTGGACGTCTGGATCGGGTCGCAGACCACGACCGGAGGCCGGTGCGTCATCGTGGACGGAGACGGCGACAACGAAGACGGAAGCGGCTGCGGGGATGAGCTGTCGCTGAACGGAGCATGGGCCGTCCAGATTCACACCGATGGCGCCGGTCCAGACGACGCTACTGGCCTCGACTGGACGAGCCTTGGCGAGAACGTGTCCATCCGCCGGTACTAACCACCCTGTTCCTCACGTCGACCGCGCGGACGAGCACGTGCGAACGACCCCTACCGGCCGCCCGGTCGACCATCCCCTGCTAGGACGCTGCCTGCTCTCCAGCAGCTGCGCGGCGAGCGGCGTCTGCCTGGTGGCGATAGAGCGACGCGCGACTCCACCCAACGAGACGAGCAGCATCCTCAGCAGTGCGACCACGCGCTCGCGCGTCCGCGGCGATCGCGAGCTTGTCCGCGACCACCGCAGGATCCGACAGGGGCCGGCCGAAGCGCGTTCCGCTCGCACGTGCGGCGGCGATGCCGGCGTTGACCCGTTCAACGATGAGCTCCCGCTCGTACTCCGCGAGCGTGGCGAGCATGTTCAGCATCAGCCGGCCCGTCGACGTCGACGGATCGATGCCGTCGGAGATCGACCGGACCTGCACGCCGCGGTCACGCAACAGGTTCACCGTGTTCAGCACGTCGATCAGCGACCGGCCGAGACGGTCGACCCGCCAGACGACGACGGTGTCCCCGCCCTCGGCGTACTCGAGCAGCTTCTTCATCCCGCGACGCTCGATGGCGGTCTTGCTGCCAGACGTCACGTCCGCGAACACGTCCCGCTTCTGAACGCCAGCCGCAACGAGCGCGTCGACCTGCAACTGCGCATCCTGACTCGACGTACTCACACGCGTATGACCGAGAAGTCTCACGAGCTCAGTTTGACTCGGAAAGCCCCTCCAAGCACCCTCCTGAGACGAAGTACTAGGAGACAAGTTGTTGAGACAGTGAGGCCTCCGCCGTTCCGGCCGAGGCCAACTTCGGAACGGCTCTCAACGGGCTGTCTCAAAAAGCTAATGTTTTACGGCACGCCAAACAATCCCGTTGACCTACCCCTACCGGACGCCGACGGAGGTCACTCCGCGCCATTAGGTAGTCCCCCGAGATGGAAGCGACACAGATTGACCACCGACGTTCTGACGACGGCGAACAACTTGACTGCCTGAACCTGCGGACGACGGCTTCATCGTGATGCACCTACCGGGCCGCCAGCGCACCGATGTCGTAGACTGGAATACCGCCGAAGAACCTCTCGATGAGATCAACTTGAGATGGTGAAAATCTGCCAGTCGGGCTTGGCGCGACCCAGACAGAGCAACCGTTCGGTTGAACAATAAGGTGAACCATGTCTTCGACCCCATTCTCTCGCCAGGCAGCTCCGTGGGTGCGCCCGGTCGTCACCGTTGCCATCGCCGTCCTCGGCCTTGGTGCCGCGTTTGCAAGCTGGAGCATCCAGAAAAGCGACCCGTGGTGGAGCAATATGCTGGCTAATTCATCAGTTGTCATCTTGCTTTTGATTCCGGGAGAGCTGATCCTCGGGCAGGTACGCCGGCGTGTCGCGATCACTGAGGGAAAAATCACCGGCGTGGAAACGAAAGCGGACACGGCGCAAGCCACGGCTGATGCCGCTAAAAAGCAAGCGGACCAGACCGCACAGTCTCTGTCCGACATTGAAGACCAACTCGTCGACGCGCAGCGCGCCGAGCTCAACGCAGAAATTGAACGGTACCGAAACGTTGGGTCGAACATCACCCGAGAGAACCTTCTCGACGCACTCCGCAAGGCCACGGATGACGGCCTTATCACAGCCGCTGGTGTGCGCGCTCCCATATGGGAGACGGACGCGCACTACCGTTTTGTCATCGACACGCCGAACGACGGTGACCTCGTCGTGAACCTCGAAACCGACGACACTACCGTGCTGTCCCAGACAGTCTGGGAGCCCGGCATAAGCGCGGTGGCATTCTTTCAGCAACTCGTTCACGCCGTACGTGTCGCCGGACAAGACCTTGGCACTGGCCTAAATTTGCCGACTGAATCGGTGCTGAATCTTGTGGAAATGCTGGAGGAGGTCACTCGGCTCCGCTCTCAGGCGCTTATGGGGCATCGCGAATCCCTCCGCCGAATTGTTGAGCGTGTAAATAGCTGGTACTTTACGGAAGAAAATGTAATTCCGGCGGAGCGACTCAACTACAAAGTCGCAGTGTCTAGACTCTATGACGATAACTTAATTGAGAGCCTTGAGGACAAAGGGTGGCATTCGGCCGGATGGGCCATTGAGTTTGCTCGGCGCTTGTATCGCATGGATGCCACTCATGATGAGCGAGCCGATTAGAACGCAAGCGCCTCGCTTCTCTTGACTCACGCTACTCGGTGGCGCCGCAGTCCGGTCGGGTGGCTGCCTCCACTGACGCGCGCGCTTCGTGTTTTTAGCGTCGGAGTATGGAAACCGAAGCCGAGAATCTGAACGACGCCACTCAGTAGCCATGTCCTTGATGAAGTCGATGCGGAGTCTGGACCCGGGGATCGCGATCCTCACGAGAACCTCTTCCCACCGCTGCCGAGCGGGATTATCTTGCCTCTAGCAGGTTTCACGGCGAGCATCGCAGTCGCTCGAGACCTAAGTTCGCGGAAGCTAGTCGGCGGCAGACCATCCGCGCAATTTCCTTGCATCGGTGTGCATGTTGACCGGGGTGGCCCGGAGGACGCCTTCCACCATGGCCTTCAGGAACGGTCCCACCTGGAGCTCTGGTGGTACCTCGTCGTGCAACAGGCGAACACTGGGCAGATTGGCGATCTCGGCCTCGAGCCGCTCTGATGCGACGCTTTCGGGCGCCGTATCATCAGCGTCATTGGCGGTCGCGTCGTCAAGAACTTCGGCGACTGCCGCGTCATCCTCATCGTCGTGTCCACCGTCAGAGTCGGCCGGCGGCTCCACGTCATACGACAGCATCAACAAGCAAGCCGCATCGTATGCGTTGTCACCTGTTGACAGCTTCGCCAGAAGGTCGATGAGCCACTTCGCCTTCTCCGGCTCGCTGTCGAGGATCGTGGACCTAAGCCCGTACAAAAAGCCGAGAGCAGCCATCGGATGCCGTGTGCGCAAGTTCCGGGCGTCGCCAAAGGATTCTTCGATGCGGTTGGCGGCGTTCTTTCCGAAGCTGGAGTCCATCCGCTTGGTTGAGATGAGGAGCTCAGGGCCGGTGTCCCAGGCCGACATCACAACGTCGACCTGCTTGACGTACAGCCCGCCGAGAATATTTGCGGAGGTAGCGACAACGCCCGCCGGCGGCGTCTTCTGGGTGATCTTCTTTTCAACGGCCGCGCGTGGAGTCTTTCCAAGCTGCGGGAGCAGACGCGAGATGGGTCCAGGCATCACGCGGGGGTGTTCCGCGCGAGGCCATACCGCATCGGGCTTGAACCCCGAGCGCCTGAGTTCGTAGGCGACCCACACATCGAGGGCCAGAGCCGGCACGCCGCTCTGGCTATTGGCCTTCAGATGCAGTGGGACACCGAGTAGCTGTTGCAGCGTCTCAAAGTCGGGGGTGTATTCGTCGCCGATCCATGGCCCGCCCGAGTACCGGTCGGTGGTTGCTGCAGTCGCGACAATGCGATCGAAGATTGCCCAGGCGAGCGCCTTCTTGGTTGGCTCAGCCACTCTTACCTCGCACTATTCGACGCTTCATCCAGTCGGCGTGATCCGCGCGCACTGACTCCAGCTGGGTCGCGCTGAGCCGCCCGTCTAGAAGTACTGCATCGACCAGCGCGACTGCGGCGAGGAGCTTCTTGTTCTGTAGGTGGCGTTGCACAAAGGGCTTGATCGAGACCAGCTCCAAGCGATGCTGTGCAAGCAGATCGGCGGATGGCATCCACCAACGGTCTGCTTCGCGCGGCTCGATCTTGAGGATGCCTCCCCCATAGGATCGCCCGGCAAGCTCAGCGCCAAGGAGAGTGACTGAGTTCAGCGACGCCACGGGCAACACATCACGGGCGAGATCCCGGACGCTCTCGTTCAGGTACACACCGTGCACGCTGTTCAGATGCCTAACGCTGGCGGCGTTGGTGGTCAGCCTCGGGGTGTCAGCGTTCATGTAGGTCAGGAGCAGGTCTGCTGGCTTGAGCAGAGGGACGCGCCACCAGGGGGACCGGACACGGCATTTGTATGCCTGGTCGACGGCGGTGTCGACGCCTTTCGAGATGTATTCCAGGGTGGCGTCCGCGGGCTGATCTGACGGGTACAGCAGCCACGTCGAGCGACCCTCCGAGCCGAGCCGCGCCATCGCAGAGTCAGTAAGCGCGAGACCGCGAAGGTGGCTACTACCGGGCGGGCTGATCCGAACCAGGTCTCGACGCGGGATACCGAGTATTCGGACTCGCTCTGGCGAGAGGGCAAAGAATCGGTTCCCTCCCGTCACCGCGCCGAGGGTCGTGTCGCCGTGATCGCTCAGCGGGACGAATATGTTGTCTCCGATGAGGTGAGCGATTGCGTCGATGCTGGTGGGCCGCAGCGGCTGAGGGTGCCACCGGTCCCCGGTGTTCAACGGGGTCCACGTTGTGCCCTCGTGCAGCTCACTGAGCGTGTTGGCGTTACGCGTCTGCCGGAGAGTGGCCTGTGCCGCGGGGAGACCGTTCCACCCCTCCGCCTTCACGAGTACGGTGTCGGCTTCCGCGTCGGTGAACACCTGTTCCTCGAACGTCACAAGCTCGACCGTCGCGAACCTTTCCAGCAGGAATCGGCGCACCGGGGCTGCATAGTTCACACTCAACAGCTCGGCCGGGAGCACCATCCCAAGGCGTCCGCCAGGCTTCAGATACGCGGCGGCATGGATCACGAAGGCCGCCCATGAAGATGCAAGGCCGGTCAACGAGACGCCCTGCTGTAGCGCTGCAAACCGAGCGCGGTCGCGCTGGTCTCCGGTCCAGTCCTGGTAGCGGATGAACGGCGGGTTGCCGATCACGGCGTCATACCGCGGGGCCGCTTCAGTACGGAAGAAGTCGCTGACGCGGATGCGAGCGGTGCCGCCGGCTCGTTGAATCAAGTCACGTGCGATGTGAGCGCTTGCGCGGTGGAGTTCGATGCCGTGAACGAGGGGGTCAGTCGCACCCAACGCGCGCAGTCGTTCGACTGCGGCAATCAGGAAGGCTGCCTCGCCGGCGGAGGGCTCTAACACCGAGTCGGAGGGATCGCGAAGCGCCCACTCCGCCAAGTGTGCAGTAATCCCGTCGGGTGTGAAGAAAGCGCCGCGTGCCTTCCTTGCCTCGGCAGGATCTGCCGGATCGAGAGAGTTGGTGAGCACCACATCAGACTATGCGGTGAGCGACGGCCTCCCCAGGAACGACCCCGAGCGGTGAGACCCGAGCTCCAGGAGTGTCGGAGGTCGCGAGTAGCGTCTGCGACATGTCTCAGTGCACAGCGCCCGTTCGAGGTCACATCCGGGGCGGCGGAGCCGATTGCCCGGTCCATGGTCGCGGCGGCGGGTACAGCTACTACGAGCAGCCGCGCGCATACCGGCCGTACACGCCCCCGCCTGCTCCGGCACGCCGAAGCGGCAGCGTGTCGGGTGGCGGTGGCTCGCGCAGCAGCCGTCCGTCTTGGCAGCCGAGCACGTCGACCGTCTCGTACACATCTCAACAGGTCCGCGATCTTCAACCGGTCCGGATCGCAACCCTCGCGCGAACGGTGCAGCAGAACGACGTGTTTCTCTGTCACGCTTGGCCGGACCGCCAGGGGCCCGCGAAGGACGTCCATGAGCTGATGCTCGACCGGGATCTGTCGGTCTGGTTCAGCGAAGTGAGTTTGCGACCGGGCACGGACATGCGCGTGGCGATCGACAGGGGCCTCGTCAGCTCGCGCATGGGCATCGTCCTCGTGACGCCGGCGATGCTCGAGAAATTGAGCACGGACCGGAGTATCGCGAGCAATGAGCTCAGCGCTCTCCTACGCCGCAGCCTTCTGGTGCCGATCATGCATGGCACGACGTTCGAGGAGCTCGACCAGGTAACTCCGACGCTTGCGTCTCGTGGCGGATTCAGCACCGCGGAGGAACCGATGGAAAGCATCATCGAGAAGATTGCAGAACTCGTGGGGGTCGTCACGGAGGAAGAGGCGGACGAACTCGCCGGAATTTCGGGCGCGCGTTAGCGCCGCACCGCCGTGGACACGTCCAGAGTCCGGTGGGAGGGTGGGCGCATGTCGAAGCCCAAGACCAAGCTCGCGCGTGCTGCGCTGATCAGCAACGGCATGGTCTGGTTTGGGTTGTCGTTCATGCTCTTCGCGATCGCCGTTGAGCAGACGTACGCGGCGTTCACCGGTGAGTGGTTCAACGTGCTCGGGTGGGTGCTGATCGTCGCCGTGGCCGCCGGCCTGGCGGTGGTCGGTGTGATCGAGAACCGGAACATCCGGGCGGGGAAGAGGTACAAGCCGCGTCCTCGCCGCTGACTACCACTCGAGCGCGCGTGGCCGTTCCACGCGCGTGACCGGGGGGTCGAGGGGGCTCTCCCCCTCGTGCGGGCCGGCCCGTTTCGGGTCGGCCCGCGCACGCGCTCAGAGCGCGAGCGTGTGGAGGATCAGGGTCGTGGAGGCGATGGGCTTTCCGAAGTCGGTGTAGTCGAGGGTCGCGCGGCGGTTGCTGATGAGGTCGAGGGCGATCAGTTCCTCCTCGGACTCGTCCGTCATGTCGCCGGGCTCCTCGTCCCATTCGCGGAGGACCTGGCGGTCGGCGTCGAGGACTTTCCACAGT
>NZ_PSWD01000043.1:0-14691 GCF_002931705.1 Rathayibacter sp. AY1C5
TGTGGGTGATGGTGAGCATGTCGGTTCTCCTTCTCGGTTCGGGGGGGGTCAGTCGTTGTCGCGGTAGTCGGCGGGCGTCTCGCTGCGGTCGTGCAGCGCGTACGCGGCCGGGAACAGGTCGAGCGCTCGCGCGACGTCGACCGGAACGACGACGTAGGCGCCGGAGGCCATGTAGCCGACGCGATCCGCGGGCAGCGCCTCCACGGGCTCGAAGTGCTGCAGCGTCACCCCGGGAAGCCCCGCGCGGCCCTCGCGGGTGACCAGGTGCACGGCCGGGGTCTGCTCGGTCACCGGGTCGCGGCCACCGGCGCCGACGATGACCACCTGACGGGCGGTCCGGCTGATCCCGTCCGCTCCGGGTCCGTGGTACTCGCTCTTGATGACCTCGGTACGGGTGCCGCGCTGCTGGCTCATGGTGTGTCTCCCTCTGGCTGATCGTTTTTCTTTGCCTCTCCGGCGGGGAAGACCGTTTGAGTGGAGGCGGCGGAGTGACGCCGATCACGAGCGATGTGAGGGAGCGCAGCGACCGCGTTCGGGATCGGTGGCACGCAGCCGGTGGAGCGAAATAGGTTGAAACCGCGGAGAGGTGAAGAAAACAGGTGGAACGGGCCGCCGTGGCGGCTTCCAACCTGCGGCGCGCGGCGCCGCTGCGCGAGGGCATCTCGCGCCCCCGGAACGGGCTCGGAAGCGTCTAGGACGCGGGAGGATGGGTACCTGGTAGGCAAGCGGCCGACGACGGGAATCCCATGCACCTGCTCGAGCTGACTATCGGACCGCGCCACTTCTCGCTGCCGGTCGACGTCGATCGCGTCGGGCTCACGCAGCGCCTCGAACAGGCGGCGGCCGCCGGCGGCGCCTTCGTAGAGATCCCGACGTCGCGCGGAACGACCTCAGCGTTCGTGACGCCCGCGACTGCCGTGTTCCTGGACGTCATCGACGCCCCCGACGAGACGGCCGACGGCCTGGACCCGCGGACCTCCTCGATCGACGTCGACCTGGTGGACAGGTTTTCTAAGTGGTGACGACGCCGCTCTAGCGACCGCGGTCGCCGCGGTCCGGCGCTGGCGTCGGTGAGGTGGCCGGGATCGCTCGGTCACCGCGCTCGGGCGCCGTGGTCAGCGCCGTGGTGGAGAAGCTGCGAGAGACGGTCGCCTGAGCCTGCGCGAGGGCGGTGTCGATCAGAGGGCGCCCGAACGCAGTGCGCGACTTGTCGACCTCGACAGTGCGCGGCTGCCCTTCCGCGGGGGTGTTGTAGCGGCGGAATCGCATCACGGTGGAGCCGGTATCGGCCAGCTGCTCGGCGGCGAACTCAGGGAGGGACCGACCTCCCGGGCCGGCATAAACGTTCCTGGCGTACTCGCTGGGCACCCATCGACCGCCGAGCTCGTCGGCGCCGGCGAGGGCGCGTTCGTAGGAGTCCTGCCAGCGGCCGGCGATCCGCGCTTCCGACAGCTCGAACGGCACCTCGACGTCGATCACTTCGACGCTGTAGCCGGCTGCCGCGAACCGCTGCCCCAGCTCGACCGCCTTCTCGGGCGAAGAGAGCACGGTGTCGATCACGACGTTCTGGCCGTCCCGAATGGCCGCGTCGCGGAGTTGGATAGCGAGAATGGAAGACTCTTCGTGCACGAGCGAGGCCAGCTCGAGCGGGAAGAACTTCTCCCCCGCTGCCTCGGCGGCGCGGACCTCGGGCGGCAGGATCGTGCTGTCGTAGGTGCCGTCCTTGATCGCTTCGGTGAGCAGCGCCCGCTTGAACTCGTCGGCGTCGATGGTGAGCCAGGCGTTGCGGTCGGTGCCGAGCACGTCTCGGAGAACGGTCGATTTACCGGCACCAGGCGGGCCGGCAAGGATGATCGCCTTCCGCTCTTGGCGCACGTCAGGGAATTGTGCGCGGTAGTCGGCCACAAAGCGGTCGTGTAGTTGTTGCCGCGCACCACGCGGCTCGTAATCCTGGTCGGCGCCGAGCCGGAACCACTCTCGGTTGTTCACCGTCGCGTGTTCGCTCTTGGGGCTCAGCGGCCCGCCCGCTCGCGCCCATGCACGCACTGTCTCGCGGTGCTTGGCGATCGCTGACGAGTCCTCCCCAGTCACCGACCTTGCTCGCTGTAGCGGTCCAGGATCTCGTCGTATGTGTCGACGTCGATGAGGTGCTCACTCAGAGCGCGTCGCACCTCTGCAAACTCTCCCGCGTCCGCGGTCGTCCAGTCGTAGCCGTCGCTAGCTGACCCCGGACGGTAGGACCAACGGCCGAGCTCATCGATGACCTGCTCCTTCGTCAGCTCCCCCGCGTCGTAGCGCTGAGCAATCTCGTAAGGCGTTGCGCCAGAGAATCCGGGCCGCACGTCCGACACTGCGGCCGCGGACTTCAATGCGCTGTTGACGGAGGGCTGTGAGATTCCAATTTCTTGCGCGAGCTGCCTCTGCGTGGTGTCCTCCGCAGCGCGGCGCAGCGCGCGAAGATATGACACCCGCGTTACGACCTGCAAGCTGCGCAGCTTGCGGATGGTCTCCCCATCGGGCCTCTGAATGATCGACACGGCAACCACCTCCTATAGAACATTCTATCTGAGGAGGCTGGCCGCCGATAGAAGTCAGCGGGCGTGAGCGGTCGCCAGCTCGGCCCAGTGGGTCGTGGCGCGCAGCGAGAGCGCTTCGCGCTTCATCGTCCAGACCGGCCCCTTGCGGATCCCGGCGAGGCCCAGTCCGACCGCGGAGCGGCCGTGGCGTTTCGTCACGGCGTCGATCGTGGCGCCCAGACCCTTGGAGTCGAAAGCCGTATCGAACACGTCGAGGAAGGCGTGGGAGTCCTTCGGCGACAGGTTGGTGAGGATGACGCCGGCCCGCACGTAGCGGGCGCCCTCGCGCAGCCGCGGGCGCAACGTCGCGATCGCGGCCTTGACGATACCCACCGGGTCGTCGGTGGGCACGGGGAAGCCGGCGAGGCCGCCGGCGGACTCGTACGGCGCGTCCGCGAACGGCGACGTCGACGCGAAGACGCTCATCGTCTTCGTCACCGACCCCTGCGCGCGCAGGCGGTGCGCGGCGCGTTGCGCGTAGACGGAGAGCACCTGCTCCATGTCCGCGATCGTCGTCACCGGAGTGGCGAACGAGCGCGAGAAGATCAGCTGATCCCGGACGGTGCGGGCCGCCTCGAGCGGGATGCAGTCGACCCCGCGCAGCTCGTAGACGGAGCGCTGCAGCACCACGGAGAACTTCTTCCGGATCAGCGCCGGGTCGGCATCGCGCAGGTCCCGGATCGTGTGGATGGACAGCTCCGCGAGGCGCTTCCCGGTGCGGCCGGCCACTCCCCACAGCTCAGTGACGTGCTGCGACGCCATGAGCGCGTCGAGCTGATCGGGCGTGTACCAGTCGGTGTCGCAGACCCCGCCGAGGCGCGGGTGCTTCTTCGCTCCGCCCTTGTTGACGAACTTCGCGAGCGTCTTGCTCGGCCCGAACCCGACGCAGACGGGCAGGCCGACGTTCTTGGCGACGGCGGCGCGCATCGCGCGGCCGATCTTCGCCCGCTCCGCCACGTCGCCGTCGACGCCGAGGAAGCTCTCGTCGATCGAGTAGACCTCCTGCCAGGCGGAGTATCGGCCCAGCAGCTCCATCACGCGGGCGGACAGCTCGCCGTACAGCTCGTAGTTGCTCGAGCGGGCGATGACCTCCGGAAGACGGCCGGAGCGGATCAGGGGTTCGATCTTGAACCAGGGGGTGCCGTTCTCGATGCCGAGCTTCTTCACCTCGTCGGAGCGGGCGACCACGCAGCCGTCGTTGTTCGAGAGGACGACAACGGGCCGGCCGGCGAGCTTGGGGTCGAATAGCCGCTCGCAGGAGACGTAGAAGCTGTTCACGTCGACCAGGCCGACGCGCCGCTCAGAGCGCACGGTGCAGCCGGTGGAGACAGACCGTGACGACGCCCCACACCTGGAGGTCACTCAGCTCGGCGACGTGGATCGGCGGGTACTCCGGGTTCTCCGCCCGCAGCACCACTCCCCCGGGGTGCAGCTCGAGGCGCTTGACGGTCAGCTCGCCGTCGAGGATCGCGATGACCACGCTCCCGTGCGTCGGCGTGATCGACCGGTCGACCACGAGCTCGTCGCCGTCGCTGATGCCCGCGCCGGTCATGCTCTCGCCCGAGACGCGGACGATGAACGTCGAGGTCTTGTCCCGGATGAGGTGGTCGTTGAGGTCGAGGGACCCGTCGAAGTAGTCCTGTGCCGGCGACGGGAACCCGGCAGCCACCGCGTCACTGGTGACGAGGAAGGCGACGGCGACGGCGTCCGAGGCCGGAGTCGCGATGCGCTCCACAACGGTCACGCTCATGGTCGGCCCCCTCCTCGTCTCATCGAACATATGTTCGAATGCGTCCGAGTGTAGGTCGGCCCCACCGACACTCGCTCCCAGCCCGCGCACCGAGCGGGATCGGGTGCTCATACCGGGCGAGTCCTACCCAGATACCTATATAGGTATCTGGGTAGTTTGCTAGGTGGATAGATAGCCATATAGGTTTGCGGCATGCAGACAATGATGATCTACAGCGAGAGCGGCGGTGCGACGAAGAGCACCACCGCGGTCTCCCTGGCGATGGTGGCGGCCGAGGAGGGGCGGCGGGTGATCCTGATCGACCTGGATCCGCGTGGCGCGACCACGAAGTGGCTCGACGCGCAGCCCGTCGACGTCGGGCTCGACGTCGGAGCGATCCTGGGTAACGCCGACCCGAGGGGATGGGCGGACGAGCTCGCCGTGCCTTCGCCCTTTCACTCGAACCTTCGAGTGATCCCGTCCGACCGCAGCGTGAGCGCACGCGAAACGGACGATCCCGGAGAAGTCGGGCATCGCTTGGCGGACTCGCTCGAGGATGTGCCTGCGGACCTCGCGATCATCGACTGCCCGAACCGCCAGGGCGGGTCGCTGATCTACAACGCCCTGACGGCGGCGGAGTCAGTGATCTACGCCGCCACGCCCACCGCTGACGGCGTGGACGGATTCATTGGTGCACAGGAGAGTGTGCGCCGCTACAACGACCTCAGCGACCGCGCAGCGGTCGAGGAGGCCGGCATCATCGTTGGCGGCTACAAGGAGACGATCACGCCGCGAGAGGCTACGCACAGCATCGAGCAGATGCGAGAGACGGGGCTTCTCCTGACTCCGCTCGTCCCGCACCGGACCATCGTCGGAGAGGTCCGGTACTCGCACGACTGGTACGGCAACTTCCGCAAGGGCGCACCCGTCGCCGCCGCATACCGTGAACTCGCACGAAAGGTCATCCGATGACGAACGAAGATCGCCCCGCCAGCCTCCCGCGCCGAGCACAGCCGGCGCCCGACCGCAGCGACCCGATCGCGTCCAAGCCTCGTCCGGCTCCGACGCCCGCACCGGCGCCGGTAGCAGCCCCGGTATCGCGGGCGAATGCGGGCACGGCGGCCACGCCGCCGCGGAAGCAGCCCACGGAGGTTCTGCATGTGGACGTCGATGCCGAGCTGTCGTACTACGTCCAAGACCTGCGAGCCGCGACCGGTCGCACTAAGAAGAACATCGTGGAAACGGCCCTGAGCGAGTACCGCGACCGGAACCCGCTCAGCTGAGCCCGAGCCCCTCGAAGATAGCCAGATACCTATATAGGTATCTGGCTATCTTGATTCTCATGCAGAATCTAAATGGCGCTGTTGCACCAGGAGCGAACGGCGGATTCGAATCGCTCTGGATCGGCGTTCCATTCGAGGGCGTGGCCGGCGGGGTCGCTGGCGATCAGCGTCGCATTCACGTGCGCGTTGCTGAACGAACGGGAGTCGCTGAACGGCGTGGTGCGATCACCCCCCGAATGAATCAGGAGCACCGGTATGCGTAGTGGTGCGGCTGCGTCTATCCAGTCGAGTGCTTTGAAGTTGAGAGGAACTGGTGAGCCCAGTAGACGACTGACACCGCGGGCGCCGAGAGCCCATGTGGCGGCCGCAGCGACGACACGGGGGACTCCGGCGTTAGCGGCGCTGAAGAGCACGCTGTTGCGCCAACTGAGGACGGGGGAGACAAGGATCAAGCCTGCGATTCTGGATCGGTGCGACGAGCTCGTGGCGAGGCGCAACGCCATTGAGGCGCCGCTGGACCAGCCGACGAGGACGACCCGGCGCGCTCCCCGCTCGAGAGCGAGCGCGATCGCAGCGTCGACGTCGACCCATTCGGTCTGACCGAGCGTGAACGCATTGAGTGGCGCCGTTGGGCCTTCTCCGTCACCGCGGAAGGAAGGCACCAGTGAGGTGTAGCCGGTGCCTCTGAGTGCATGCACGGAGCGAAAGGCAGCGTCTCGGCCGGACAGACTGCCGTGGATGTGGATCGCCCAAGTGTCTGCGGCGTCTCCTTTGCCGGAAAACAACCAGGCAGGCGCCTGTCCAAGCTCGGTTTCGACGGTCACCTCGCGGGCGTCCGGGTCGAGTTCTCGGGCCGTCGCGAACACATTCCCGATGGGTCGACTCAGGGAGCCGGCCGTGGGGGAGGGGGCATCAGCATTGAGTGTGAGGATGCGTTCGATCCCGTCTGGTCCGCTTCGCAGGATCGGACCGAGGACCGCGTGGCGGGTTTCGTCGTCGTAGAGCAGGCCGAGCTTGCCGTTCTGCTTCGTGATCGGAGTAGGACCGAGGACGATGCGATCGGGCGTCGGAACCGCGACGATCGGTGTTGGGCGGCTGCGCTGCGGTCGGATGACACGGCGCGCAACGGTGGCGACGACCGCGGCTCCGGCGACGCCGACACCAACTGCGGGGATCGCGACCCAGAGTGCGCTCACCGGCTATGCGGCCTTCCGGAAGCCGCCGCCGATCACTCGCGGAGTGAACGCCTGGTCGGGAGCGATGAGCGTGCGGACCCGAGCGACAGCTGCATTCTCGTCAAAGGTGAACGCGCCCTCTCCGCGAACCTCAGCGTTCTTCGTGAGCACGAGGATCTGTTGAGCGTGTGCGATCAATCGCCGGTCGCTCAGGTAGGTCGTGAACGGTGGTCGCTCGATGAGGCCGTGTCGGACGGCGGCCTTCGATGCTCGAGCGACGTCGATCCGGCGACGGAGAGGAACGACGATCGCCGTCCACCCGATGCCGAGCATGATGATGAGAAGACCGAGGAAGAACGGTATCTCAGCGGCGTTCCACGCGGAGTAGCGGAAGGCGTCTCCGCCGTAGCCGAAGTGAGAGGCTGTGAGGAAGGCAATCTCGATCAAGCAGCCGATCGTGGTGATGGCGAATCCGGTGATGAAGACGAGCTGAACCCCGCGCCAGTTGCGACGCGCGTTGATGATCGAGGAGACGGATAGCCACACGAGAGTCGCCATGTAGGCCGATCCGTAGAGCCAGACGGCGGTCTGGTCGAGGCGGTCGATGATGAAGTCGACGCTTGTGCGGCCCCGGTTGCCGATCAGCAGGAACGGCACGATGTAGGAGCCGAACATGATCGCCAGGCCCCACCGACTGCCGACGCGGCCTTCGCCGCCGGCGCGCCGTCCGAGCGCTTCGCGGAAGAACCAGAAGGCCGATGCTGCTGCCAGGTCGCGGACGAGGGTGATGACGTTGGTGCCACCCAGTAGCGCGTCATATGTGAAGAAGGGGATGGGGAATCCGTAGGTGGAGAGTGCGACGGCACCGCTCACCGTGGCCCAGAAAGCGGGACGCGCTGCGGGCTTCGCTGCGGCGCGAGGAGCCCGCACAAGCACCAGCGCAATGAGAAGCGCTAGGCAAACCTGTTGGATCATCCGAAATACGTTTCTTCGCTCGTCCGATTGAGTGTCTGGATACGGCGGACCATCGCGAAAGCTACTTCCTCGATGGCAATCTCCGCCTTCGCTTCTGTGCTTTCTGGATCATCTGTCGGGGCACAGAGGTGTGTGGCTCCGTGCCGCCGGCCCGGATGGATCAGCCGCGGGATCTGCTCGCTGAACCAGGCGTCCGGAGCGTAGACGAAGAGGATGTGCGCAAGCTCATGGCACGCGTTCTGGCTCTGGTAGTGGAGCTCGTCGCTCTCTCGGCAGACGACGGTGCCGAACTCGGCTGTGTCGATCCAGAGCCCTGTCACTGATTTGAGGTCAGCGCTGGCGGAGGCGATCAGATAGATCGGCTTGCCGTAGACCTTCTCGACGGACGATTGAAGATCGTCCCACGTCGCGGCGGCCGGAAGTCCGAGCCTGCTCACGAACTCGTCGGCCGCCTGAACGATCGATCCACTGCGGCCTTGGCCACTGCGGCGGAGCATCCGCCACCGGCCGCGACCTCGTTCCGTGGAGTCTGACGGCATCGATGGACTCCGTTCGCCTGGCCGGGAGAAGCTCATCCACTTTAGACGGCATTCCGGGCGCGAGCGGAGCTGCGTGGCCCTACAGGACGGCGCGGCCGGCTATCGACGTAGCTCGGTGACGATTTCGGACACGACGGCGGCGATGCCGCGTAGCTCGTCGGGCTCGATTGTTCCGAGCGATCGGGCGGCGACGCGCTCGATGCCGAGCGAGCGCATGGTGCCGTCGAACCCGAGGCGGGCTTCCACGGCCTCGACCAGCTCGGGGTCGTCTCTGAGCAAGTAGTCGGGGTCGACGTCGAGTGCTTCGGCCACGGCGAAGAGCACTTCGACTCGTGGTGCCGAGGGGAGTTGCCCGGCCATGAGCAGGCCCCATTCCTGGCGATCGATCGAGGCCCCGCTGAGGAGAAGGATCTCGGAAATTCTGGTGCGGGAGGTAGTGGCGTCGAGGCCTCGTGAAGTGAAGACCAGTGAGAGACGACGCGCCAATTCGGCGGGACGTAGAGCGCTGGATTCCTCAGTCGGCATGGATTCGCCGTCTGTGACGTAGCTGACCAGTTCCTTAAAGGCTACTCGGCCCTGAAGCTGCTTCACGAGCGAGTCCAAATCGGCGTTCGTGGCGTGCGCGAGCGCGAGAAGAACAGGGACAGGCATGTCCCGTTCTCCCTTGATGTACCGAAGGACGGTCCGGTAGGGCAGGCCGGCTCGCTCAGCCGCGGCCTTCACGTTGAAACCGGCGTCGTAGATGGCGCTCTTGACGGCCTCGCCTATGACGGCATTGACGTTCGTTGAGTCCACCTCCACACCACGATTCTAGGTCGGCGGCTACCGACGTGCCGTCAGTGTAGACAGTCAGTGTCCCATTTGGGCATCTACGAGTGTCCAAACGGGCAGTTTGGGACTAGATTGTGATGAAGGCAACGAGGGGAACCAACGACATGAAGCACACGAAGCACACCGGCACCGGCCTCTGCGCCGCGATGGCCGCTGCGGCTGTGCTCGCATTGGCAGGGTGCTCGGGCGCTGCTCCCGAAACAGCACGAACTGCACCGACGCCGACCGCCCAGATCCCTTCTGCATCGGGCTCGACTGCGGCCAGCACGGCTGAGGCGACGCCGACTGCGGCCGCCGCTCCGGTCGACTCTGAGCCGGTTCCCGTTCCGGGAGTCGAGAACGACGCGCTTGCCCTCGCGGCCTCGGCAGTGACGGCGTTCTGCCGCCCGACGCTCGACTACGACACCTGGATCGCGGAGCTCTACCCGTTCCTGACTCAGCAAGCGGCGATCGCCTACGAGACGGTCGATCCGATGAACGTGCCCTGCACGTCGTTGACCGGCGATGCTCGGGTCCGGGACGGCGACGGCACGTTCACCATTCGCGTTCTGGTGCCCACCGACGCTGGGGACTACTCGGTCTACGTCCACCGTGCTGTAGAGACGGCGCCCTGGGGCGTCGAGCAGATCACCCCCCTGGCCTCGGAGTAGGCCGGTGCAGAAGGGGGGAATTGGGGTACTGGCGGCGGTTATGGTGCCGATCGTCACCGTGGCGCTACTGCTGTGGGTGCTGTTCTTCGGCGGATCGGCCGCGGCCGCATGCCTACCTGGTGGAGGCCCGGTCAACGTGTCCGCGATCCCGGCGGACGCGAAGGTCGGGGCCTACGGGCACGACCAGCTCGTGAACGCAGCACTGATCGTCAATGCAGGTGCAGCGAAGGGGCTCGGCGCGGACGGGCAGACGCTCGGTGTCCAGACGGCGATCGGGGAGTCCTCGCTGGTGAATATCACCTACGGCGACGGCGCGATCAACCCGGACGGATCGGTCGCTGACTCGATCGGCCTGTTCCAGCAGCAGTCGAGCTGGGGCACCGTCGAGCAGCGCATGGACCCGACGACCTCGGCGGGCTTCTTCTACGACCGCCTCGTGGCCGTCGAGGGCTGGCCGGCAATGGAGCCCTCCATCGCGATCAACAAGGTCCAGCGCAACGCCGACCCGAACCACTACACGAAGTACCGCGCCGACGCCGTGGCGATCATGACCTACCTGAACGGGCTCGGTAGCAGCACGACGGGGCCGGCGACGACCGGCGCACCGGTCAGTGTTCCGTCGACGCCGACCAGCACCACGCCTACGACGGCTGCGCCGGTCGGTGGATGCGTAGCCGTGTCCGGAGACGCGCAGGCCCTCGCCGCCGGACTCGTGACGGCGATGGACGAGGGGCGCCTGCGCCTACTCGAGGACCGCTACGCGCAGCAGATCCGCGACATGGCCGCCGGGACCGCCAAAGAGAACTGCGGCATCGACGTCCGGATCCTCCAGGTCATCACCATCGCGCTGAACACGTTCGGGAAGGTCGGCGTCTCCGACCTCAACCGACAGTGCACCGGCTCGCTCCTGGGCGCAGGCACCGGCTCCTCGCACTGGATCAATGGCGGCGGTCACGCGGTCGACTTCTTCTCCTTCGACGGCACGGCCACCACCGGCTGCGACCCCAACGCGCTGAAACTCCTCACCGTTCTGGACCCGCAGGTGCCCCAGGGCTCCCGGGCCGGCCAAATCCAGTGCCGCTCGACCAGCTACGAGCACATCACTCAGTTCACCGATACCCCGAACCACCTCCACTTCGACGTGGGGTTCGCGGACGGACCCCTCACCACCGGATAACCGGACCTCTTCGGCGTCGCGACCGCGACGTCGATCCCCCCAGCACCACCAACGAAACGGAGCACCTCATGTCCCTGCTCGCAGCGACGACCGACATCCTCACCACCGCAGGCGCGCTCGGCGCCGTCGTGCCCGACCCGGGACCCGGCGGCATGCCCCCCGGGTTCGAGGCCTTTACCACCGTCATGGGCTGGGCCAAGTGGGTCGGCCTCGGCGTCGCCGTCGTCGGCCTGATCATCCTCGGCGTCACCATGACCGTCTCCGCCCGCCGCGGCGAAGGCGGAGAGATCGGCGGCTGGCTCGGCCGCCTGCTCGTCGGCGTGATCATCGTGTCCGCCGCGTTCACGATCGTCGGCTTCCTCATGGGCGCGTAGCGTCCGGAGGAAACCGACCGCATCACCAACGAAAGGCACGACGTCATGAGCGACACGGAGTCCCGCAACCCGTTCACCAGTCGAGGATTCATCTTCGGAGCCATCATCTTCGGAGTCCTCGTGCTGGCGGCGATCCTCCTCGCGATTACGTCCCTGGGCGGAGGTGGCGGGCAGAGTGCTCCCGCCACCTCCGCGACGCCCGCCGTCACCGCCTCACCGGAAACCGACACCGCCGCAGCAAGCGTCTGCAACCTTCCCGGTTACGACGAGAGCGGAACGCTCTCGACGGCACCTGTCACCGACTGGACCATCGTCGGCACGATGGCCGCACCGTCGTCGGACACCGCCGGCCCCGGCGTGATCGGAGAGGACGGGCTGCGCAGCTGCTACGCGCACACCGTCGAAGGATCGCTCTTCTCGGTGGCGAACCTCTGGGCGATGGGAACGGATGGGCGCCTGGCCGACGCCGTTCTCGAGCGCCAGACCGCGCCTGGCGCTGGTCGCGATGCCGCGATCGCCGCGGACATTCCCCAGAGCAACACCGGAGGCAGTGTCCAGATCGTCGGCTTCCGCGTGAGCTCGTACACCGCGGACGAAGCCACGATCGACATCGCCTTCCGCTCTAACACCAATCAGCTCCTCAGCTTCCCCGCTCCCGTGACGTGGGTCGACGGCGACTGGAAGTCGGTGTTGACCGCTGACGGTCAGCCGCCGTTCCGTCCGACCGCACTCACCAGCTTGGGCGGCTATATCCCTTGGGCAGGTACCGAATGACAGTGACTCCACCCGCAGGCGAGCCCTGCGCAGCGTGGGACGTCGTGTGCTGGTCATCAGCAGGCATCGGCGAAGTCGTCTCGAAGGCGTCTAACGACGCCTTGCAGCAGTTCGTGAACAACATCTTGGAGGGCTTCGGCAAAGCGGTCGTCTCGCTCGGCACCCTCTGGGTGAACGTTCCCTCCCCGGTGACCGTGGTCGACCGGGGAGGCGGCGTTAACGGTGGCGGTACCCCGCCCCTGCCGGAAGCGTTCGAGACGATCCTCGGCTACGTGACGTGGGTCGCGGCGGGCCTCGCGGTCATGTCGCTCATCATCGCCGGCGTCATGATGAGCACCCGTCGCCGCCACGGCGACGGCGAGGCGCACATGGGACGCATCGGCGTCATCATCTTCGCCGTCTTCCTGCTCTCCTCCGCCTCAGCGCTCGTCACGGGGTTCCTACCCCTGGCGCTGCACCTCAACGAATCTTCGAGCGTCGTCGGCTGGGTGCAAGGGCAGCTCGAGTGGTACGCCGGAGGACTCGCGATCCTGTCGATCCTCGTCGCCGCCGGCCGCATGGTCTGGACGCAGCGTGCGGGCGAGTTGCGCACCCTCGCCCGGTCGGTACTGACGCTGATCGCCGTCGCCGGCGCGGGACTCGTCGTGATCCGTCTCGCCACGCAGGCAGGCGACGCCTTCTCGATCTGGATCCTCAACAACTCCACCGACTGCGACGTCACCAACGGTGAGAGCAACTGCTTCGGCACGAACATCTTCGCGATGATTTCGCTGACCGCAACGTCGGGTATCGGCCTCATCGGCTTGTTCCTCCTCGGCATCCTCGCCGTGCTCATGACCTACGTTCAGATCGCGCTCATGGTGTTCCGCGGCGCGATGCTCGTCGTCCTCGCCGGCATCTTCCCGATCGCTGCGGCCGCGACCAATACGGAAATCGGGCAGCAGTGGTTCAAGAAGACGATGGCCTGGACCCTCGCCTTCATCCTCTACAAGCCCGCCGCGGCGATCGTCTACGCGATCGCGTTCCGGATGACCGGCACTGATCTGTTCAAGTCGGACGGGACCGGGCTGTTCCAGATCGTCACGGGCCTCGCGCTGATGCTCATCGCGCTCGTGGCCCTGCCCGCGCTGATGCGCTTCCTCGTCCCCGCTGTCGCCTCGGTGGGCGGTGGCGGTGGCGGTGCAGGCCTCCTGCTCGGTGCGGCCGCGGCCGGTGGAGCGGCGGAGATTGCCAGCGGAGCAATCCGCTCGCGCAGCGGAGGCGACAGCGGCGGGGGCGGAGGGTCGCCCGGCGGCGGTGGCTTCGGCTCCGCACCGTCCGGCAGTAGCGCCTCCGCCGGCAGCAAGGGGTCACCCGCGGCGACTCCGGCCGCCTCCGGTGCAGGCGGCGGCGCAGCAGCAGGCGGTGGCGCAGCTGGCGGAGCTGCGGCCGGCGGTGGTGCGGCAGCGGGCGGTGCGGCGGCAGGCGGTGGTGCCGCAGCCGCGGCAGGAGGCCCGATCGGTGTCGGCCTTGCGGTGGCAGGGAAGGCCGCCGAAGGCGCGAAGCACGCAGCAGGGGCGGTCAAGGCCGCCACGGACGACGCCACTGGCGGCAACGGAAGCGGGAACTGATGAGCACGGCAACTCCTACGCGCAGCGCTGAGGCGCCGCGCACGTACGGCAATTGGCGTCGCCCGCAGACTGCGGGACTCGGCGGCCTCGGACAGCTCGCCACGGGCGTGCTGTTCGTCGGCATCCTCTCCTCGATCATCGCGTCGATGTTCTCCGGCCTCGTGGCCGCGCTGATCGTCGCCGCGATCTTCGGCGGGATCTTGCTGACGGTTTCGGTGAAGGACAAGCACGGGCAGAGCGCCCTCGGAAGGACGGTGAATCGCGTGAACTGGATGCGGACGAAGGCCAAGGGAGCGAACGTCTACCGTTCAGGTCCCGCGGGTCGGGCGAAATGGGGCACCTTCCAGCTCCCCGGACTCGCTGCGGCGTCGCAGCTCTCCGAGCACGAGGACTCGCACGGGCGCCGATTCGCTCTCGTGCACGTCCCCTCCACCAAGCACTACACCGTCGTAATCGCTACCGAGCCGGACGGCGCCGCGCTGGTGGATCAGGAGCAGGTCAACAACCAGGTCGCGGAGTACGGCATTTGGCTCTCCAACCTTGGAGACGAGCCCGGCATCGAGGCCGCCTCCGTCACCGTCGAGACGGCCCCCGACACCGGTACGCGCCTGCGCTCGGAGGTCGAGGGGTCGATGGACCCGGATGCGCCGGAGTTCGCTCGAGCGATGCTCTCGGAGGTCGTGAGCAGCTACCCGGTCGGGTCTGCCACGATCCGCGCCTACGTCGCGATCACCTTCTCTTCCCTGTCTCGCATCGGCGGGAAGCGCCGCAACGCGAAGGAGGTCGCCGCCGACCTCGCCGCCCGCCTGCCCGGCCTGACGACGAGCCTTGCCGCGACAGGGGCCGGCGCTGCCCGGCCGCTCGGTGCTCAGGAGCTGTGCGAGGTGATCCGGATCGCCTACGACCCCGCCGCCGCCGTCCTGATCGATGAGGCCCGCGCCTCCGGGGACGTGCCCGAGCTGTCGTGGACGGACGTCGGCCCCGCGGCCGCGGAGTCC
>NZ_PSWD01000044.1:0-13852 GCF_002931705.1 Rathayibacter sp. AY1C5
GGCCGGGATCGCGGGCACCTCGGAGCCGATCGAGCCGGCTCCGGCCTGGACGGTGATGATCGCGGTGCCGACGTCGACCGTCTGGCCCTCGTCAACGAGCACGTCGACCACGGTGCCGCTGAACGGCGAGGGGAGCTCGACGAGCGACTTGGCGGTCTCGATCTCGACGAGGACCTGGTTGACGGCCACCTCGTCGCCGACCTTGACCTTCCAGGCCACGATCTCGGCCTCGGTGAGACCCTCGCCGACGTCGGGGAGGAGGAACTGCTCTGTCATCGGGGGGACTCCTGTGGGCTCGTGCGGGCGGATGTCGCGCGCGTCAGTACGCGAGCGAGCGGTCGACGGCCTCGAGCACGCGGTCGACGTCGGGGAGGAAGAGCTTCTCGACCTTGGCGGGCGGGAAGGGGGTGTCGAAGCCGGCGACCCGGAGGACCGGCGCCTCCAGCGAGAAGAAGGCGCGCTCGGTGACGGTCGCCGCGATCTCGGAGCCGAGGCTCACGTTCGCGGACGCCTCCTGCGCGACGACGAGCCGACCGGTCCTGCGGACCGACGCGAGCAGCGGCTCCCAGTCGATCGGGGAGAGTGAGCGCAGGTCGACGACCTCGACGCTCGTGCCCTCCTCGCCCGCGAGCTCGGCGGCCTGGAGGAGGACCGCGACCATCGGGCCCCAGCCGACCAGCGTGACCTCCGTGCCCTGGCGGACGACGCGGCTGGCGTGCAGCGGCGCGGCGGAACCGCTGAGGTCGACGTCGCCCTTGGGCCAGTAGCGGCTCTTGGGCTCGAAGAACATGACGGGGTCGTCCGAGGCGATGGCCTCCTGGATCATCCAGTAGGCGTCGTTGGGAGTCGACGGGCTGACCGCGCGCAGGCCCGCGGTGTGCGCGAAGTACGCCTCGTTGCTCTCCTGGTGGTGCTCGACCGCTCCGATGTGCCCGCCGTAGGGCACGCGGATGACGACGGGCATGGTGATCGCACCCTCGTGGCGGTTGGTCATCTTGGCCAGCTGCGAGGTGATCTGGTCGAACGCCGGGTAGATGAACCCGTCGAACTGGATCTCGCAGACCGGGCGGAAGCCGCGCATCGCGAGCCCGATCGCAGTGCCGACGATGCCGGACTCGGCGAGCGGCGTGTCGAGCACGCGCTTCGCCCCGAACTCGGCGTGCAGGCCCTCGGTGATGCGGAAGACGCCGCCCAGGGGGCCGATGTCCTCGCCCATCAGGAGGACTCGGTCGTCCTGCGTCATCGCTCGGCGGAGGCCGGCGTTGAGCGCCTTGGCCATGGACATGGACTCGAGCTGCGACCCGGTGAGGGGCGGCTGCGCGGCCGTCGTGCTGGTGTCGATCGTCATCACTCGCCTCCGAACGATTCTTCGTAGCGCTGCAGCCACGCCTTCTGCTCCTCGACGAGCACGTGCGGCTCCGAGTAGACGTGGTCGAACATGACGCCCGTGGGTGGGACCTCGAGGGCGAGGAGGCGGCGGCGGATGTCGGACGCGAAGTCCTTCGCCTCCTCGTCGACCTCGTCGAAGAAGGACTGCTCCACGCCCTCGCTCCGCAGGAACGCGGCGAAGCGGGTGATCGGATCCTTCGCGACCCACGAGGCGAGTTCGTCGTCGGTGCGGTACTTCGTCGGGTCGTCGCTCGAGGTGTGCGCGCCGATCCGGTAGGTCAGCGCCTCGATGAACTGGGGACCGCCGCCGGAGCGCGCGTCCTGCAGGTGCTTGGCGGTGACCGCGTAGCTCGCGAGCACGTCGTTGCCGTCGATCTGCACGCCGGGGATGCCGAAGCCGGAGGAGCGGAGGTAGAGGGGGCTGCGCGACTGCGTGGCCACGGGGACCGAGATCGCGTAGTGGTTGTTCTGGAGGAAGAAGACCTCGGGAGCCTGGTAGCTCGCGGCGAAGACCATCGCCTCGCTGACGTCGCCCTGGCTGGAGGCGCCGTCGCCGAAGTAGACGACGACGGCCGCGTCCTTCTCGGGGTCGCCCGTGCCGGTCGCTCCGTCGAAGGTGAGGCCCATCGCGTAGCCGGTCGCGTGCAGGGCCTGCGAGCCGAGCACCAGCGTGTAGAGGTGGAAGTTCCCGTTCGTCGGGTCGGTCGGGTCCCAGCCCCCGTGCGTCGTGCCGCGCAGGAGCGCGAGGACGCCGAGCAGGTCGATGCCGCGGATCTTGCCGACGACGTGCTCGCGGTAGGAGGGGAACACGTGGTCCTGCGGGCGCATCGCGAACGCGGAGCCGACCTGCGCCGCCTCCTGCCCGTGGCTCGGGACCCACAGTCCGAGCTGGCCCTGGCGCTGCAGGTTCGCGGCCTCGGTGTCGAAGCGGCGGACCACCGCCATCTCGCGGTAGAAGGAGCGGTGCTGCGCCTCGTCCACCCCGTCGAGGTAGGAGGCGTACTGCTCGGCCGCGGGGGTCGGCGAGAACCGCCCGTCCGCGGAGAGGAACTGGACAGTCGGCGACTCCGTGCTGGTGGCTACCACCCGACTAACCTATCCGTCTCGCGGGGTGGCCCTCGGGGAGGGAAGCCACAATCTCGGCCGCCGCGCTGAGGAGCTTGTCGACAGAGCGCGCCTCGCCGACGGAGACGCGGATCCCCTCCGGCGGGAACGCGCGGACCACGACCCCGGCGCGCTCGAAGACCTCGGCCGCCCGCGCCGTGTGCTCGCGGGTGTCGAACCAGAGGAAGTTCGCCTGCGGCTCCGGGATCGTCCAGCCCTGGTCGAGCAGCGCCCGCCAGAGGTCGTCGCGGAGGCGGGTGATGCGGTGGACGCGCTCGAGGAGCTCCTCGCGGTGCTCGAGGGAGGCGACCGCCGCGGTCTCGGCGAACCGGGTGACCGAGAGCGGGATGGCGGTGGAGCGGGCGGCGTCGAGGATCCGCGCGTGGCCGATCGCGTAGCCGACGCGGAGGCCGGCGAGGCCGTACGCCTTGGAGAAGGTGCGAGCGATCACGAGGTTGGGGTAGCGGCCGAGCAGGCGGGTGCCGTCCACGGCCCGCTCGTCGTCGACGAACTCGGCGTACGCCTCGTCGAGGAGTACGAGGACGTCTCCCGGGACGCGCTCGAGGAGCGCCTCGACGTCGTCGGCGGTGGCGACGGTGCCGGTGGGGTTGTTGGGGCTGCAGACGATCAGCAGGCGGGTGCGCTCGGTGACGGCCTGCGCCATGGCGTCGAGGTCGTGGGTGTCGTCGGCGCGGAGCGGCACGCGCACGCTGGTGGCGCCCGCGGTCGTGACGAGCGAGGGGTACGCCTCGAACGAGCGCCAGGCGTAGACGACCTCGTCGCCCGGGCCCGCCGCCGCGGTGATGAGCTGGGCGATGACCGCGACGGAGCCGGCTCCGACGATCACCTCCTCGATCGGGACGCCGTACTCCGCGGCGAGCGCTGTGCGCAGGGCGGTCGCCGCCGCGTCCGGGTACCGGTTGAAGTCGTCCACCTCGCGGACCCGCGCGAGCACGGAGGGCAGCGGGTCGAACGGGTTCTCGTTGGAGGAGAGCTTGAAGGCGTCGGCGGCGGCCGCGCGGCCCTGCTTGTAGGCGGGGAGCGCCAGGATCTCGGGGCGGAGGCGGACGGGAGGCTCCTGCTGGTCGGTCACCCGCCCCATGCTAGGCGGCGCGGCGGCGGGCGCCCCGCCGTTCCGCGCGCGCCGTCCCCCGCCCTCGACGGGCGTGCGCCGGGCCCCCTTCCCACCGGTCGAGCGCCGCCGGTGCGGCCCGGAGGTGCGGCCGACCCGGGTCTCGGATGCGCGAACCGCCCCGCTGACCGGCGCCCACGGCGGCCGTCCCCCGATTAGGGTGCAGTGATGCGGAGTCGAGGGCGAGCCGAGCGGCGCGGGGGTGCGCGCCCGCTCCTCCGGGGCGCCACGGCCGCGATCGCCCTGCTCATCGCCGCCGGCGCGCTCACCGGATGCACGCCCTCCGCGGAGGGCACGCAGGCGACCCCGACTCTCCGGGAGACGTCCATCGACGTCGCCGCTCCCCCGGCCTACACCGCCGCGCGCGAGGCCGGCCTCGCGCTGCGGAACGACTCGCTCGCGCTCCTCACCGCGACCGACGGCACCGTCGCGGGCGCGGCCCGCACCGATCTGCTGGTGGCGATCGGATCCCTGAACGCAGCGCTCGAGGGAGTCTCGGCCGACGCCATCACCACCGCGACGACCGCGGCCGGGGAGCAGCGGACGGCGCTGGCCGAGCGCGTGCTCGGCCTCGCCACGTCGACCCTCGCCTCCGGTCGCGGATCGACGTCCCGGCGGGCGGTGCTGACCGACGCGGTCGAGCAGCTCCGGAGCGCTCTCGCCTCGGGAGCCGCGGTCGCTCCGCTGGCCGTCGCCGTGATCGAGGCGCGCGAGCCGCTCGTCCCGGAGCCGGGCAGCGGATTCGCTCCTCCCCCGCGCCCCGCGCCTCCCGCCGCTCCCCGGCCGACCACGGCGCCCGAGCCCACCCAGGAGCCGACGCCCGATCCCCCGGCTCCGGAGCCGACCGAGGCCCCGCAGCCGACGGCGGAGCCCCTGCCGCAGCCCGAGCCCACCGCGGTGCTCCCTCCGCGGACCTGCGCCGACGACCCCCGCCTCTGCACTCCTGCGCCCGAGCCGACCATCGGCGGGCCCCTCACCTGAGCCCCGGCTCGCGGCCCGCCCCGCCTGCGGGGATAGTGGAGGCATGAGCAGACTCCTCCTCGGCCTCCTGACCAACGCCGTCGCGATCTGGCTCACGACCCTGGTCGTGGCGGGCGTGCGCGTGGACCCGTACGAGGAGGGCCCCGCAGCGGCGGTCCTCACGTACCTGCTGGTGGCGGTGATCTTCGGCGTCGTCAACGCCGTCGTCGGCGGAGTGGTGCGGGTGGTCGCATTCCCCCTGTACGTGCTGACGCTCGGCCTGGTCTCGTTCCTCGTCAACGGCCTCCTGCTGCTCCTGACCGCCTGGATCAGCGGCCTCTTCGGCTTCGGCCTCGTCGTGGACGGCTTCTGGTGGGGCGTGCTCGGCGCCCTCGTGCTCGCCCTGGTGAACTGGTTCATCGGCCTCCTCCTGCGCCCCTTCCTCCGCCGCCGTCAGGACTGACACCGCGGGCTCGGCAGTCAGCATCGGCCGCGCCGCCGCCGCCCGGGAGGCGTCGCGCGCCATCGGTGGACGACGGCCGCGATCGGCCTGCTGTGGAGGAGCCGCGGTGCGCCATGATGGGCGGGTGACCCCCGACTCCCCTGCGCCCTCGGCCTTCGCCGTGTGCTTCGTCTGCACCGGCAACATCTGCCGGTCGCCGATGGCCGAGGTGGTGCTGCGCTCCCTGGCGGAGCAGGCGGGGCTCGGCTCCGCGATCGAGATCAGCTCGGCCGGCACCGGCGAATGGCACCTCGGCGAGCACGCCGACAGCCGCGCCCTCGCGGCGCTGGAGCGTCACGGCTTCGACGGGGGCCGCCACCGCGCCCAGCTCTTCGACCCGTCCCGCTTCGCCGAGTTCGACCTGGTCGTCGCGCTCGACCACGGGCACGAGCGCGCGCTGCGCTCCTGGGCGCGCACCGAGGTCGACCGGCAGAAGATCCGCCGCCTGCTCGACTTCGAGCCCGGCCTCTCCCCGCAGGGCGACGTCCCCGACCCCTACTATTCCGATGCGGCGGCGTTCGACTCGGTGCTCGCGCTCATCGAGCGCGCCTGCCGGGCCCTCTTCGCCCAGATCGAACCAGGACTGCGCGGCAACCGCTCGGTCCGCCCCGACTCCACCGACGCGCGCGCCGCCCTCGCGCAGGACACCTGAGAACCGGAAGGCACCACCGCATGACCTCGCTCCCCACCCAGCCGCTGAGCCCCCTCGACGGCCGCTACAGCGGTGCCGTCTCGTCGCTCGGCGAGTACCTCTCGGAGGCGGGGCTGAACCGCGCGCGGGTGCACGTCGAGGTCGAGTGGCTGCTGGCGCTGACCGACCGCCGCCTCTTCGGCTCCGAGCCCGTCGACGCGGCGACCGCCGAGGAGCTGCGCCGCCGCGCCCGCGACTTCGGCCAGCCCGAGATCGACGAGCTGGCGACCCTCGAGGCCCGCACCCGCCACGACGTGAAGGCCGTGGAGTACCTCGTCCGCCAGTGGCTCGAGGAGCTGGGCCTGCAGCGCATCGCCGAGCTCACCCACTTCGCCGCCACCAGCGAGGACATCAACAACCTCTCCTACGCGATCGTGGTCCGCCAGGCCGTCGGCGAGATCTGGCTGCCGAAGCTGCGCTCGGTCGTCGCGTCGCTCCGGGAGCTGGCCGTCCGCTACCGCGACGAGTCGATGCTCAGCCGCACCCACGGCCAGCCCGCGACCCCGACCACGATGGGCAAGGAGTTCGCCGTCTACGCGTACCGGCTCGAGCGGGTCGTCGCGCAGATCGAGGCGACGGAGTACCTGGGCAAGTTCAGCGGAGCGACGGGCACGTTCGCCGCGCACCTCGCCGCCGACCCCGGCACCGACTGGCCCGCCCTCGCGGAGGAGTTCGTCACCTCCCTCGGCCTCGTCTTCAACCCGCTGACCACCCAGATCGAGTCGCACGACTGGCAGGCCGAGCTCTACGGCAGGGCCGCGCACGCGAACCGCATCCTGCACAACATCTGCACCGATGTCTGGACCTACATCTCGCTCGGCTACTTCCGGCAGATCCCCCAGGCCGGGGCGACCGGCTCGTCCACGATGCCGCACAAGATCAACCCGATCCGCTTCGAGAACGCCGAGGCGAACCTCGAGCTCTCCAGCGCCCTGCTCGACTCGCTCGCGCAGACCCTGGTCACCTCGCGCCTCCAGCGCGACCTCACCGACTCGACCACGCAGCGCAACATCGGCGTCGCGTTCGGCCACTCCCTCCTCGCCCTCGACAACATCGCCCGCGGCCTGCTCGAGATCGACCTCGACCCGACCGCCCTCGCCGCCGACCTCGACGGCAACTGGGAGGTGCTGGCCGAGGCGATCCAGACGGTGATCCGCGCAGAGGTGGCGGCCGGCCGCTCCTCGATCACCGACCCGTACGCGCTGCTGAAGGACCTGACCCGCGGCAAGCGCCTCGGTGCCGACGACCTCGCCGTCTTCGTGCAGGGTCTCGACATCGGCGACGCGGCGAAGGAGCGCCTGCTGGCGCTGACGCCGGGCGGCTACACGGGCCTCGCCTCGTCGCTGGTCGACCGCCTGAGCTGATCCGCCGGGCAGCGAGCGCGCGGGTGCCGCCGTCCTCGAGAGCGAGCACTCCGACTCCTGCGTGCTCGCGGCGGCGCGGTCGACGGCGGCGCGATGTCGGGGGTCGCACCTAGCGTCGGCGGCATGGCAGCGTGCGCGATCGGAGGGTGCGCCTCCTCGGCCGAGACGGGCGCCCCCCTCGCGCTCTGCGCGGCGCACCTCGGGCTCGCGCACGACTGGGTCGCCCGCGAGGACGGCGTGATCGACGTCCTGCCCTCGCCGTGCGCGGCGTGCGGGTCCCGCCTGGGCGTCCGGCTCCCCTCCGCCTGGCTCTGCGCCGCCTGCGAGTGGCGGCTCGGCGACGCTCCCGACGGCGAGCTGCCGCCGCCCCGGGTCGACGTCGTCTACTACATCCGCTTCGGCGAGCGGATCAAGATCGGCACCAGCGGCAATCCCCGGCAGCGCCTCCACCGGCTCCGGCACGAGGTGCTCCTCGCGTTCGAGCGCGGCGGGCGAGCACTCGAGCAGCATCGGCACGCCCAGTTCGCCGACGAGCGCCTGGAGCGCACCGAGTGGTTCGCGCGCAGCCCCGTGCTCGACGCCCACATCGAGACCGTGCGCGCCGGGGAGCCCGACCCCTGGGCCCTGCACCGCCGCTGGCGCAGCGAGGCGCTGGCCCTGCGGCTCTGACGCGTCGGCTGCGAGCCGGCGGCGACGACTCGACCGCTCCGACTCGCCGGCTCCCACTCGACGGTTCCCGCTCGCCGGCACTGCGTCGGCGGGTCCCGCTCTGCCGAGCCGGACACCGGGACGGAGCGACGGGGACGGAGCGACGGGGGCGGGTCCCGGAGGACCGTCCCGCAGCCGCCGCGTGACGCGCTCAGCGCCCCCAGGCGTCGACGAGCAGCGGACCGCGGATATCGCGGAGCCGGTCGACCAGACGGTCCGCCAGCGCGGCCGTGACTCCCGTGGCGACCAGGTCGTGTGGGCCGAGCGGCAGCAGCTTCCCCGTGCGGATGCGCACCACCTCCCATCCGGCGGAGCGGAGCGCGCGGTCCTTCCGCCGGTCGGCCTCCTCGCGGTGCCCGACGTGCTCGAGTCCGTGACGGCCGGTGGAGTCGTACTCGATCGCGACGCGCAGCTCGCCGAGCACCAGGTCGGGCCACGCCTCGCAGTGCTCGAAGAACGGCCGCGCGAGACGCACCGCCGTGTGCGCCGGATCGAAGACGAGCCGGTCGGCGAGGAGCGCCCGGAGCCGGGCCTCGACGGCGGAGGCGGGAGGAGGCGCGCACCGGCTCGCGAAGGGCTCGCCGACGGGGAGGTCCGGCGTCTTCGGGCACACGCGGGCGGGCCGGGCTCGGGAGCGGGCCGGGCGGGCGGCGGGGCCGGCGGACGGGACCGCGGCCGGAACGGCGGAGGCGGCGGTACGAGGGGCGGGCGGGAGCGCGGCCCGAGCGGCGGCAGCTGGAGGGGTGGATCGAGCGGACGGAGGAGTCGACGACGCGGCGCGCGCGGATCCGCTCGGGTCGGCGGGTGACACGGACCCGCGGCCGGTGGGTGACACGGACGTCGGGAGCCCCCGCGCGATCACGGCGGGCGGCGCCAGGAGGACGAAGGAGCCGTCGTCGGGGGCGGCCGCCGGCGCGAGCACCTCGGCGAGCCGGCCGCCGATCATCGGCGCGGCCCGGGGCAGGCGCGGCGAGGCGAGCTCGGCGCAGTCGGGGCACCAGGAGGAGCGGCGCCGCTCCCGGCCGGGACGCTGGCGCTGCTCCTCGGGAGTGGCGACGAAGACGTGTCCGGCGTCGCAGAGCCAGCACAGGTACACGTCGGCCGCGGGCGGGATCTGGCTGAGCACGATGCCCTCGTTGTACTCGGGGCGGTACTGCCGCACCAGGACGGGGTAGGACGCCCACGCCTCCCGGTAGGTGCCGACCGCGTAGGGGACGTCGGCGCCGCGCGAGAACCGCCGCCGCTGCCACCACCGCCCGATCGCCTCCGCCACCCTCCGCACGCTACGCGCGACCACCGACGCGGAAGCGGCGCCCGCGTGCGCAGGCGGGATCTCGAGACGCCCTCCGGGCTGCTCCATCAGCATGCGCGGCGGAAGGGACTATCCGCCCGCGCGGCGTGCTCCCGGTCGACTGGGAGCGGCGGAGCCGTCCCTCACCTAGTGAGCGGAGTCCTGCTCGTCGATGTCCGCGATCTCGGCCTCGTCCGGCTTGAAGGTCAGCGAGAACATGGCGATCGCGACGAGCACGACGATGAAGGCGACGCCGAACGAGATGAGCGCGACGACCGGCTCGCGGGTCGAGAGCATGACGACCAGGCCGACGAAGGCCGCCATCACCGCGGAGAAGCCGATGAGCTCGAGCGGGCGCAGGCGGTCCTTGCGGGTCGGCTGGAACGTGCGGGGCGTGAACTCGCCGGGGTCGCGCGCCGGGGCGGAGTCGGCCGCCGAGGCGCGGTCGGCGGGAGAGGCGGGGTCGGGCTGCTGGCCTTCGGCGGTCATCGGTCTCCTCCGGAGGTCGGTGTCGTGGGGGCGACGGGATCGTGTCCGGTGGCTGCGTCGGCGCCGGCGGCCCATTTGAGCGAGAACGCCGCGATGGCGAGGAAGACGGCGACCATCACGGCGTAGGCGCCGAGGAGGCCGACGGTGACGACGGGGTGGGGCGGGAGGAGTCCGAAGGCGGCGCCGAGCAGCATCGTGCCGACGCCGACGATCACGGAGTCGCGGGCGGCGAGGCCCTGACCGCGGCGGCCGCTCGAGAACTCGAGGAAGCCGGAGAGCAGCGCCCAGCCGGCGACGAGGGCGACGAAGGAGAGCAGGTTGGCGACCGGGAGCGCGACGAGCGCCGCGACTCCGGCGACCAGGGTGAGCACCGCGGAGCCGAGGGCGAGCGGGCGGGCCCGGCCGCTCCAGCTGCGGAGCCCGAGGGCGAGCGAGACGGCGCCGGTCGCGATCGCGAAGCCGCCGAAGACGGCGAGGCCGAAGGCGGGCCCGTGGTCGGGCGAGAAGGTGACGACGCAGCCGGCGACCGCCGCGATCACGGCGCGCGCGAGGGGCAGGGTCCACAGGCGGCGGTCGGAGTCGGCGGCGATGGCCACGGTCGAGCCTCTCTGGGATGGAGGGAGAAGGCGTCCGGGAGCGGACGGCTGGGCGCGCGACGGCACGGCGACGCGGACTCCAGCGATTTTACGCTCCCGCGGCTCCGCCCAGGCCCGGAGCGGGGCCGGGGGCGCGATCCGGGGCGAAGTCGCAGGCGGCTCAGCCGAGCCAGACCTCCTCCACCCGCGGGAACACGGCGTCGGCGGAGAAGCGCTCACGGAAGCGCGCCCCGGCCTTCTCGACGACCTCGGCCCGGGCGTCCTCGTCGGTGATGAGCTCGGTCAGCGCGGCGGCGAGGCCCTCCACGTCTCCGGGCGCGACCACGCGGCCGCAGCCGTCGCCGAGGACCTCGGGGATGCCGCCGACCGCGGTCGAGACGACGGCCGCGTCGCGGGCGAGTGCCTCGAGGATGAAGATCGGCATCGCCTCGTCGCGCGAGGGCAGGACGGCGATGGACGCCTCGTCGAGCAGGGCGAGCAGGCGGGCGTTCTCGAGCGAGCCGAGGAACTCGATCCCCGGGACGCCGCGGTCGACGACCTCCGGCTCGCGGATCGGACCGGCGACCAGCAGGCGCCAGCCCTCCTTGCCCTCGACCTGCGCCCACGCCTTCTGCAGCACGTCGACGCCCTTGCGGTGGCTGACGACGCCGCCGAAGACGACGGTGCGGGTCTTCTCGCGCGGGGTGCCCTGCTCGAGCGCGTTGGGCACGAGGTGCACGCGCTCGGCGGGGACGTAGCGGCGGCAGATCGCCGAGGTCTCCTCCGAGAGCGAGATGATCTCGTCCGCGCTGCGCAGCACGTCCTTCACCAGGCGCGGGTGCGCGGCGGTGAAGGCGGCGAACTCGCTGCCGTGCAGGTGGGCGACCGTGCGCAGGCCCAGGCGGTGCGCGAGGCGGAGGAGGGACCCCTCGCGGAGGAACGAGCCGCGCTCCGAGAGGTGGACGACGATCACGGCGCCGGGCTCCCGGCGCGCGATCGCGACGATGCGGGCGGCGGCGCCGGCGGCCAGGCGGGCCGCGGCGACGTGCTCGCCCGGAGCGGTGCGGGAGGAGATCACCCGGACGTCCGAGCGCTCGAACGGCCAGCGCAGGTACCCGTTGACGACCTGCGTCATGCCTCCGGGGACCTCTCCGCTGCGGCCGACGTGGTACACCCGCGTCTTCGGGCCGGCAGGGGCTGCCGCGGCGGCCGGGCGGCTGCGGGGCGGCACGGCGAGCAGCGCCTGGATGTCGTCGCGGACGCCGCGGAGGCGTCCGCGGGCGACGAGCAGCTTCTCGAGCAGCTCGCTCCGGCGGGCGACCACGGCGGAGAAGGTCTCGACGCCGGCGGCCGGGGTCGTCCGGGACATGTCGACGGTGACGTCGTGGATCCCGATGGTCTCGAAGTGGCGCGAGGCCTTCGTCGATCCGTCCATCTGCAGGCTCACCGGGGCCGCGCCCTCGGTGAACGCCATGATGATCACGTGCAGCCGGTCGCTCATCGCGACGCGGGCCGTGCGGTAGAGCTCGCGCAGCAGGATCTCGTGCTCGTCGTGGGTGTGCGCCGGATCCCAGTCGAGGATGTCCGCGTCGAGGTCGGCGGCGAGACGGCGGGAGCGCTCGGCGTCGACGGCGACCTGCGTGACCACGACGATGTCGAGGTCCTCGCGCTCGGCGAAGCCCTTGATCGCGGCCAGCCACTCCTGCTCGGGATAGGGGCGGGCGTCCACCTCGTGGTCCTCGCGGAGGGAGAGGACCAGCACACGCCGCTCCTCGTCGGGCTGCGCGGCGAACGCGGTCAGCTCCGCGTCGCTCGAGCCCTCGCCGTAGCCGAGGTCGGGCATAGCGGCGCCGACGCGCATGTAGCCGGCGGTCTTGTCGTCGCGCCAGCGGGTGTAGCTCGAGAGCGCCATCGAGGGCCACATGATCGCGCGGGGCAGCGGGGCGAAGTTGCGGGTGCCCACGCCGGCGCGGATCACGCGGCCGCCGCCGAGGCGCACCAGGGCGATGCCCGGGAGCATCACGAGGTGCTCCTTCATCCCGATCAGGGTCAGCTGGATCTCTCCCGGCTTGAACACCGAGTTCGCCCGGCCGGCGAGGGCCTCGCGAGCGAGCGCCGCGTACCAGCGCAGGAGCGAGCGGTACACCGTGTCGTCCGGGCCCAGGCGCAGGCCGTCGTCGTAGCCCCACGGCGAGTGGCCCACGTAGACGTGGAGCGGACCCGACTCGCGGAGCCAGTCGAGGAGCTGGCGACGCAGGATGATGTCGCCGATGTTCTCGTACTGGCCGCGGCCGACGGCGAAGATCGATCGGGCAGGTGTCACGGGCGGGCCTTTCGGAGGGGTTCGCGTGGGGGTGACCGGTGCGGAGCGGGGAGCGTCGCGGGTCTCCCCGGTCGATCCTCCTGCCGCGCTGCCGTCGTGGGCCGGGCCGGCCGGGCTCCGCAGGAGCGGGCTCGGGGCCGATGGCGCCCCGGGCAGACTAGCGCAGGCGGGCTCGGCGGCTCGAGGAGGAGTGCTCGCGTCAACAGCCGTTGGTGACCAGGAAGGCCTTGAGGAAGGCGCCGGTCTGGTAGACGTACTGGTTCACCAGGTAGTCCAGGCCCATCGGCTCGCCCGAGGGCACCATCGAGAGCTCGCCGGAGTAGCAGCGCTCGATGATCATCTCGGCGCGCACGAGGTGGGAGGCGTTGGTGATCACGATGACGTGGTCCCAGCCGTACTGCTCGGCCATGTCGCGCAGCTGCCGGGCCTCTCCCTGGGTCGTGAGCGGGTCGGCGGAGTAGCAGAGGACGTCGCCGCCGGGCTCGTTGCACTTCTTGTACTTCTTGGCCTCGTAGGGAGCGTTCATCTCGCCGGGGCCGACCGAGAGCACCATCGTGTCCGTCGCCCCGGAGGTGATGATCCGGCGGGCGAACTCGACGCGTGCCCTCGTGGAGGGGCCCAGCACGAAGACCGCGTCCGCCTGCTCAGGGATCGGGTCGATCGGGGGCGTGACGTAGAGCGGGATCCCGGCGCCGAAGAGGGCGAGCACCACGAGGGGGACGAGCAGGAGCCGTCCGATCACGGTGCGAGCGCGGACCCGGGGGCATCTCGGGCGCTCCCGGGACGGCGGGGTGGACGGGCGGTCGCCGGTCGCGGTCGTGGCCGTGTCCATCGCGTCCTCCCTCTCGTCGGGACCGCCGCTCGCCCGCGGCGGGTGATCCGCGACGCGGGTGCGACGGCGATCACCAGTGGAGAGCCCATCATCGCAGTGTTTCGGCGAGGGGTCGGCCCGGTGAACGCCCGGTCAATTCTCTCGCCCAGCGGCCCGGCCCGGGGCCGTGTCCAGAGTCGCCGGGTAGGGTCGCCGTTCCTCGACCGAGCAGCACTCCCCCTCGTCCATTCCGCGGACGGGCATTCCCGGAGTCCCCTCCCGATCCGACATCCGCCCTCCGATCCGTCGTCGACAGCGCGTGTGACCGTCCGTATACACGCATGCGCGGCGGTCCGCCAGTCCTTCAGCGGAATCGCTGATATAAGCCCGACCACCACGCCCGAATGGGGTACTACAACCTGAATCCGTCTCATCCAGCCATCAGTCGCAAGGCCCGTCTATAGCGTCGGGAGGACCAGCACCACCCCCTTGAGCAGCCCCCTCGAACCGCCC
>NZ_PSWD01000045.1:0-13276 GCF_002931705.1 Rathayibacter sp. AY1C5
ATCTACACGGAGGAGTCCGCATGAGCGCCACCGCCAACAACCGCCGCCGCGAGCCTGGCAAGGCCAATAACGACGCCCTGATGCTCGGCGCAGCCCTCGCGGCGATCGCTGCGATCGGCATCGTCTGGGTGGCCGTCGCGGTCGGTTCCAAGCTCGACGGCGTGAACGAGGGCCTGCCCTCGGACCCGTTTGAAATCATCTCGGGCCTGTTCCGCGGCCAAGTGGTGTGGTCGACGTCCGCAACGATGATCGCCGCGGCCGCCGTCGCCGTCATCGTCCTCGTGGGCCTCTGGCTCGTGTGGATGCGCTCGCTCGGACGGAAGAACCGCTCAAGCGTCGACCACGCCGCCCGCTACATGGCGACCCCGCGCGACCTGGCGCCGATGATGCGCAAGGAGGCGTTGAAGAAGTCCGCCCGCCTCGGCGTCGCTGAGAACCCCGGCGTCCCGGTGGGCCGGCTGCACCTGGGGAAGCAGATGCTCTACGCCTCGTTCGAGGACATGATGCTGCTGATCGCCGGCCCCCGCGTGGGCAAGTCGACCTCCCTCGTCATTCCCGCGATCATGGCTGCGCCCGGCGCCGTGGTCACGACGTCGAACAAGCGCGACGTGCTCGACGCGACCCGCGACGTCCGCGCCGCCAAGGGTCACGTGTGGGTCTTCGACCCCCAGCGCGTCGCGTTCGAGGACGCGACATGGTGGTGGAACCCCCTCTCTTACGTCACCGACGACACCAAGGCCGCGAAGCTCGCGACGCACTTCGCCTCCGGCACCCGGGCGATGAACGCGAAGACCGACGCCTACTTCGACGGCAAGGGCCAAGAGCTGCTGTCCGACCTGCTGCTCGCGGCCGCGGCAGGCAACCGGCCGATCAGCGACGTGCTGCTCTGGCTGACCTCCGTCGAGGACGAAACCCCCGTCGAGCTCCTGCACGACAACGGCTACCCGACCAACGCGCGAGCTGTCCGCGGCATCATGAACACCGCCGACAAGGCCCGCGACGGGATCTACTCGACCGCGCAGGGCATGGCGGTGTGCTTGAAGAGCGCCGCGACCGCCGACTGGGTGAACGCCCGCCCGAACGACACCCGTCCGCAGTTCGTCCCGGAGACGTTCGTCACGTCGACCCAGACGCTGTACTCGCTGTCCAAGGAGGGCGCCGGCACCGCCGGCCCGCTCGTCACCGCCCTGACCGCCGCGACGATCGAGGCCGCGGAGGAGCACGCCGCGCGATCCCGCGGCGGGCGCCTCGCGACGCCGCTCGTCGCCGTTCTCGATGAGGCCGCGAACGTCTGCCGGTGGAAGGACCTCCCCGACCTGTATTCCCACTACGGATCGCGCGGGATCCCGATCATGGCCGTGTTCCAGTCCTGGTCCCAGGGCGTCGGCGTGTTCGGCAAGGAGGGCATGCTCAAGCTCTGGTCCGCCGCGAACGTGAAGCTGTACGCCGGCGGAGTCGCGGAAGACGAGTTCCTGCGCACCCTCTCCGAGCTGATCGGCACCTACGACAAGGAGACCACCTCCGCCAGCTACAACAAAGGTGTGCGCTCCACCACCTCGGCGCTGCGGCGAGAGAAGATCCTCGAAGTCGCGGACCTCACCAGCATGGGCCGCGGACGGGCGATCATGCTCTCCTCCGGAGCCCGCGCGGCGCTGGTCGACACGGTGCCCTGGTACAACGGGCCGAAGGAGCAGGTCGCCGCGATCAACGCCTCCATCGCCGCCCACGACGCCAGCAGCGGACCGGCGAACGCTGCACCCGTCTCGCCTGTCGTGACGGTGATGCCTCCGCTCGAGGATCAGCCTGCGGCGGACGTCGACGCGGAGCAGAACGCGACTCTCCGGGGCGAGCGATGAGCGACGAGGATCTGTTCGACGTCGACACGGATCCCGTCACGCTGCACCCCGTCGAGGAGGAGGTGGACGAGGAGGAGGTGCCTGCGACGTACTTCGGATCTGCCGACGAGTGGGTCAGGAAGTTCCTCCGGCCCTCCTATCGACGCCGGGTGACGGCCAAGGGCCAGGCCGCCGGCGATCGGTGGGCGGCTGAGTGGTGGAGCAGCGTCGAGGCGCTGACCCGCATCGAAGCCCTCTGGCGGATGTGGGAAGAGATCCGCACCAGCGCCGGCTCCCTGAGCGCCTACTGGATCAATCACCTCGACCCGCACATGCGAGTCCTGCTCTCGCCCAGCGGCCCGTTCGCGACGTCGACAGACGAGAACCGGCCGGGCGACATGCTTCCCTACACAGCCCCTCCGACCGGGATGTTTCCCGAGGACGCACAGGGCTGAGGACGACGGACAGAGAAGGGCCCGCGACACCAACCGGTGTCGCGGGCCCTTCTCTGTTCCAGCGTCAGCGACCTGGTTCGGACCGCTCGATCTGAGCACCCTGGCCACGCGCGCCTCGCGTCGAGGGGACGCGAGTGCGCTTCGTGGCCTCCGCGCCGCGCGCAGGAGTGGCGAAGGAGGCGTCGACGGTCATCCGCGCGTTGACCTGCTCCTCGGGAACGTTCTGAGCCTGCATCGATGCTGCGGTGTGTGCTCGCCGCTCGGCACTGTCGTACGCAAGCTCTCCTTCGGAGCGTGCCGCGGCCGCACGCCCCTCCTGAGCGGGTGCGGGAGCGTCGGGGGCACTCTGCTGGCCGCTGTCGTCTCGGTAGAGCGCGACCTGGGCACGAGCGTCCTCAGCGAGGCTACGCAGCTCCTCAGGGCTCTGCGTGGGTGTCCCGCCGGCCTCCGCGTCTCGGTCGTACTGAGCAGCTTGCTGCTCGAGCTCATCGGCGCGACGCTCGCCGTCGACGGGGATCTCGACGGACGTGTTCTGGGATGCGTCGTTGGCGCGGTCGAGGCGGTCGGCCTCCGTGACCATCACCTGAGCTTCGGTGACGTCGCGCTGCGACTGTGCCCGCTCGGCATCCGCTGCGTCGACGGCAGAGCCGCCGGTCTGGTCCGTGCGCCACTCCTGCACGAGAGCGGCGCGGGCGGCTTCGGCAACGGCCGGGTCTGCGGGCTGCACCCGTCCGTCGTCATCGAAGGCGACGGCCGTCTCGACGCGGTAGTCCTGGTAGCCGACCGGATCGTTGGCGCGCTTCCACTCCTCCGCAAGGCTTACGTGCATCGCGGGAATGTCGCCTGCGACCGCTGCGCGGTAGTCCTCGATGAGAGCACGCTCGGCCGAAAGATTGGGCTCTCGGGCGTCTCCGACAGGCATGGTGAGACGGTCCTCGTCGTGCCGGTGGTACCCCTCGGGTGCGGCGGTAGTGGCCCACTGCTTCGCGAGGTCCAGCTCGGTCGGGGTGTCGCGGGCGATGCCCTGCAGCGTGGCGACGTCGACGCCGTAGCGCTCCTTCGCCTCGGACGCGATCAGGGCGCTGGCGGACGCGATCTGCGGGTCCGCGTCCTTCCACGCCGCGGCCGTCTCAGCGACGCGGGCGACGTCATGCACGGTCGCCTGATCCCACCACTGGGGATCGTTGACGACTGTCACGGCCTGCCGTGCAGACGCCCGCTCAGCCTCGTAGCGGGCTGCGAGCTCGCGCGCCTCGATCGCGCTGCGCTGCTGAGCCTCACGCATCGCCTCCTGGTACGCGCGAGCCAGCTTCTCGCCCAGCTGGACCGCGATTGTGAGCGCGATCCGTGCGGACGAGTTGATGGACTCCTCCACGCCTCCGTCGTCGTCAGCCATAGTGATGCCTCCCCTTCACTCGTGTAGGTCTAGCGGTCGCGTCCGTCGCGCTCGCGCGGCTCAGCGCCGCGCTGCGGGGCAGCGATAGATGTGGCGTCCGGCGCAGCCTTGGTGAGCTTCGTCGGCACCGGGCTCCCGGTCGCGAAACTCGCCTGCACTGTCTCGCGTGCGCGACGGGTGTCCTCGGGCAGAGCATCCCAGGCGTTTTTCTGGATCTGCGCGTTGTAGCCCTCGTGAACCGCCTTCAACTGGTTCCGGATCGTCCCCGCGAGCTCCTGGGTGCGTCGCGCGTCGCCAGCGGCCTTGTGGGCGTCCATAATCGCCCGCGTGGTGCGCACGATCTGGCGCAGCAACATCGCCTCCTCGGCGGCCTTGTTGCGCTTCCCGGCTGTCGCGAGGATCAGCATCGTCGTGCCGGCCATCGACGGCATCGCGGTCGGCCGCGGCGTCGACTCGTGCGCGCGCAGGTGCGCGGATCGGGCGAGCTGGCGCGACGCTTCGGCCAGCGGTCCGGGAGTCGGCTCGAGGCGCCGCGACCACGCTGCGTACGCCCCGGATGCTTCTCGTGCAGCGTGAGCCCACGTCGCCCGATCGGACGGGTCGACGGTGCTCAGGTAGTCGTGGAGCCGGGTCATGTCCTCGGCGTAGGTTGAGTACAAGTCACTCGACAGCTCGGCCTCCTCGCGGCCAGGCTTCACCGGCTCGTACCGCCACGGGTTTTTCGCGGTGGCGCGCCACTCGTCCACGGCTGCCTGGGCAGTCTGTGGCTCGTCCGGCCAGCCCTTCCGCAACTCCGGAAGGGTCAGGTCGCGAGCGAGGCGCCCACCGCCGTGCCAGACGACCGGCGCTCCCTTGTCGGGGCGCAGCGCGACGGAGTAGCCGGCGACAACGTCGTCTCGACCGGCGGCGTAGCGGGGGCGGATGAGCACCCCGGCCTGGCGCATTCGACGCACGAACTCACCCTCGTCCGCGGAACTGGTCGCGGCTGAGCGGACGGCGCGTTCGAGTCGGTGTGCGTCGACCTCGACGGCGCCTCGTCGGCGTGCAGCTTCACGCTCGCCGGGGACGACTCCGCGCTCACCAAGCTCGCGCTCCGGAGCGTGCAAAGGCTGTAGGTCGAAGTCGCGTTCCAGCTCACGGCTGACCTTCTGGGCGAGGCGCTTGTCGTAGGGGATGTACGCCTTCGTGCCGTCCTCGCGCACTCGGGAGACGGCGATGTGGATGTGATCGTTGCCGTTCTTCGAGAGACCATGCCGCACGGCGACCCACCGACAGTCGGCCTTGCCGATGTCCTCGCCAGCGAACCCCATTCGGCGCACGAACTCGGTGGCGATCTGGCCCCACTTCTCGTCGCTCAACTGCCCCTCCTCGGCTTTCAGCGAGAGGGAGCAGTGCCACACGTCGGCGTCGACCTTCTCGGTGACCGGCTTCCCGGTACGGGAGTCGATCATCAGCTCACCGGTGGTCGGGTCGGTGACCTTCTCCGCGCGCTGCACGGTGACGCCGAATGCCTCCTTGGGGAGGTTCAGATCGCGCGCGACAGCGAGCGCGGCGGCGTGGTCGAGGACGCTCTCTCCGTGCATCGCCATGATCGCGCCGTTGCCGGCGATGAGGTGCTGTTCGGTGTGCTCGTTCGAGCGCCCCTCGCCCGCAAGGTAGGTCATCAGGCCGTCCATGCGGCCGCCGTAGGTGACGTTCGGAATCACAGGCCGGCCACCCGACGAACGGCGTCGCGAATCTCGGGAGCGAGCTTCTGGAACTCGCGGTAGATCGCCGCAGCCTCGTCAGGGAATCGGCCCTCGGTGTTCGCGAACTTGGCGAGCTGGTTGACGTTGTTCGTCAGGTTCTCGAGGCGAGAGTTCACGGAGAACAGCTCGGCGACAGCCTGCTTCCACTCCGTGTCGGTCCGCACCTGGGCGTTCATCGCGGACTCGAAGAGCAGCCGGGGAACCGTGACGCTCTGGACGACCGCCCGAGCCTCAAGCTGCACCCGCTCCTCGTCGGTGACGTAGACGCGATACGGCTTGTCCCGCTTCTCGTCTCCCTCGACGTTCGCTCGCCGCTTACGGCTGAACAACGCACGACCGCGATCTTCGCTCATCGGCGTGTCCTTCCTGTCCTTCGGCCCAGCGCAGCGAACCCGCCAAATCGGCGGGGACCATACGACCAGTATGCCCCCGGCCGGCGCGCAGCGCCAGGTCGGCAAGCGAGTTACCGGCGGTAAGTCGACAGCTTGCTCCACAAACCGGCCGTGCCCGAGCGTAGCGAAGGAGCACGAAGCCGGACCGCGAGCGGCACTCCGCGGCGGTAGAACTGGGCCTCCGAAACGGAGACGTAATCGCGCCTTTCAGATGCCCATTTGGGCATGTACCCTGACGGCATGAGCGACAACACCAGAAACCCAGAGGACGCGGCTGACGCTGCGCGCCGCCTCCTCGAATCGACTGTCGAAAAGCGCGTCGATGCCGTCCGAACGATCGTTACCGCCGCGAACGACACGGACGCTGCTCGGACCGCTCTCGCTGACGCGCAGAACCGTCACGCAAAGGCCTGGGCTGAGGCGCTGGCGTCGGGATGGTCAGAGAAGGAACTCCGCGCAGCAGGAGTGCCGCGGCCTGACCAGCCGCGAGCGCGCGTCACCCGCTCTCGACGGTCGACTACTGCTGACGCCCCCGCCGCCGAGTTGACGGAGAACAACGGCGCGGAGTCGATGGAGAACGTGGCATGACCAACCACGCCTCCGCTGCTTTGCACGCGCAGGTCCGCTCGTGGGCGGAGGGTTCAAACCCTCTCGCCGCGGCCGTCGAACTTCTCATCCGGTCGCGTCTCGTCTACGCCGGTGCGCCGTGGATCAAGACCGACAACGCCTGGCAGACGAGCGCCGTCGACTTCGACCGCCTCGCCTACGAAATCGGAGCGCTCAGTGGAGGCGAGCAGCGCATCGCGCGGATCGCCTCGTCTCTCGGCCAGGGAGTCCCGGTCGACCTCCGCGAGGACGTCGCCGGCCTCGACCTGGCGCACACTCGATTGGTCCTCGCGGCGATCGCACACGGGGCCGGACTCGGAGAGCCCGGCACGACGATCCAGACCGTCGACGGAGTGCCGACGATCGTTCACTACGACGCTCTGGCGACGTGGCCGAACGAGTAATTTGATCGTGCACGACAACCCCCCTCGTCGCTGTGGAGGCCCCCGCTAGAGCATTCATGCTCGCGGGGGCTTCTCCGTTCCCACGACAAGCGCGCCGGCTGCGGTCCGGCCGTCCATCCGACGCTTCACTCTTGCCTGCGCCGATCGACCGTCAAGAGCGCTGCGCGTCCCTTCGGGATGCCCCTGCGGGGCACTCCTGACGGCCGCCCGTCTCCGGCATCGCGCCGCTTATCGGATGGATGGCCTCGGTGCGTGCTCAGCCCCGAGAGCGCAACTCCGCAGCGCGCGCGGCCAGCTCCTCGCGGACCTCGGCGGCGGCGCGCTTGCGGGCCATCTCGCGGTCCCGAGCTGCACGCTCGAACTCGCGCTGATCGGCCTTCATCTTCGCGATGATCCGGTCCACCTCGTCTTGGTCGATGCTCGCAAGTCGGGCGGCCTCGGCCGCTCGCTCCGCAGCGGCCCGAGCACGGTCGGCGTCGCGCTGCGCAGCAGCGACCCGGCGCGCGGTGTCGAGCTGCGAGTGCTCGGTGATGACCCGGCGGATGACCCACCCGTAGAACCCGAGCGCGTTGCGGCTCGTGAACGTCTCCGGGACACGGCGACCGTCGCGAGACAGCCAGGCGTTCATGGCGAACATCAGCCCTTCGACGCTCCACTCGGAGACGTCGATACCTGTGCGGTCGAGCATCCCGACGACGTGCCCGATGTGCACTCCACGGGCGAGCCACGGGATGCGATGAGCCAGCGCAGCAGCGAAGCGCTGCAACTCGATCGATCTGGGAACCGCCGGCCGACCGGTCGAGCTGCGTTTTGCATCACTCCGTCGCCTCGGCTGCCGCGAAGCGGCTCCTGAGCGCGGTTCACCGCGCGTTGGTGAGTGTCTTTTAACTGGGGCTGTAGATGTAAGTGGGCGCCTACGGGGTAGCTGGACATTCTCCACAGAACCGAAAGATTCGCCCGTCCGTGACGTCGGTGCAGGCAAGGTCGCCGGCGTGGGACGCGGCATGATCAGCGCCCTCGTGGAGGCCATGCGGAGCTGTCGGCCGCCGTGCGCCGCGTGCGCCGCGTTCCGCTCAGCGCGGGTCAGGTAGCGGCCGTCGAGAACCGTCGCGGCGAAGCCCAGCGACTCCATCAGCGCACGGGCCCGCTGCACCGTCTTGCCGCACATGCCCAGCGCGGCCGCGACCGTCTCGTGTGCCGTCGTCACACCGCGCCCGGTGTCGACGTCGGCCGCCAGCCAGTCGGCGCGAGCGACGCGCAGCAGCGTGTCCGGAGCGACACGTGCAGCGCGGCGCAGCTCCTCCCCCGGCGACGTCCCCAGCGCGTCCATCAGCGCGTCGAACCAGTGCGCTCCGGACGTCCACGCCGGAAGCGGACCGTACGCGCCTGGCGCCGGCTCGGGGCTCCATGAGCTCGCTCGAGAACTGTTCGGCCGCGACGCGGCTGCCTGTGGCGTCTCAGGTGCACAATCGACCGACTCCTCCCCTGAAAAAAGGGTGGGTCGGGTGTGCACGGAGACGGACTCCGCTGTTACGATGTGGGCATTCCTTCCGGGTACGTTCCGGGTGGGTACACCGAAGGCCCGGCTGGATACCGGTTCTTGGGTGGGACTGCTTCACACCTCTGAGTCGCCAAACTGTGCGAGGTGGGAAGCCAAGGCTTCTAGGCCCGTCGCGAGAGCGGCGGGCCTAATGCGTTAACGGGTGTCGATGGGCAGCTCCTCCTCGAGGAGAGTCGGCTGTGCAGGCCACCAGGACGGAATTCCTTCGTCGGTCAGCTCGCTCTGAACGTGCTCGACCAGGCGCTCGAAGAACACCGCAGCCGACACGTTCGCGCGCAGCGCCATGACATTGAAGTCGTCGCGAGCCTGGCGCTCGACGGTCCAGGCGACGTTGGTGGGATCCACCATCGTTCCTCGGGGACGCCGCGTCGAAGCCATGCGTTTAACGTAGGGCTGTGGCTGTGATTAACGCGATCCGACACGCCGCATCAAGTGACCATTTGGGCACTCAGTCTTTCCGCTCTCCCTCGGGGAGCGGAAGGGTGACGTCGACGGCGCGCAACTCTGTCATGTTCGAGCGCTCGACCGCGCGGTAGACCGTTGAGCGCGTCACCCCGAACTGCTCCGAGAGCTCGGCCACGGTGTAGTTGCCCGAGCGGTACTCCGCCACAAGGTGTGCCTCGATCTTCGGGGAGAGCTTCGGCTGGCGGCCGCGCAGGCGCCCCTTCGCCTTCGCGATCTGCATCCCCTCGCGCGTGCGCGACCGGATCAGGTCGCCCTCGAACTCCGCGATCATCGCAAGCACGTTGAACAGCAGCCGGCCCATCGGGTCAGTCGGGTCGTGCAGCGACCCGCCGATGTTCAACCGCACTCCCCTGCGGGTCAGCTCGTCCACGATGTCGCGCGCATCCGTAATCGACCGCGCGAGCCGGTCGAGCTTCGTCACGAACAGGGTCGAGCCGGTGTCGCACGCGGCCAGGGCCTCGCGCAGCGCGGGCCGCTCACGGTTGGACCCTGTGAGGCCGGCGTCGACGTAGATCCGATCCGCCGGCACCCCCACAGCGCGCAGCGCGTCACGCTGCGCCTGCGCGTCCTGCTTGTCCGTCGAGACCCGGGCGTATCCGATCAGCTCAGCCATCTGACCAGTATCCCGTTTGACGCCCCCCTACCGAACAAATCATCGGACGGGTCTAACGGGACACTCAGCGCCGCGGGTTTTCGCGGCGCTCGGTGTCGCGTCTGCGTGTACCGGTGAACGATCCCCTTACGGGACGCCCTCTAACCCGTTCCCGTACGGGACGATGCGAGCGCTAGTCTCCTCGCCGTGATCATTGATCTAGAGCCCGGCGACGCGCGGTGGGCGGCCGCTCTTCTCGTCCTCCGCGAGCTGCGCCCCCATCTCACTGACGAACTGCTCGAGCTGGTACTGCGAGAAGGCGCGCCCCAAGGTCTCCGCTTCACCGCCCTACTGCAAGACGATCGCTGCGTGGCTGTCGCCGGCTGGCGAGTAGTCGTCAACACGAGCGCCATCAGGAAGCTCTACGTCGATGACCTCTCCACCGCCGCCGCCGAGCGATCCCACGGTCACGGCGCGGCACTCCTAGCCGCCCTAGCGGAGCGAGGCCGGGAACTGGGGTGCAGCGCGATCGAGCTCGACTCCGGCGTGCAACGCTTCGAGGCGCATCGCTTCTACCTACGCGAACGGATGGACATCACCGCCCATCACTTCGCTCGACGGCTCGACCAGTAAGTGCAACGGGCTGCCTCCCCGCACCGTTCAGCAGGGGACCGCCACCGGACGCCGGATGTCAGTGGGTAGTTTCACCGTCCGGACGACGATCCCGTTACGGGAGGTTCGACCGGCGCTGCCCTCCGGATCTCTACCGAAGGCCGAGTGCGGGACATCAACGGTTTGATGACGTTTGCGGCGCTCGTGATGAGAGCAGGAGCGCGCAATGCTTCACTGACCTGCATGAGGCAGGGACGGACAGCAGGGCTGACATCCATTGTCGTCGCGGCAGGCATGGTCTTCAGCGTTAGCGGCTGCGCCGGCGTGACTTCGAGCTCGGCCGGATCCTGCGCCGCAAAGGCGGTCGAGCTTCAAGAGTCGACCTTGCAACCAGACGGAGTGGTCCGGCTCAGCGCCGACTTCATCTGGGAGACGTGTGAAGACACCGGAGGCACGAGCCGCGCAGCTTCGGACGTCACGGTGACCATCACCCCTTCCGCGAGCGGCGAAGAGATACTCCTCGGCCGACCGATACCGAAGGGCGAACGATCCACTGTCAACGAGTCCTTCGACCTCCCCGCCGACCTGCCCACCGGCCCCGCTGTTCTTGCCCTACGCTCACACAGCGGTGACCCGATCGAGATCGAACTTTCTCTCGAGATCACAGCACCGCCAGCCACCTGAGACGGGCCACGAATCGGCACCTCGCCAGCCGTTCAACCGATCAACCATCTCTGCACGACGACCAGGACGGTCATAGATCAACCGCTCCCGCCCGCGAAGCAGTATGTCGCTCCCAAGAGGGGCATACCTCTTCGTCTGTCACCTACGCCGGAAGGCTTGGTAGAGCGCACCCACAAGGATCAGGGGACCGATCACAAGGAGGACCCATGTTCTCGGGTCTTCGTTGGCGCGAGTGCACACGCCTGGCGCGTTCACGTAGTCCATACAGCTCCCTGATAGGTCGCTTGAGAGAAGAAACCCCGCCACGAGGACGATGACCGCGAGAGCAATCCAGCGCCACCTGACGCGACGCTTCACTGGTTCACCCGCGACCAGAACGTTTGTCGGAATGAGGGGTGATGGTAGAAGGAGTTCGCACTTGAAACGCCGCGACCTCCTCGAGCATCGAACCCGACTGCAAAGATCGGGGCTCCTGCCGACGCGAACGAGAGCAGTCGAGTTTGATTCTGAGTCATCCGCTCCCTGCCTCTCTTATCCAGTCGAAGCTCCTCGATCGTCGTCACCGCACACCAGGACTGTCAATGAAGACGTTTTCGCTCAGCGGCGTCCACGTCTCTTCGACTCTCCCGCCGTCCGGGACGACATGGAGAGTGTTCCGGTCGACCGTGGAGTCGAACCCGCCGACGCCGCAGCTTTGGTTCCATGTGTCCTCGTCAGCGAAGCTCGTCAGGCACGTCGTCTCCGGATCGCTCGTGCGCGCCAGGAACAGCGACCGGTCGCCGACTCGGCCGACGAGCCGGGAGCTGGTCTCGTCCATTTTGGACGAGGAGGCCCGCGGGGGCAGCGTCGGGAACGTATCGGCGTCGGTCGCCGCCCGGTCGAGGTCCGCGAAAGTGAGCGGCGGCCGCTCGGCGGTGGTGAAGCACCCGCTCAGCGAGGCCGCGCCCGCGGCAGCGATGGCCGTGATGGCGAGGGTTCGAGCGGTCACCCTTGCGATGCTGCGCGGTCGACTTGTCCAGGTCACGAGGTCAGCCTAGGAAGCGCGGGGCCAGGACGCGCCCTTTCCGGAAACTAGGGTGAGGGGATGTTCCCCGAGCTTGGCACCGCGTTCCTCGCGGGCGCGCTCGCTCTGCTCTCCCCCTGCGCTGCACCGATCCTCCCCGGCATCGTCGGCGCGCTCACCTCGACAGGGGACGGACGGGCTCGACCGTCTCGACAGGTGTGGTCGATCCTCGCGTTCGCGGTCGGGGCCGCTCTCGTGCTGATCGGATCCGTGGCGCTGCTGCTCGCGCTCGGCGCGAACGTGAACCTCGCCCGGCCGCCGTACACGTTCATCGCCGGCGGACTACTCATCGCCGCCGGCCTCTACTCCCTCGGCTTCCTCCGGATCCCCTGGATCACGAAGACCTCCACCCCAGTCGGCTCGGCCGCGAAAGCACTGCTGCTCGGAATCAGCTGCGCCGCCGTCTGGTACCCCTGCCTCGGCCCATCCCTCGCCATCGCCTACGGCCTCGCCTCCAACATCGACACCGTGGGACTCGGCGTCGCGCTGGGGTTCGTCTACTTCCTCGGCATGCTCACCCCGCTGTTCCTACTCGGACTCGTCCTCGCCCGCGCAGCACGCTCACGCCGCTGGCTGCGCCGCATCGGCGCCTACGCCAACAAGGCCGTCGCCGTGCTCCTCATCGTCATCGGCGTCCTCGTCATCACCGGGCTCTGGAACTCTGTGTCGCTGTGGATCGTGGACAACTCGAGCTGGTTCCCCACCCTCTGACCCTCAGGTGGGATCGCCGCGCTCCAGGCCTGGAATGGTTTCGCTGAACGATCGTTCATCAGAGCGAGTGGGGGCGCGGCGGTGGCCTTCGCTTCGACCATGTGGATCTAGCTCAGGTTCTCCTTCGAGTCCTATGGTGAGCGCATGAAGCGACTCGCTAAGTCAGGCCCGTTGGTTGGATGGACAATCGCATCGCTCGGCGCTGCTGGTGCCGCCGCGTTCCTGGTGCATTGGAGCTCGTGCTTCAGTGGCCTGAACGAGGGTTGCTACAGCGCCACACAGTCGGACTTCACGTGGATCGCCACGACGATCCTCTGGGCCATCGCCTTCCCGCTCGTGATACTCGGCGCCCTCGTGCTCTCGCCGGGACGACCCGTCACACTGATTGGTGTCGGGCTCCTCCTGGTCATCAACCCCCTCACCGACCCTGGAGCGTTCTTTCTCCCGTGGGATGTCGCGGACACTTTGCCCTTCACCGGCGTCGCCACGTCGCTGGCTGCTGTGACTGCAGGTCTCCTCCTGGCCAGATCTTCCCACCGAGCCCGTCGGCCCGATCACAGCCGAGTCGGGAAGCCAGCGCCCGCTGACGTCGCCTACTGACCTTCGATCGGCTTTGCGTCGTCCCGTTAGGGGATCCCCATACGGAACGGGCAGCCTCGCGCTCTTCGCTCCGTTGATGAGAGCCGGTGCTCTGGAGTTCAGGCGAAGTAGGGTGAGCGAAACGCGACGGGGGACGCCATGGGCCACAAACG
>NZ_PSWD01000046.1:0-11490 GCF_002931705.1 Rathayibacter sp. AY1C5
GCGCGTGCGCGGGCCGACCCGAAACGGGCCGGCCCGCACGAGGGGGAGAGCCCCCTCGACCCCCCGGTCACGCGCGTGGAACGGCCACGCGCGCTCGAGCGGTAGTCAGCGGCGAGGACGCGGCTTGTACTTCTTCCCCGCCCGGATGTTCCGGTTCTCGATCACCCCGACGACCGCCAGGCCGGCGGCCACGGCGACGATCAGCACCCACCCGAGCACGTTGAACCACTCACCGGTGAACGCCGCGTACGTCTGCTCACCGGCGATCGCGAAGAGCATGAACGACAGCCCGAACCAGACCATCCCGTTGCTGATCAGCGCAGCACGCGCGAGCTTGGTCCGAGGCTTCGACATGCGCCCACCCTCCCACCGGACCCTGGACGTGTCCAAGGTCCTTGGGAGGAATCTCCACCTCCTGCGCCTGGCCGTCGAGCTGGCCGGCCTCGCCTCTAGATTCGAGGAATGAGCCCCAACCACGCTGACGGCACGGTCGAGACGCAACGGCTCCTGACTCTCTGGGAGCAGCTCAGCTCCCGCCGGTTCGCGCCGAGGGACGGCCTGCACCCCTCGAACGCGATACAGGTGTGGACTTTCGCGCACCACGCCGCGCGCCTTTCGCGAGCGGTGCTCCTGCTGCACGGAGCAGGACACGACCTCGAAGCCATGCCCCTCATCAGGCAGACGATGGAATGCGCGATGAACGCGGCCTGGCTACTGGTCACCGATGACGGTGGAGCAGCGCTGAGCGCAGTAGACACGAAGAACCGGCGCCAGACCTTCAAGGAGGTGACCGACCTGGGCCTCGCTGACCTGTCCGACGTGATCCGTCGACTGGACGAGGAAGAGAATCGGGACGCCCGCGCCAAGAGCACGCGTAGCTTCAAGGAGCGGTGCGACGCGATCGCTGGAGGCCCCCAGATCTACGCGATGTACCGGACGCTAGGGCTCTACTCGCACGGCACGTCCAGCGTTGCGGACGTCTACCTCGCCATAGCGCCCGAGAACGAGGGAAACCCGTACGGCGTGAAGCTCCTATGGGAAGCGGACTGGGACCAGGGCGAGACGTGGATGCGGGTCCAAGCCCTCATGCTGCTTCTCGCTCAGATCGCAGCCGACGACGCGCAAGCCAAGCCGATGCACCGGACGCAACTCGACAGAGCACGTCGCCGTCTCGGCGTCACCTGGCAGATTCGCGCAGCGAAACCCGGCTAGGGCTGGTTGGGAAGCGAGGTCTTGTATCTCTTTGACTCCGCTCCGAGGGAGTTGACAACGGCCAAGACAGCCAGAACAGCCTCGGCAGCCCCCTGCATGTCGTTCTTCGCGGCGCACGCTTTCGCCTTCGCGAGGTACACACCCGCCAGGTCGACGCCGGTGTGGTCGTAGGCGAAGAATGACAGCTGCCCCACCTTGTGATAGTCCTCGCTCTGAAGTGCGATCTGCATGTCATCGAGTGTGTTGAGGAGCGCCTGCATCGTCATGAACCGCAGCCTAGCGGGGCGCTGAGGCCTAGCCGCGAGGAGTCCAGTTAGGGGATCGCCTAGCGGCCGCCCTCCGCGCAGACTGAGCCCATGACGTCGGTAGAACTACTCAATGCGCGCCCCCGAGACGACGCGCAGATGGAGACACTCTTCGGTTCGGGGTGGCCGGCGTTCATCTCCGCCGACCGCCTCGCGGAGGAGCACCTGCCGCACATCCGCGAGCGATTCACCCGGTTCGAGCTCGTGGTCCTCGATGAAGACGTGCCGGTCGCCGCGGGCTGGGCTGTGCCAATCCGGTGGGATGGCACCCGCGAGGGTTTGCCCGCCGGGTACGGCGACTCCCTCCGCCGGGCGCTCGAGGAGGAGGACGAGGCGACGACCCTCGTCGTCTGCGCCGCCCAGGTGCATCCCGACCGCACCGGCGCCGGCCTCGCCGGGACGCTGCTCGGCGCGTTTCGCGACCTCGGCGTCACTAGCGGCTACGACCACATGATCGTCCCGCTGCGCCCGACGATGAAGCCGCGCTACCCGCTGACCCCGATCGACGTCTACGCGGCGTGGACGCGGGAGGACGGGCTGCCGCTGGATCCGTGGCTGCGTACGCACCTGCGGATGGGCGCTCTCGTCCTCGGCGTCGCCCCTCGGTCGCAGGTGATGACCGGCACCGTCGCCCAGTGGGAGGAGTGGACCGGGATGGCCCTGCCTGCGTCGGGGGAGTACGTCATTCCCGGCGGCCTTTCGACGTTGCGCGTTGACCGTGATGCGGACGAGGGGATCTACGTGGAGCCGAACATCTGGGTGCAGCACCACTGAGCTGGCGGGTGCTGCTCTCGGCCGCGCCATGCGCGCAGCCGAGAGCAGGGCGGCACCGGAGCCCCTTGCCCGGTATGGCCGCTCGCGGCGTCAACGAAGTCCCCACTTCTCAACCGCACCGCACCATTAGACATGAAGTGCCAACGTTGGCGACGCCCCGTGCACCTGGTCGAGCGGTCTCTACTTGCGGTCGCGTCGCGCCTCGCGGCGCATGAGGACCACGAACCCCACGATCACGAACAGGACGACAAAGCCGACCGCGATGAAGGGCAGGTAGTTCAGGAAGAGAACCAGCAGGAACGCTGGCAGGTCGAGAGTCACCTAGGTCAGTTCACAAGCGCGGCCGGCGGGAGCGGAGTGCGTAATGGCTACCTCTCAAGGGCAACGGATCCGAAGGACGGGTAATCGGGGCCTTCGTAGTTCATGGCGGTGAGGGTTCTGATCGCCGGCATGGTGTGCGCTCCGGGTATTGCGATTTCCTGGTCCGGCTGTTCCGGGTCCAGGGGGCCGATGTCGAAGGAGTAGCCGGCAGTGTCGACCCAGGCGCCAGAGCTGTCCTGCTCCAGTGCACCCTCCTTGAGTTGCAGCCTCAGATCAGATGCGTCACCGGTCGACAAGTCGGTGAGGATTGCCCAGGTCGATCCGTCCGCTCGGCGCTCGATCAGGACCGATCCTGTCGTCTCGGTCTGCTGACTGACGAAGTCGCCCCTCAGAGGGAGTTGCTGCTCGAATGCGCTGAGCTCAGGGCCATCGGACGCGGCCGGCGCCGGCGAGCCTGCCGAATCCACGCCTGATGATTCGACAGCAACTCTCGATGATTCGTCGCCGGCGGTCTCGTTTGCGGTGCAGCCGGACAGCACAACTACGCCGGCTATGGCGAGCGTGATTCCGATTCTGCTGATTCCCATGGCCCGATCCTGGCATGAGGGCGCACCGGCAGTCAGGGCGCCGCTCCCTGTGCTGGAAGGGGATCTTCCGGTGCTCATGTCTCGTGCGGTCTGTTCAAGGTTGTCTGCACTCGCGGCGCGAGTGTGGCGGCGTCGGTCCATCTTTCAACCCCAGATCGCGCGAAGTATGGCAACAGCGTCGTCTAGGGAGACGTTCGCCGAAGCGGCGGAGTCCGCGAGGGCTCGTGCGCGTTCTACGACGAGTTGGGGCGCGCGTGATGCTCCTGGGGCGACGCGGGTGCCGGCGGCGGTGCGGGTGACGACGAGGCCGTCTTGCTCGAGGGTCTTGTAGGCCTTGGCAGCGGTGGCTTGGGCGACTCCGAAGTCGCGGGCCGTCTGGCGGACGGTCGGAAGGCGTTCGCCGTCACCGAGCTGTCCGGCTTGGATGGCTCCGCGGAATCGTTCGGTGATTTCCTCCGCGGTTTTGATCGTCAGCGTGGTCACTGTGTCACTCCGTCGAAGGGGATCGTCTCGATGAGCGGCCGACGTGCACGCCGGAGTGCGGCGGCGGAGCGGAGGGTGTCGGTCGCGACGCGGAGCAAGAGTGCGATGCCGATCCCCTGGCCGAGGAATCCGGCGTAGAGGAGAGGCTGCGCGAAGGTGCGGTAGGCGCTGCCGACGTAGATGAGGTTCCCGTCGGCGGTGGTCTGTCCCTCGACTCCGACAATGATCGTTCCGATATCTCCGGCGTGCATCCAGACAGCGCCGAGCGTCGTGATCAGCCCGCCGAGTAGAAGCAGGGTGAAGAGGCGAGCGGTGAGCTCTCGCTCCGGGCGCACGCTGGTGGCGGTCGATCGAGCGCGCAGGGGCCGGTTCGCGTCCGTGCGTAGTGCGAGCACGAGGGCGGCCACGGCGAGGACGAGGGTGATCAGGGTGGCGAGGTAGTTCGGCCAGCCGACGCCGGCGATGTAGCCGTAGTTCGCGTTGAAGGGCATGTAGATCGGCAGAGTGGTGTGCTCGGGCACGTTGCCGAGGAAGAACGCATCTGCCGGCGCGCTGGTGGCGATGACCGTCTGCCAGACCGACGTGAGCGCGAGCAGCGCCGCGATGACCGCGCCGACCCACAGCAGAGGCCGAGAAGCGAACTCGTTCCAGCGACGCTGAGGAGCGACCGCAGCTTCGCCCGGCGCCGGAAGGGGCTCGCGGCGCACCAAGAACATGGCGACCGTCACCACGAGGGCGGCGACGAGCAGCGGGGCAGGCCGGCGCCACCACCCCTCGAATCCGGTCGTGTCCGCCGGGGTGCTCACGTGAACGACGAACGCCACCACGATCACGAGGAGAGCGCCGGCCACTCCCGCCCAGGTCAGTGTCGACGTGCGACGTCCGCTGGTCGGCAGCGAGACGATCCGGCGCGGGTACACCCAGGACAACACGAAGCAGATGAGGCCGAACGTGACCGGAGCGGCGACGGCCGAGAGGAGTTGATACACCTCGCGGGGAATGAGCAGTGACATGGGACCTCCACAGCAGACATCAGCGGCGACGACTTCGCCTTGTGCAAGGAAGTTAGCACAATGTTGTTCTAGGAAGAAAGATCAAGATTGCACCCCCTGCCACGCACCCTGTGCTGCTCGGTCGCTGCTCGAGACGTCCCGTGAGGGGACGTTCGGATGGGGCCAGCTCCGCGGGGCTATGTCGTCGCTGTGATGACCAGAAACGGCCCCACCATCCGTCCCGTATGGGGGTCGTTCACCGGGATGGCCCGAGCTCGAGCGCAGCCCGCTTGCGGCGGGAACGGATCCTTCGGAGAACGATGCCGGTCACGAGGAACCCGAGCCCTGTCGGGATGGTGCCTGCGGTCAGAAGGACGGCGTGGAGCGCGAGTAGGAGGTAGTCGATGGAGGACAACCAGGTCATCGACAGAGGGCCGAGGACGTCCATGATCAAGAAGGAGAACAGGGAGATGGCCAGTCCACACCAGGCGAGGCTCGCTGCGGCAGGAATCAAGGCGAGCGGGACGCGGCGACGCGGATGTCTCCGGGCCACTATGTGAGCGGCGACAGCGGCGAGGGCGATCCACGTCCCGACGCCGATCGCACCGAACGCGATTCCGAAAACTCCCTCAGACGGGTCCGAATCGGTCACGCCCGTTGCGACCATGAAGCTGCTGAGCATGAGAATCAGGGCTGCTATCGCGGTGGCGAGTCCCACGCCCGACCAGGTGATGAGGCTGTCCAGTGAAGTTTCGGGTGCTGTAGTCGAGGTCGTCGGAGTTGCTGGAGCGGGAGTGTTGGTCACGATCAGGGGTCCTCGTTGGTAGCGGGAAGGACGTGGCTCATCGTGCAGTGACGGTGAGGTTCAGCTCTTCCCCTACGCGCAATATCTCGTTCGAGGGGAAGCGGAACGGGTTGAGGTAAAACAGGTCATCGTCCGTCATGCCGAATCGTGCCGCGACGTCCTCTGCGAGGTCGTTGCGAGCGACGCTGTATGACGTTGGTACTCCGTTCGTCGTTTTGGTCTCGCCACGTGCTGCTGCGCGCGGGCCGGTGTCCCGGGCGACGAGGGTGCTGCGTTGGGGCTCCACACTCCACTGGATGTCAGCGATGGCGATGATTTCCGTCGAGCAGTCCGGGTCGTTCTGCGGTCGGGTCGTGAGGACGAGCTGATCGATCGCTGTCGGGTCGCCGCGGAACTCGGCGAGGTTCCGCCACGCCTTGTAGGGCTTTCCCGACTCCGCGTCCGCGAGGCGCATCGGGAAATCAACGTTGAAACAGGTGGCACCCTCATCGATCGGATCCAGCGCCCCCATGACCGCGACGAAACCGGAAGAGGATTCTGTTGCGGCGGGGATCGCGAGCGCCTCTGACGCGAGGGCCAGCCGACCGTCTGCCGCACTCAAGCGAATGACGCTGGCCGTCCCATCGCTCCCCGTGAACGTTGCCACGCCAAGGTCGCCGGTGAGCGCAGCGTCGGAGCTGCCATCCGTGGGCGTCACCCGAGCCGGCGGCGTGGGCTGTGGCGTGCATCCCGTGATGACGATCAGGCATGCTGCGACTACGACCGTGCTTCGCGCCCTCGAGAATGCCCCCATCGGCTCAGGGTAAGCAATGTCCCCACTCCTTTCTTGGTGGGCAGCGTTGGCGCCTTCTCCTGTAACGCTAGGGATGATCGTCTACCGGGTGGGTTGGTTGAAGGATTCTCTGGCGTCGGTGATGGTGCTTCCGTTGCGGAGGGTGAGTGTGACGGTGAAGGTCGGCTCGGGTCCGCTGCGGCCCGTCTCGCCTCCCTCGGTGAGGCCGGTTCCGGGCCACCAGGCTGCCCAGTGGCCGTCTGTGATCGTGGCGAGGACGCTCGTGCCGTCGTTGGTGCGGATGGTGAGTCCGGTCACGTCCGAGCCGACATCGCCGCTGGTGAAGACGGCGGGCGGAAGGTTCTCGCCGGTGAACTGGCTGATGCCTCCCTGCGTGTATTCGTCAGCGAGCGGAGTGAACCCGCCCTCGCTTCCGGTGGAACTGATGAGCGCCCTCCCGGCAGTGCTCGTCCCGGCCGGGATCTCGATGAGGCACGCCCGCTGGCTGGGGGTCGTGTAGGAGAGCAGGACCCAGTCGCCGCGCCGTTCCCCTATCGCCGGCTGCCCGAGCTGCTCCGTGTCACCAGCTGCACACGCCGCGCCGGCGACGGTCAGGTCGGAGGCGCTGGCAACCTCCGCGGTCGACGTCCATGAGGCGTACGCGCGGGAGTCGACACCGGACGGCAGGACGGCGAGAGCGACCCCCAGCGCTGCGGCCGCGAGTCCTGCGGGAAGGATGAACTGCCATCCCCGAGGACGCCGAGCGGCGGGCTCTCGAGCGGCCACCGGGTCGCTGTGGAGGATCATCTGGAGCCGCGCTTCGGCGGCCTCGCGAGCCGGGCCGTCGAGCTCGTACTGGGCGGCCGGGTCGAGGTCTTTCGTGGCGAGGAGTTCGGGCGTGGTCATGATGCCTCCAAGGCGGGCGCGTGGTGCTGATGCGAAGGGGGATCGAGCAGTGCCCGCAGCGCGGTGCGTGCTCGGTGAAGTCGGAGCCGGAAGGCGACGGCGGTGATGCCGAGCACTCCGGCCGCGGACGGGGAGTCGAGTCCTTCCCAGGCCGTCAGCGCGATCGCTTCCTGGTGCTGCGGTTTGAGTTGCTGCCACGCCTGGTAGAGGTCGAGCCGGGTCGCGATCGCGTCCTCCGGTGACCGCGCGGCCGCGTCGGTGTGAGCGGCGACCCGGATCGCGAGCGCGGCGGAGCGCTGCTGGCCGCGAAGGTCGTTGAGGAGGCAATTCCGGGCGATGGTGAACAGCCACGCCCGCGCGGGCTCGTCCTCCGACGGCGCGGTGTCGTGGCGGCGCCAGGCGATCAGGAACGCCTCGTGCGCGAGGTCGGCGGCACGCTCGGGGTCAGCGCGACGCCTCAGGAATCTGACGACGCTGACGTACTCGCGTTCGTACAGCTCGGAGAAGCTCGCCTCGCGAGCGGACTGTGGTGGGCTCATACCTGGGACATGTCCCCAGCCGAGCTGCTGTTACAGATGATCGACCAGTTGATGTTCTGTCCCACTCCGGGACCTCGGCTACGGAACCGCTCGCGAATGATGAAGCCCGAGTTCGGCACGTCAGGCGCCGAGGGCGCCAGGCAGTTTCCTTTCGAGTCGCGCTGCTCGGCTCGCGGCGAGTCCGATCGCCAGCAGCACGCCGCACACGATGGGGAGCTGCAGTCCAGCCGGCAGCGCTGGATACATCGGGAAGAGCACTGCTCCGAGCACCTCAATCCCGATCAGCAGGACAGGCAGACCGATGAGTACGAGCGTCGAAACCGCGGCGGTGACTCGCCCGCGCCAGGGGAGCGCTGTGAGCAGGCCGAGCGCTGCGATAGGCGCCGCTGTCGAGAGGCCGGGACCAAGCCACCCAGCGGACGCCGAAACGAAAGCGATGATCAGTTCCGCGGCAGAAGCCGCCAGTGCCATGCCGCGGGCGGCACCTGTTCGTCCGGCCACCGCGAGCCCGAGCGCGACAACGAAAGCGGCTCCCGCAAAGACGGAGGGATTGGTGAACGGTCCGATCGCGCCGGGATAGTTGATCCCCGGTGACCAGTTGATCGTGAAGTAGAAGATGAAGAACGCCGTGGCGAGAGCGAGCGGAATGATCGCGGCCGGCGATCGGCCAGCGTGCGAACGGAAGTGATGACGCACCCCACCGACCATCAAAGTGACTCGCTGTCCGAGCGTGGGGCGGGACCGGCCTGCGTCGTCGGCTTCGTCCAACAGGATGCCGAGCAGCACCTCACCGTGCTCCGCCCTCCATACGGGCGGGTACCAGCGCAACGCGCGTCGGAAGCGGTCGGCTCGGTAGGCGTCATCGTTCGTCGTCATGCCGTTCTCCAATCAGGGGCGTGGCCAGGTCGGATCGCTGCGGCGGGAACGAGTCCGAGGTTCGCCCGTGCTCGGCGCGCGCTGGCTTCCATGCGGTCGACCTCGACACCGAGCGCAGTACGGCCGGCGTCGGTCAGTCGGAAGTAGCGACGGACTCGACCGTTGATCCGCTCATCTCCATCGGAAGAGATGAGTCCCTCCGTATCGAGCCGTTCAAGTGCCGCGTAAAGCGTCGTCACTCGAAGGCGCACGCGATCCTCGGACTGCTCCTCGATGTCCTGGAGGAGTGCGTAACCGTGGCGCCGACCTGTCGCCAACGTGGTCAAGATCCAGAACGTCGTCTCTCGCATCTCGCCGACCATGATCCGAACCATACTCCAACGCTCGCACTATGAGTCACCGAGTGACTCCACCGCACTCGTGCGCCAACACTTGGCGCTACATTCCGGGAATGACCAATCGCACGCTCGGCAACGCGTACACGGCCGTCCTTCTGATCGTGGGTGCGGCAATGACTTTCATCGGCGCGTTCACCTCAGGCTCAGTGGGCGCCACCGCCGCCGTCGCCTTCGGTGCAGCGGCGGTGGCGGCGGGGCTCGTACTCATCGGTATCCGCTTGACGACCCCCACCCGTTAGTCGCGCGACGAGCGGACTTGAGGAGCGGTCCCGTAAGGGGATCGATCCGCGGGACGCTTTCAGCGGACTGCTCGGAGGGGCTACTGCTCGTCTTTCCGGGCTGCTCGGCCGACGAAGTGCACGGACCGTCGAGCGTCGACGAGTTCGCGCTTCTCGAAGTGGCGAACGACGAAGGCTCCTGCGACGAACGAGTAGCCGATGCCCTCCGCGATTCGTGTGAGGACCGGGATGGTGCTGATGATCTGTTCGACGGTGGGTGATCCGTTGGCTTGGTAGGGGGCGATCCAGAACGGCACGATCGTGCCGAAGACGATGCCCAGGAGAATCCCGGCGACACCGATCCAGAACATGGAAGTGGACGAAAGTGCTCTGAGCATGGGATCCCCGGAATGTTCGGTGGGCGAGTCGAGAGGCGCCGCTGTCGGACGCGCCGTCCTCGCTCACGGCTGATCGGTCTGGTTACAAGCGCAGGTTGAGCGCGGCGAGGACGGTGACGAGGCCGGCCGCGACGACGACGACCGTCAGTGCAACGCGCCCCGCCGTACGGCGGAGAAGGCCGGTCATCGTGGCGGCGTCCGCCACGCGAGTCGCGATCACGAGGTCAGGAACGCCGGCCGGCGGTTGCGGTGGCGTCGTGGAGTCGTCTTCGCTGGCCGGGACGCTCACGGTCTGCTGAGCCGGCTCGATCCGATCGGGCAGCTTCTTGAAGCGGCCATCATTCGATTCGCCCACAGCGACCTCCCCAGCGGTCGCCGCATCGCGACCCTCCTTCGTGACTGTAGCCGTGCAACTCCATTGCGTCAGCGTGAGCGCGTAGCGGCCTGGAGCTGGAGACTGCTGCGGCGCACGTCTCCTCTCCACTCCTCGAGCGTCCACCGATCGGGTCCCGTAGAGGAACCTGCTGCTTCCCGAGCGCGCTGCTCGCTGCCATAGATTCCAACGACGTCGGTGGCGTCTGCCCAGAGGGCTGTCCTGAGGAGGAGGTAGTGCTCACCGTCACTGCTGTTCTTCACGCCTCGGATCCTCGTCGGTTCCGACGTCGTTCGGTCACCGTGGCGCGAGGTATCACAGTGCTGGCGCGCGTCCCGTATCGGGATCCTAAACCGGTCACCTATAGCGGCGTTTCTCGCGGCGTCGTTGCGCTCCTCAGCGCGTGTGTTCTCGCGGCACTGTGCGACTGGGCTACTCCGCGTCGTCGCTAGCAGTGTCGCCCCGGCCGCTTGCAAGAGGTCTGTAGCTGGGCAGAGGGGTGGAGCTCGCATCGAACCCCTCAGGGCGATCGTCTCCGTGATCCGCGGTCTCGCGGTCGGCTTCCATGCGCTGCCGCCGTGCCTGCTCCTCGGCCACGGCAAAATCGATGAGCCTCTTCGATCCGTACATACGACCACCTCATTCCTCGGAGTGGCGAGCGTATCGACCTCGGCTGGGGAAGGCGTCATCCCGGTACACACGACCGCTGCCCGCGGTTCCCGCCGCAGCCGACGTCGCCCGTGCCCCAGGTCGCTTACCGGCATTCGCTGCAGCGTGTTCCGTATGGGGATCGATCTGCGGGACGCTTTCAGCGGACCGCTCGGAGGGGCTTGGCGTCGTCGTCGCTTGCTGGTGATGCCGCCAGGGTCGACCGCAGGTCTTCTCGTGCTCGTTGGTAGCGGGTGCGTGCCGTGGACGCGGGGACGCCGAGGAGTTGTCCTGCTTCGGTGATGGAGAAGCCGTCCCAGTGGATGAGGCGGACGAGCTCGGCCTGTTCTGGCGCGAGCCTGGCGATCGCATCGCGCACGTCGACTCCTTCGTCGGCGGGGCGTCCTTCGGTAGGAGCGGTCGCCAGAACGCCGCGGAGCCGGCCGGAGAGGTCGGCTCGCCTGTTCTCAGTGCGGGTGCTGTTCGAGAGGACGTTCCGGGCGATGCCGAAAAGCCACATCCGCGACTCCTCCGCGGTGCGGGGAAGGGCGCCTACGCGGCGCCATGCGGTGAGCATGACGTCCGCGAGTGCGTCGGCGGCGTCCTCGAGAGGGAGGCGGCGTTGCAGGTACTTGAGCAGGTCAGGCGAGGCGACGCGCAGCGCCTCGGTGAGTCGCTCCGCCTCGTCGGTCTTCCTGCGGGTCACCAGGTCGCTCCGGGGCAGTGGGCCTCGCCCGCGATGCTGAGGTTCGCGGCGTCGACGTCGACGTTCTGCGCAGTGAGCTCGGCGTCGAGAGCGTTGCTGATGATGCGCCCGACGGCGGTCGAGTACTCCCGGTCGGCGTTGTAGAACTCGGTGCCGTAGCCGGCCGGCGTGCGGGAT
>NZ_PSWD01000047.1:0-11029 GCF_002931705.1 Rathayibacter sp. AY1C5
TGGTACGGGTCGAAGCGGTGGGCGGGGCGGGGGGCGGTGGTCGTGGTGGTCATGGTCGGGCCTTCCTGTGCAGCAGTGGGAGAAGAGGAGGGGCGGGGACCGGCGCGAGCCGGTCCCCGCCGGGTGGGCTAGCTGAGTCCTGCGGCGTCGGCGGGGGTGCTGTCGCCAGTGACGACCTGCTCGACCGGGGAGAGCGCGTATCCCCAGGCCGCGAGCTGGCGGAAGTGCTCGGCCGTGCGCTCGTCGCCGCGTCGCCAGGACTCCTTGCTCGTGTGCGCCTCCTGGCCTCCGAGCACGACGGCCAGCGCGACCAGGCGGGCCTTCGCGGGGTTCCCCTCGACCAGCGCTGCGAGGGCGTCGGCGCGGTAGCCGGAGGGACGCTCGATGTGCAGCAGCGCGTGCGCGAGGTCGCTGCCGCCCGTCATCCCGGAGGACACCGCGAACCGGTGAGCGGTGAGACCGAGAGCGATGACGCGATCCGCGTCCTTGGGGAGGGTCTTGCGGGCGAGGAAGGTCGCGATCCACTCGCGGCGCACCTTCTCGGCCGCGTTCCACGCCTTGTTGTTGGCGATGAGCACCCTCCGCTCCGCGGACTTCTCGGCATGCTCCTCCTCGGCCTCCTCCTCGGTCTGCGGCTGCTCGGGGGCTCCGTAGGCGTAGGTGAATCCGGCGGCGGTGGGGTCCTGAACGAGGAGCGTGACCTCGACCTCGCCGCGCCAGCTGGTGTCGATGAGCACTCCGCGGCCGGGAGCGGCGGCGACCTGCTCAGGGGTGACGCTCTTCCCGTCCTCGCCGCGCAGCTGCCGGATCGGCGTCCACGTCGCCTGGTCGCCGTAGGCGTCGGAGCGGGTGAGGATCTGGAAGACGTTGCCGGTGTACTCGGCGGCGGTCGCCGCGAGGAGCGCCTGGTGCGCGGCCTCGTCGCGGAGGGTCTGCGCGGTGTGCTCGAACTGGGCCGGGTCGTGGGTGGCGACCTCGATCAGGTTCGCGCGGGCGTCGGCGTCGTCCTCGAACTCCAACAGCACCGCCGCCTGGTCCAGGGTCAGCTCGTGCTCGCGGAGCACGGACGTGACGGTCGCGGACTCCGCGACCGCAAGCCCCTTCTACACCGCGTCGGTCTTGGTGCCGGTGCGCTTGGCGATCGCTGCGGCGGACACGCCCTCGAACGCGAGCTGCGCCCACGCGGCGGTGCGGTCCGCGACGCTCAGCTCGGCGCGCTGGTCGTTCTCGATGATCTGCTGAACGATCCGGTCGGCGGCCTTGTCGTCGCCCTCCACGACGTAGACCGGGATGGTGGGCGCTCCGGCCTCGCGGGCGGCGAGGGTGCGGCGCTGCCCGGCGCGGACGATGACGTTGCCGTGCTCGTCGCGGCGGGCGAGGACCGGGGTGATGACGCCGTTCTCGCGGATCGACGCGATGAAGTCCTTCGTCAGCGGGGCGCTGGTGCGGACGTTCGCCTCGATCACGAGGACGGTCGGGTCGATGTGCTGAACGGTCCCGGTTCCGGTAGTGATAGTCACGATGGTTTCTCCTCAATCGGTGTGCGACCATTGAGGCGACAAGTCCCGTGGTTCTAGACCAACTACGGGGCTTTTGTCGTCTTCCTGATCGTTTTTCTTTGCCTCTCCGGCGAGTGAAAACCAATTGAGTGGAGTCGGCGGAGTGACGGCTCTCTCGGGCGAAATAAGGGAGCGTGCGACCGCGTCCGAGAGAGACGGCACGTAGCCGGCGGAGCGAGATAGGTTGAAACCGCGGAGAGGTGAAGAAAACCTGGAAACGCGCCGCGTAGCGGCTCCCGCCGGCGGTGCTCCGTCGCCGCTGCGCGTGCGGAGCTCGCGCCCCGCCGGAGAAACGACGTCGGTAGGCTTCGGGCAGGTGACGCTTGATCACCCCGAACGGGAGAACGACATGAACGCCGTGATCTACCGCATTCGCTCCATCGCCGCATCGCTCCGCGCGAAGTTCACCACAGCGCCGACGGCGCTGCCGAAGGATCCGTTCGGGGAGCCGCCCCGCGAGGCTCACGACCCGCACTCGTATCAGGAAGAGTCGTGGAAGGCACCTGCGCCCTCCACGATCAACTTCCACTAAAGCCATGCTCCCCGGGGACCCTTCTATGGCTTCGAGTCAAGACCCAACACGCGATGAAGCGGTCGGTCGTCGTCTCGGCGTGCGACCCCGCGGCGCCGGTCAGGGAGTCGACGGGGTCCCGATGGATACTGGACGCCGCAGCGAGCCCGAGGGGCCGCGTGTTTGAAGCGAGGTCGTAGGACATGCCACAAGACAAGAACCTTCCCCCGTTCTTGAAGTACGCCAACAGGGTGATCGTGTTCCTCAACAACATCGGCATCACCACCGGTCCTCCGCATGTTCTGACCGTGGTCGGCCGGGTCTCCGGCGAGCCGCGGTCCACACCCGTCTCGATCGTGGTCGTGGACGGGGCTCGGTACGTGGTCGCCGGGCAGAAGATGTCCTGGGTCAAGAACGTGAGGGCTGCCGGCCGTGGCGAGATCCAGCGCGGCCGACGACGAGAGGCCGCGAATTTCACCGAGATGACCCTCGAACAGCGCGGCCCGATCCTCAGCGCGTACTGGCATCAGCACAGCCAGGGCCGAAAAGTCGCCGCTCAGATCTTCGAAGTCGGCCCGGAGTCGACCGCTGCCGATTTCGCAGCGGCCGCGCCGCGCTGCGCAGTGTTCCGCTTAGATGATCAGGACTCCACGACCCTCGCGTAAGACTCGTCACCCCTGACGCCCCGTAGACGGCCGAACAGGCGCCCTCGTATCGTGCTCGGCGTCGACTCACACGGCTACGTGCCCAACACCATGCGGACCTGTAGCGCCTTGAATAGTTCACGTGCGATGTATCGCTTGACGCTGCGCCTGATCTCGCGGACAGTTCGGCCCTCTGACGTTCGTCGCTCGACGTATGCGCGAGTGCGCGCCTCGGAGACCATCCGTACGCGAGCGATCACGTCGAGCGCGCGATTGAGCTGACGGTCACCGCCACGGTTGAGCCGGTGGCGTGTTGTGTTCCCCGATGACGCCGGAATCGGGTTCACTCCGGCGAGAGCTGCGAACGCAGCCTCGCTCCGCACCCTGCCGGGGTGGGAGTATGCCGCGACTGCCACTGCGGCGGTGACCGGGCCGACGCCGTAGATCTGCTGCAGCCCGGGCGCGAGAAGCTCGACCAGCTCAGCTAACACTTCGCGGTTGTGTCGCATCTGTCGTCCAAGATCGATCACGGTCGAGGCCAACCGGACAGCTTCAGCGCGGATGATGCGCTCAGCCACGTCGGAACGATTAGCGTCCAGATTGGCGAGTTGCTGCACACCGCGATCGGTGAGTGCCCGCCTCGTGTCGAGCCCGAAGTCCGCGGTACGAACCAACGCGTTGAGCTGGTTCCGGGCGCTCGTGCGACGAACTTCCATATCCCGGCGGGCATCAAGCGTCACTCGGAGCGCGTTGCGCAGCCCGTCGGCCTTCGGCCGAGTCAGCGCCTCGAGCTCGATTCCCATCGCCGAGGTCGCGGCAGCGATCGCGTCGATTTCATCAGTCTTGCCGCGGACACGGCTCGACTTCTTCGGCGGCCGCACCTCGCAGAACACGATCTCGTCACGCAGCAGCGCTCGACCCAACGACGCACCGTAGGAGCCAGTGCCCTCCATCGCGAACAGAACCGACCCGCCCGCGATGCCTCGCACCCAGGCGATCGCTCTGTCGATCGCCGCCGCCGTGACCGGGAAGGCTTTCGTTCCGAGGATCTCGCCGGTCTTGGTAGCGACGATTGCGTAGGTGTGGGTGCGGGCGTGGGTGTCGACTCCGACGACGTGGTCATAGTGGTGGGCGACGATCATGCGGCCTCTTCTCCTCAGGGGTCATCCAGGTGGGATGCGCCGCGGAGGCATCTCTCTAACGAGTCACGCGGCCGAAGTCGCGGACAACCTTCTATCAAGCCATCGCAGCGTCACGCCGGAACTAGCTCGCTCGGACGGACAGGTCCCCGGCAAGACACTGCGGTCAAGAGTGTGATGAGTCACGCCCGAGCAAGCCAGGACCAGCCTGACAGCCGGCACCAGGCCAGCCGAGACCATTAGAGAGTGTGAGGGGATCGCCCCTCGCGGGCCGGCTGGAAGGCCGGCCCTCCCCCACCTGCGACCCCTGCATGTGAGACCGAGATCCGACTGCTGGACGCGGCGGATCTGGGGCACACCGAGATCTGATCGTCGCTGAAGGCCGGGGTCCCGCTCCCGGCCTTCGTCATTTCTGGTCCCCACCCGGAAAGGGGCCGCCGCGGAGGGACATCTGCCCGTTCCTGCACGGATGTTCACGGTAACGTCAGCCGACTCCTCAGCGGCGAGGAGGTCGGCGGGAGCTCGTGCCCCCGCCTGCTGCCGCTCGGGGCACTCAGCGAGGACCGACCCAGAGGACGACCATGCGACGACGACACGCCCTGCTCCCTGGAGCGCTCACCGGACTGCTGCTGGCCTCCGGGCTCGTCGCCGGAGGGCCCGCCGCGGCTCCAGCGGCGGCCGCTCCGGTGGCCCCCGCTTCCGCCGCTCCCGCTCCCGCTCCGGACCGCCCCGTCGCGGCTCCAGACGCCGAGCCCACCGTGATCGAGCCGGAGGCGGACGCGACGACGCAGCAGGCCGCCCTCGCCCTCGACGCCGACTTCGTCGACGTCGAGATCCCGGCGCGCGCCCAGGTGCAGACGCACCGCGTGACGATCGCGCTCGTCGCTCCGCAGGGCACCGTCCCGGGCGGGTACACGACCGCCGACGCCGTCCGCGCCCTCGACCTCGTCGACCGGTTCTACTCCCGCGAGACCAGCGGGGCGATCCGCTTCGAGCTCGACCAGGTCGTCGACTGGCAGGTCGTCGACCAGCCGATCGGCTGCACGAACACGGGCGGACTGCAGGACTGGATCGCGCAGAGGACCGGCTGGCAGCGCGGACCGGGCAAGCACCTGGTCGCCATGGTGCCTGAGGGTGACCCGTGCCCGAACTGGGCCAACGGCGAGCAGTCCGGCGATCCCGATGACGGCGGACGCGCGTTCCAGCCCGGACCGGACGCGTACTTCCTCGCGCACGAGCTCGGCCACAACCTCTCGCTGCCGCACGCCTACAGCGTGAACTGCGCCACGACCCGCGACTACGCCTCCACCCCGCTGCCCGCGGACTGCCGCCGCGAGGAGTACGGCAACCGGACCGACGTGATGGGCGGCGCCTGGTCGTTCCTGCCGCTGTCGTCCCCGTCGCTGGCGCGCCTGGGCACGCTGCCGAACACCCGCCAGCCGGTCTGCGGCGCACCCCGCACCACGACGCTCGACACCCTCGGAGCCGGACCCGCCGGCCGGCGTGCGCTCACCTGGAACGACCCGCAGGACACGGGCATCCGCTACTGGGCGCAGTACAACGACCGCGCCGACACGACGTCCGACGGCGGCGCGTACACGAGTCCCTTCCAGGTGCGCCGCGACGTCTCGGGCGTGCAGATCCTGCGCTCGAACCCGGGCCAGCCGTACGCCGGCGACCTGCTCGAGCGTCCGGGCGACGCGAGCGAGGCGAACGAGTTCGTGCTCGCCGGAGAGAGCGCAGTGCTCAACTCCGGCATGTCCGTGCGGGTCGACCGGATCGACGAGCTCACCCGGACCGCGACGGTCACCGTGACCGTGCCGTGCACCGACTACGTCGGCGACATCGCTCCGCTCGCCTCGTCGACGAGCGCTTCGTACACCTCGCCGTGGACCTCGGTCGGAGCGGTCGCCGACGGCGCCGCCTCGACGATCTGGGGCTCCTGGCCCCGGGTCGGAGAGCAGCACGTCGAGCTGCGCTGGCCGAGCGCCGTGACCGTCGACAGCGCCTCGGTGCTGTTCGCGAGCGACGCGGCCGACGCCGACGGACGCGGGCTGATCCCCGCGCGGTCGTGGCGGGTCGAGCACCTGGTCGGCGACGTCTGGACTCCCGTGAGCGGAGCGGCTCCCGGCCGCGAGCGCGACGTGCTGAACCGCGCGACGTTCGCTCCGGTGACCACGACGGCGCTCCGGCTCGTGTTCACGGCGTGGGGAGCCGGCGAGTACGGCGGGTCCACGGGCGTGGCCGAGATCGAGGTGAACGGCATCGCCCTCGCGGCCTCGGCGGAGGCGCGCGGGACGCTGCAGAGCGTGCCGACCGCGACGACGCGCGACCTCGCGCAGTCCGTGCTGGTGCGCGACTCCTCCGGTCGCGCCCTCGCGGGCCGCTCGGTGGGCTTCGCGATCACCGGGCCGGCGGCCTTCGAGAGCGGAGCGACGACCGCCGCGGTGCTGTCGGGCGCCGACGGCGTCGCCGCGCTCCCCCGGATCCGCACCGGCTCCACCGCCGGCACCGTCTCGATCACCGCGCGCGTCGACGGCGTGACGACGGCGCTGGCCGGAGCGAGCGTTGCGCCCGGCGCCTCCGTCACCGCGAAGGCGACCTCGCGGCTGATCCTCGGGAAGGTCGTCGTCACGGTGACGGCGACGAACACCGGCCGCGCGGCCGCCGATCTGACCGTCGTGACGCCCTACGGCACGGCGTCCTCGGCCGCGGTCGCCCCGGGCGCCACGGTGACCAAGGTGTTCCGCACGGGCAAGAGCTCGATCGCCGCCGGCACCGGCACGGTCACGGCCGTCTCGGGCGCCTCGCGCGCGAGCGTCTCGGTGGTCATCCCGCGCGCGTGACCGGGACGGGGGCTGCCCGCCCGCCAGGACGACTCCGTCCGGGCGGGCGGCTGCTGTTGGCGTCGAGGTGACGCGCCCGGCGACGTGCCGCGGCGGAGTGATCGGGGGACACGATGAGGCGGACGACCGCAGGGATCGCACTGGCAGGAGCACTGCTGCTCGCCCTGACGGGATGCGCAGGCGGAGGCGGGACGGTGGGCGAGGTCCGACTTGTAAGCATGACAACAAGTCAGCGCGGCCCGCTCGTCAGAACAGAGGAGGGAGCTGCCCTGAGGTGAGGATCAGCCGCAGCCCGACCGCGAGAAGAGCGCCCGTCGCGATGACGACTCCGACGATGAGCCGCCGCTCAGCGGCGCTGTCCGCCGCGGCGATCCGGTTCGCTCGGATCGCCTCCTCCTGCTCGATCAGGCGGCGGCTCGTCTTCCGACTCAGCCCCGTCAGCCGCTCGCCGTGCAGGCGCACACGGTCGGCCTCCTGCTGGAGTCGGCCGCTGGACAGGCGCGAGAGCTGATGAGCCGCGCGCGCGGCCCCGGGCCGCTCATCGACACGGCTGCGCTCGATCACGTAGTCACCGCCGGGATGAGGAACGCGATCAGCGCGGCGGCGTGGTCGGTGCCGTCCTCCCGGACGGGGAACCCTCCGAGCACCCACACCCCGGGGAGGGTGAGCGTGTTGCGGACGCCCGCGAGCAGCCGTTCGGTGCTGTAGCTCTCGTGCTCCTCGTAGTAGTTGCGCTCGAACGCGACGATGAGGCCGATCTGCTCAGGCGTCGCGCATCCGGTGTCGGCGTCGATGACCGGTGCGGTGCGGGCGGGGTCCGGGGTGAGGAACGCGATCAGTGCGGCGGCGAGGGCGGAGCTGTCGTCCTCGACGGGCTCGGCGCCCGGCAGGGCGTGGGCGTTGCGGACGGCGGCGAGCATCACGTCGTCGCTGTCGTCGGCGTTCTGGTCCCAGTGAGCGCGCTGGTCGGTGATGATGAGGGCGACCTGATCGGGGGTCGCGAGGCCGGTGTCGGTGCGGTACATGGTCTGTTCCTCTCAGCGGGTTGCGGCCAGCGCGGTGTTGATGTCGACGGTGATCCCGCGCTCCGCGAGGCGGTCGAGGGTGGCGGGCTCCTTCGCGATCTGCTGCCAGCCCTCGGGCGAGATGACGACCGCGGGATCCCCGTCCGCGTCGTTGAAGACGACACAGGTGCGCGAGTCGAGAACGGCCCCGGTGCGCGGGCAGAGGATGTTCTTGCTGACAAGGTAGGTGACCGTCTGGTCACGGAGGATCGCTTCGAGGGTGTCCATGTGTGTTGCTCCTGCTCCTGGCTGATCGTTTTTCTTTGCCTCTCGGGCGGGGAAAACCGTTTGAGTGGAGCCGGCGGAGTGACACCGATCACGGGCGAAATAAGCCCGTAGGGCGCGTCCGGGATCGGCGGCACGCAGCCGGTGGAGCGAAATAGGTTGGAACCGCGGAGAGGTGAAGAATCTCAATCAGGTTGTCAACAGTGCCGCAGGCTCCATCAGCCAGCGCCAGCCGGTCTTGCGCCCCCGCTGGTCGAAGTGACGCATAATCTGATGATGACGACGGCCGAGTGGTTTTCGATGGACGAGCTACTTCCATCCACAAGTCCGTTCACCCGTGCGTTCCTGACGCGATTGAGCCTTCGCGCTGCCGCATGGGATACGGACGTGCAGCCGAGCGACACCAGCTTTGACTTTTCGCCCGACACCGTCTGGGCTCGTATCGACGTGCCGGGTCTATCCGGCGGCATGACGGTGCTCTGGGTGGGGTGCACTGAGGATTACCACGGGGTTCCCCTGCTTGAAGGCTCGTGGGGAGACCGATGGCTGGTCGCTGATCACCACGGCGCGGATCCGCTCCGAGACCTCACGGTGACTGGCCCACCCGCGGCTCCGGAGCTACTGGCCGACCTCGCCGCTCAGTGGTGCGGACGGCACCTTCGAATGGATGTATTCCGCGAAGAGTGGGCGTTCGGGCGATGGACGCATTGGACGGAGCTCGGGCGCCAGTTCCAGGTGCGGAAGCGACAAACTCCGGTTAGGAAGATATTGGAACGAACCAACGGTCGTTCAACTGGGAACCACCTTGCGTAGGTTCCGGTAGCTGACGAAGTCGTGTGGGGCTAGAGGCGGCCTGCGCAGCGCCCTGACAGCCATCGACGGGTGAGCTGTAGGGGAGGTCATCGCGGAACATCGCCCAGATGACGTCGAGACGCCGTCGGGCGAGGGCGAGGATGGCCTGCTTGTGCGACTTCCCCTCGCCACGTTTGCGGTCGTAGAAGATTCGCGACTCGGTCTTCTGCTGCACGCTGACCATCGCTGCGAGGTAGCAGGCGCGCAGCAGACGCCGGTCGTAGCGGCGTGGCCGGTGGTGATTGCTGCTGATCTTGCCCGAGTCGCGCGGCGCCGGGGCGAGGCCCGCAACGCCGGCGAGCCGGTCCGCGCTGACGTAGACGCTGAGGTCAGCGCCGGTCGATGCACGGAACTCGGCCGAGAGCAGCGGACCGAAGCCCGGCATCGAGCGCAGGAGCTCAGCGGCACGGCTGGTCTCGACCCGTGCGGCGATGAGCTGGTCGACCTCCGCGATGCGGCTTTCGAGAGCGATGACATCGAGCGCGAGCCGGCGCGCGAGTTCAGCTGCGATCGCCTGGCCAGGAAGCACGCTCTGCTGGCTCTTCGCCGCGGTGACCGCGGCGGCGGCGGTCGCGACGGCCGTTCGGCAGCCCTGTGCGCGGAGCCACCGCGCCAGGCGGGATTCCCCCATCTTCCGGATCGCGTCCGGCGTGGCATAGCCGGTGAGCAGGAGAAGCGAAGCTCGGCTGGCGGAGTAGTTGAACGCTCGCTCAAGCGCCGGGAAATACTCGAGCAGGTGCCCGCGGAGGCGATTGATCGCGCGGGTGCGGTCGCAGACGAGATCTTTCCTATGAGCGGTCAGCGCGCGCAGCTCGATGCGCGTCTCGTCCTCGACCGTCAGTACCTGCAGGTCGCGGCGCATCCGCGCCTGGTCGGCGATGATCGCCGCGTCCTTCGCGTCGGTCTTCCCATCACCCCGGTACGCCTTCGCCGCGTGGTGCACGGCGTGGCCGGGGATGTAGACGACCGGCAGAGCGTGAGCGGCGAGGAGCCCGAGGATCAGTGCCGCTCCCCCACTGCTGAGATCGATCGCCCACAGGCACTCGTCGCCGCCGGCGAGATCCGTGACAGTAGCGATCAGCTCGAGCAGCGCCGCCTCGTCATTGGCGACGCGGGCGGAGTGAAGCTTGGCGCCGTCTGCGTCGATGACCACGCAGTGATGGTGCCCCTTCCCCGCATCGATCCCGGCCCAGATCTGCGGCATGGCCGCTCCCTTCGCAAAGTCAGGTGGTGGTGATGGTCGCGCCGACTTTTCCTTACGCAGCGATCTGGTCGCTTCTCTCAATTAGCGGTCGAACCATCGGGTGGACGGCCGGCGGCCATTCTTCACAAGCCGTCACAGCGGCCAAAACGCAGGAGCCCTACCCGCCGTCCTCGGACGATCGACACACTACGACTGCACCGAAACCGCCCGAGCAACAAGGTAAGGAAAACGGATGGAACGGGCCGCATCGCGGCCTCCCATTGGCGGTGCTCCGTCGCCGCTGCGCGAGTGCAGCTCGCGCCCCGGAACGGGACACCGGGGAGCGTGAGGGGGTCGCCCCTCACGGGCCGGCGCCGCCGGCCCCCACGCTCGAGCGGGTCGTGTCAGCGTCGGATGCGACGATGGAGGCATGTGGGAACTGGCACACCGGACGCGCGCGGAATCGGCATCAACGGTGGTGCGCAGCAACGCGGCGACGAGCGCCGCGGCGATCCCGGAAGTGCGCGCAGCGATCCCGGAGGATCACGTCATCCTCTACGCGGTCCGGATCGCGAACGGCTGGGAGTAGAACCCACCGGGATTCGCTCGGAACCACTAGCGTTGCGATCAGTTCCGGAAAGCGATGGTCTCGTGATGGCAAACGTGTTGAAGTTCGTCGGAAAGGCATTCGTGATCGTCTTCCGCCTTCTGGGCGCGGCGGTGTCCGCGGGACTCGCCGCTCTGGGCGTGGGCAGCTTCCAGCAGCCCAACCCCGGACCGCCTCCGTCCTCTACGGAGAACCGCGAATATAGGCCGTAGAACGGCGAACTCTGCGGCGGATGGCGGAGTATCTCGGAGGACCGAGTCCTACTCAGCCGCGGAGGCGGCGCTGCGGCGGGGTGCGCGTTGGGTGGTTGTGGTGACGACGGCGGTCGCGCGGGTGAGGTTGGGGCCGATGGCGTCGGCTTCGAGGACGCGGCCGGTGCGGCGGTTCTCTCCTTCTCCC
>NZ_PSWD01000048.1:0-10788 GCF_002931705.1 Rathayibacter sp. AY1C5
CATCGGGCCGGGGCCCGTGACCAGGATCGGGACAACGGAGCCGGTACCCCGCCTGTGGAGGGACGAACCGCCGGCGAGCGCGGGCTGGTGCTCGGCTCAGGAATCGCGCGGACAGCGGTGTGCGAGCCCGCGCTCGCCGGCGGTTCGTCCCTCCACAGGCGGGGTACCGGCTCCGTTGTCCCGATCCTGGTCACGGGCCCCGGCCCGATGTCGGTGGTCGCTGATTCAATACACGTATGAGAAGTTCGGGTGACGCGGCGCAGGCGGTCGAGGCGGTGCGCGCGGGCGAGACGGCGCAGACGCTCGACGCGGTGCGCGCGCTCGCCGGTCTCGCGGCGGGGCTCGCCCGCTCCTCGGCGCCGGTGCTGCTCGCGGGGGCCGTCGCCCTGCACACGGCGTACCGGGCAGCGCTGCTCGTGCCGGAGTCGTTCGCGCGGGGGAGTCGTCTCTCCCGGAGCGAGGCGGGAGACCTCGTGGAGCGCTCGATCCGAGCCGAGTTCGCGACGGCGCTCGGGATGTCGGAGCGCGTGGCGTCTCGGCGTCTCGAGCACGCTCGGCTCCTCATCGAGGACCTCCCGGAGACCCGCACCCTCCTGGCCGAGGCCCGGATCCTCTGGGAGGCCGGCGAGGTCGTCTGCGCCGCCGCCGCGACCCTCCCCGCTCCGTCGCGCGCGCCCTTCGACGAGCGGGCCGCCGCCGCGGCGCTCTCCCAGACGCCCACCCAGCTCCGCCGGACCGTGGCGCGGCTGCGCGACGAGCTGCACGAGCAGCCGTTCACCGAGCGCCACGCCCGCGCCCGCGAGGACCGCAGCGTGTGGCTCGGAGCCGAGGCCGACGGCATGGCCACGCTCTGCGCCCTGCTGCCGGCCCCGGTCGCGGTCGGCGCCTACAACCGTCTCGACCGCATCGCCCGCTCGCTCCGCGACGGGGCGGACGCGGCGAGGATCGGGCTCGGTGCAGGTGCAGGTGCAGGTGCAGGTGCAGGTGCAGGTGCGAGTGCGAGTGCGAGTGCGAGTGCGAGTGCGACTGCGACTGCACAGAGCGGTGCTGGTGCCCGTGGCGATGCCCGGGTAGCAGTCGGTGCGGGAACGGACGCTGGTGCTGGTGCTGGTGCTGGTGCTGGTGCTGGTGCTGGTGCGCGTGCTGGTGCCGGGCTCGGCGCGGAGACGGGTGGCGGCGCCGGTGGAGACGCTGACATCTCCCTCGGCGACGGCCGGACGCTCGCGCAGCTGCGGGCCGACGCGCTCGTCGATCTGCTCATCGACGGCGACATCTCCGCAGACGGATCCTCGGGAGAAGGAGCGAGCGCCGTCCGTGCCTCGGGCTCCGGAATCCACGCCTCGGTCTCCGGAGTCCGCGCCGACGTGCGCCTCACCCTGGCCGCCAGCACCGCCGTCGGCCTCGACGACGCGCCGGCCGAACTCGACGGCTACGGTCTCGTCCCCGCCGACGTCGCCCGGGAGCTCGTCCGCACGGCGGCCACCTTCACGCGGGTGCTGACCGATCCGGACACGGGAGTGGTGACGTCGGTCGGCAGGACCCTCCGCGTCCCGCCCCCTCGGATGCGCCTCCAGCTGCAGCTGCGCGACCGGACCTGCCGGTTCCCCGGCTGCACGCGCGCGGCCTCGACGGCGGAGGCCGACCACACCCTCGAGTGGCGGAACGGAGGCGAGACCGCCCTCGGCAACCTGGCCTCGCTCTGCGTCGCGCACCACCACGTCCGCCACGGCGACCGCTGGACCTACACCCTCCATCCGGACGGCACCGTCGTCTGGACGACCCCCACCGGCCGACGGATCACCGACCGACCGCGGGCGCTGCCCGGGGCTCCGCTGCCGCCCACGCGACGACCGACGCCGCAGTCGGCGCAAGAACCGGAGCCGGAGCCGCAGCCGGAGCAGCAGCCGCACCCGCTGTCACCACGATCCTCGTCATCGCAGCTGAGGTCATCGCGACCGTCGTCACCTCGACCGTCGCCATCGGTGCTGTCGCCGACGCGGCCGCGGTTCGTGGACGCGCCTCCGCCGTTCTGATCCGCAGCCCGACATGCCGGGCGATTCGACACTCCGTCGGCCGCGAGGCGGTGAATCGCCGTGCCTGGACACGCCCAGGCGCCCTCGCGCTCTCTCACCTCCGGCGCCGCGAGGTCCGTCGGCACGTTGGCGCTTCGTCGAGCCTTGAGCTCCGAGCTCCGAGCCCCGAGCTCCGAGCTCCGAGCTCCGAGCCCCGTGTCCCGTGTCCCGGAGCTCCGAGCCTCGAACCCCGTGTCCCGTCGTGCTTCGGCGCTTCGGGGCGTCGGCCACCGCGTCCCGGTCCGCCCGCGTCCCGGTCCGCCCGCGTCCCGGTCCGCTCCCGTCCCGCTCCGGCTGGCGGACGCCCCCGCCACGCAGGAGAGCCGTCGAACTCGGAAGATCACGACCGGACGAGTTCCACGTGGTTCACGCTCTCCGCCGCCCGCCGCGTCCGTCGGCGGCCCGCCGCGTCCGTCGGCCCACTCCTTCCCCGTTCTCTCCTGCCCTGCTCTCTCCTGCCCCGTCCGGTCAGGAGCGTCCGGCCGCGGCGACCGCTCCACGCCGCCCGTGCCGCCACCCGTGCCGCCGCCCGACCTCACCGGATGCCGCTGCGCGCGAACCCCTGCACGAAGTAGCGCTGGAAGCACAGGAACAGCAGCACCATCGGCAGCACCGACACCAGCGCCAGCGCCATGCTCGCGCTGTAGTCAGGCGTCGACTGGCCCTTGAGGTAGAGCAGGCCGATCGGCAGCGTGAACAGCTCGTTGTCCTTCAGGGCGATCAGCGGCCAGGCGAAGTCGTTCCAGCTGCCGAGCAGAGCCAGCAGGATCAGGACGGCGATCAGCGGCTTCGAGAGCGGCAGCACGATCTGCAGGAACACCCGCAGGTGGCCGGCCCCGTCGATCCGCGCCGCCTCGATCAGCTCCTCCGGGATGGAGAGGAAGAACTGCCGGGCGAGGAAGATCCCGAAGGCCGCCGCCGCTCCGGGAAGGATCACCGACCAGTAGGTGCCGTAGATCTGCAGTCCGGTCACGAGCTTGAACTGCGCGACCATGATCGCCTGCACCGGGATCATCATCGTGGCCAGTGCGAGCAGGAACAGCAGGTTCCGCCCGGGGAAGCGCAGCCGCGCGAAGCCCCAGCCGGCCAGCAGGTTCACCACGACGGTGAACACCGTGACGAACGCCCCGATCACGACCGAGTTGACGAACCACTCGCCCACGGGGAAGCGCGCGAACACCGTCGCGAAGTTCTCGAATGAGATCTCGCTCGGCCAGAAGCGGGGCGGGCCGGGCGCGAACACCTCGCCGCGCGGCGAGAAGGCGATGACGAGCATCCAGTACAGCGGGAAGAACACGACCGCCGAGGCGACGATCGCGACGACGAGGCGGACGACGAGTCCGGAGCGGGAGCCGTCGCGGCGGGAGGGGCGCCGGCGCGGGGTCTCGCGGGCGGTGGCCGCGGCGACCGCGGCGGGCGTGGTGACGGTGGAGGACGACATGAGGGCTCCTAGTCGACGAGGTCGCGCGTGCGGCTCGTGCGCCACTGCAGATAGGTGAAGGCGAGGGAGACCAGCAGGATGACGACGCCGAGCGCGGCGCCGTAGCCCTGCTCTCGGACCTGGAAGCCGTTGCGGTACGCGTAGGTGCCGAGCACCGACGTGGAGAAGCCGGGGCCGCCGCCCGTCATCACGAAGACGATGTCGAAGACCTGGAACGAGGCGATCACGTTCATGATCAGCAGGAAGAAGGTGGACGGGCCGACCAGCGGCACCGTCAGTGCGCGGAACTGCTGCCAGCGCGTCGCTCCGTCGATCCGTGCGGCCTCGTAGAGCTCGGGCGAGACGCTCTGCAGGCCCGCCAGGTAGATCACCATGTTGAAGCCGATCCGCAGCCACACCGCGGTCAGCATCACCGAGATCATCGCCGCGGAGCCGTCCGACTGCCACGCGACCGGCGAGGCGCCCAGCGAGCTCAGCACCTTGTTCACGATGCCCGAGGACTCGCTGAAGATCGTGACCGCGATCATCCCGGAGGCGACGCCCGAGATCACCAGGGGCAGCACGATCACCGTGCGGAAGATCCCGCGGGCGGGCAGCACGGAGTTGAGCAGCACGGCCAGGCCGAGGCCGCCGGCGAGCTCGAGCGGCACGGTGACCGCGGTGAAGAGGAGCGTGTTGCCCAGGCTCTGCCAGAACACCGGATCGGCGCCCATCCGCAGGTAGTTCGCGAAGCCGACCCACTCGGGCGTGCCGAAGCCGCGCGACTCCTGGAACGAGAGCTGGATCGCCCAGAGGATCGGCACGAACAGGAACAGCGCCATCAGGAGCAGGTTCGGGCCGACGAAGCCGAAGCCGGCGAGGGCCTCGCGCCTGCGGGCCGACCGCGGCCGGGCGGAGGAGCCCGCCCGGCCGCGGAGGGTGGTGGCGGTCATCAGCTGGTCGCCTGCTGGATGGCCGCGTCGAGGCCGGAGAGGGTCTCCTCGGTGCTGCGCCCGCCGACGAACGCCTCCTCGAGCTGGTCCTGCATCGCGACCGAGATCTTCGCGAGGAACGGCGAGGTGAGCTGCTGCACGTCGCGCGGGGTGATCGTCGCGGCCTGCTCGACGAACACGGGCATCACGTCCGGGCGCACCGCGAAGTCGATCGACGCGGGGTCGATGTCGGACCGGGTGGGCAGCTCGTTCGTCGCCGCGCAGAACTCGGCCATGGTGTCGGCCTGCGTCATGAACGAGAGGAACTCGGTCGCGAGCTCGGGGTTGTCGGTGTCGGCCGTGGCGACGAGGGCGTTGCCGCCGAGGTCGGTCGCGCCGCGCTCGTCGACGGGCATCGGCGTGGCGGTCCACTCGAAGTCGGCGAGGTCGTCGATGTCCGGCACCAGGAAGGACCCGGCGAACGCCATCGCCGCGGTCTGCTCCGTGAAGAAGGAGTCGGCGTAGGTGGCGGACTTCACCGAGCTGGTCGGCGGGACCCAGTCGTTGTCGAAGAAGCTCTTCGTGAAGTCCAGGGCCTTCGCGCCCGCGGCCGAGTCGATCGCCGGAGTGGTGCCGTCCGCCTCCAGCAGCGTGCCGTCGGCCTCGAACAGCCAGCTCAGCCAGCGGGGCGTGCCGCCGAGCTGCCAGTTGTAGACGAACGGGTACTGCTCGGCGGGCAGGCTCGCGCGCAGCTTCGCGGAGGCGTCGGCGAACTCCTCCCAGGTCCACGCCTCGTCGGCGGTGGTCGGCACGTCGGTGATGCCGGCCGCCGCGAGCAGCTGCGTGTTCACCAGCAGCGCCGACACGTCGGTCTGGTGCGGGACGCCGTAGGGCTTCCCCTCGAAGGAGACGGCCTCCTGGAACGCGGGCGTGAAGGAGTCGAAGTCGTCGATCCGGTCGGTCAGGTCGAGCAGCTGCTCCTGGCTGGAGTAGACGCCGAGGTTGCCGTAGTCGACGCGGAACACGTCGGGGGCCTCGCCCGACGACAGCTGCGCGTCGATGTTGCTGAACATCTGGTCGTAGGGGACGACGTTGAGCTCGACGCTCGCCCCCTCGTGCTCGGCCTCGAAGTCGGTGATCAGCGACTCGAAGGCCGCCTGCTCGGACTCGCTGGCCCAGGTGGTGAAGGTGATCGAGTCGGCGTCGGCCGAACCGCCGCCTCCTCCGCCGAAGCCGCTGCAGCCGGTGAGGGCGGCGGTCGACGCCAGGACGGCGGCGAGGGGGATGAATCGTCTGCGCATGGGTGGTCTCCTGCTGTGAAGGGTCGGACGGGGGCGGGGTCGGAGGGCCGCGTCAGGCGGGGCGGCGGAGGGCGGTCTCGACGAGCGAGACGAGGCCGTGCGGGCCGAGCTGGCCGGCGAGCAGGTCGAGCGGAGTGGGGACGGGCAGCGCCGAGGCGGCGCGGCCGAGGCGGGAGGCGGGCACGGGGGCGGCCTCGCGCTCCTCCGGCTCCGGGTCGGCGAGGGCCAGCGCGACAGTGGCGGCCACGTCCTCGACCGCGCGGACGCAGCCGAAGCGGATGATCCGCTCGTCGTCGATCAGGGCCTCGCCGTAGCCCGCGCGGAACGCCGAGCGCTGCACGTCGCTGATCGGCCGCGAGTAGATGACGCCCAGCTCGATCAGGAGCAGGTCGGCCTCCCGCGGGGCGACGGTGGCCTCGTCGAAGTCGATCAGCCAGGGGCGGCCGCTCTCGTCGATGACGACGTTGCCGGGATGCGGGTCGCCGTGGAGGGGCACGCGGGAGGTGGGCGTGCGGGCGCGCTTCAGCCGTCGCTCAGCGCCGGCGAGGGCGTCGAGGCGGGAGCGGTTCCCGCGCCAGAGCGCGGTGAGGCGGGGGCGGAACTCCGGCTGCGCGTCGATCCTCTCGTCGGTCTCGGCGAGGAGGTCGGCGAGCGGACGGCGGACGCGGCGGATTCCCCGCCGCACGGGAGGCGCGAGGGTCGGCGGCTCGGCGTCGTGCACGGAGCGCAGGACCGCGCCGAACCCCTCCCAGTCGAGGGCGTCCTCGCCGGAGTCGACCGCGTCCTCGCCGAGGATCCACGGCGCGACCGAGACCCGCAGCCCCCGGTCCTCCGCCCAGGGGCGCCCGTCGGAGGCGCGGTGCGGCGCCGCGACGCCCGGCACCCCCGCCTCTCCCAGCGACGCCGAGAGCGCGAGTCCGAAGCGCCCGTCGCGGGCCGACGCCTTGACGCTCCAGAGCGCTCCGGAGCCGTCGGCCGCGCACCAGACGCGCGCTCCGTGGTCGAGTCCGCCGACGACGGGCTCCAGGTCGACGAGGCCGACGCCGAACTCGCGGCGCACCAGAGCGCGCGCCCAGGCGCCCGCCTCCTCGATCGTGTCCATCCCGCTCATGCTGACGCGCGGGCGCCCCGCGAGCAGGTGCTTGCGCGATCGGTGATCGTAGGCATGGGTGCGGGCTGAGCCGCGTCTCAGGCTCGCGCGGGGAAGAGGGCGAGCCGCTGCTCCGTCCCCTGCTGCCGGACCGTGAGAACGGGAGCCGTGAGCGCGTGACCGTGGTGGTAGCCCGTCACCGACTCGGGGGCGTCCCCGGCGGTGAGGGGCAGGAACGCGATCGGCGAGAGGTCCGCGTCGGCACGGAACAGCGAGAGCGCCCTCGCGGTGACGACGGCCAGCAGCACGGGGTCCGGCTTCGCCGCGCGCAGCGCGGGGAGGTCGACCGCGGCTCCGGCGACCGCGAGCGTCCGCAGCGAGGCCAGCGTCTCCGGAGTGTTCAGCACCGCGGTGACGCCGCCGTCCGGATGCTCGGCCCGCAGCCTCTCGAGGCTCGGCCGGGACCACCGCTCCTCGACGCGCCGCCGGAGCCCGAAGCCGAGCCCCGCGACGATCACCGCCGCCACCGCGAGCACCACGCCCCACCCTCCGTAGAGCTGGAACGCCCGGGCCCCCGACCACGCCGCCGCGACGACCACCGTCGCCCCGAAGAACGCCTCGCTCCCGAGCGACCGCAGCCGGGTCGACTGCACCTCCTGCGTCACGAGCGCTCCTCCGGGTCGGGCGGACCTCCGGGCGGGATCACGTCAGCGCATGATCCCACCGGCGCCTGCGGGTCGGGCGGGGATCCGTCGCGCGGAAGGCCGGCTCAGCGCCCGCGCCGCGCCCGCGGATCGGTGAGGAGCCGGACCGGGGGGAGGTCGGCCAGGTCGGGGGACACGAAGCCGAGCACGTCGGAGTGGTGGTCGGCGGAGGCGCGGCGGAGGAAGGACCAGCACTTGAGCGAGGACGGGCGCCGGTCGAGGGGGAGGGGAGCGGCCTCCACGATGACCACGGTGGCGGAGCGGTGCAGGATCCGCACGGGCACGCGGCTCTCGCGGCCGTCGACGGTCCAGCTGGAGACGCCGCGGATGCGGCCGTCCTCGCGGTCGACGCCGACGGTGAGGACGCTCCGGAAGTCGTCGGACGCGGCGCCCATGCCGATCTGGAAGTCCCCGTCGGCGCCGTCGAGCACGAAGGCGACGTCGAGTCCGCGGCGGTGGCGGACGGTGAAGGTGGCGAGCAGGGGACCGCTCCCGAACCTCGGGGCCTCGTCGCGGGCCTGCCGGACACGCTGCTCCGCGTCGTCCCTGTCCATGGAGCCACTCCTGCCGTCCCGGCGGAGCGGGGCCCGCGCGCCCGTCGAGCCTAGGGGGAGCGGGGCGGCGTCAGCCCGCGCGAGGCAGCGTCACCCGGAACCGCGCTCCCACCGGTCCCTCCTGCGCCACCAGGTCGCCGCCGAGCGCCCGGGCCAGCCCGCGCGCGATCGGCAGGCCGAGGCCCGAGCCGCCGTCGGCGCGGTTGCGGGCGTCGTCGAGGCGGACGAGGCGGTCGAAGACGCGCTCACGGTCGGCCTCGGCGATGCCGGGCCCGTCGTCGTCGACGGTGATCGTGACGGAGTCGGCGGCCGCCTCGACGGCGACGTCGATCCGGGAGCGGGCGAAGCGGGCACCGTTCTCGAGGAGGTTGCCGAGCACCTGAGCCAGCCGGTCGGCGTCGGCGCTGACCAGGAGCGGCTCGGCGGGCCGCTGCAGCTCGATCGCGAGGCCCGGGCGGCGCAGCTCCTGGCGCTCAATCGCGGCCTCGGCGACGACCGCCGGGTCCAGCGGACGCGACTCCAGAGCCAGGCCCTCGTCCAGCCGCGCCATCAGCAGCATGTCCTGGATGAGGCGGCCCGCGCGCAGCGACTCCCGCACGACGTGCACCGAGAGGCGCTCGCGCTCCTGCTCGCCGCCGTCGGCGCGGACGAGCGCGTCGGCGGCGGCCTGGATGCCGGCGACCGGCGTCCGCAGCTCGTGCGCGGCGTCCGAGACGAACGCGCGCATCCGCTGCTCCGCCGCGAGGGCCGTCGCCTCGGCGGCGAGGGCGCTGCGCTCGGCCTGCTCGAGGTCGTCGAGCATCTCGTCGAACGCGGTCGCGGTGCGGCCGAGCTCGGTCCGCGGACGGGAGGGGCGCAGCCGCCGCCCGCGGTCGCCGTGCGCGATGTCGCGGGCCACGTCGGTCATCCGCTCGAGGGGCCGGAGGGTCGCGCGGACCACGACGATCAGCGCGAGGGCGGCCAGCAGGAGGAACACGGCCGACGCGGCGAGCAGGATCCCGTTCAGCTGCGCGAGGGTGCTGCCCACCGATCCGGCCTCGCTGGTGAGCTCGAGGCGGGTGCCGTCGCTGAGGGTCGACTCGAGGGTGATCAGCTCGTCGTCGGCGGCGACGCTGCTCGAGACGACGGTGACGGCGGCGGACGCGGCTCGGGGCGGGACGGCTCCGGAGGAGGAGCTCGTGCCGGGAGGCGACGGCGGCTCTCCGAGCTGGTCGGCGGCTCCCGGGCCCAGTCGCAGCTGCTCCGGGCTCGGCCCGGCCACGACGTCCTCGCCCTCGGGGCTCGTGATCCGCACCGAGACGCCCTGCGCCGAGAGTCGCGAGGCGAGGGCGTCGTCGGCGATCGTGCCGACCAGCGCGGCGGCGGCGGAGGCGCGGTCCTGCAGCCGCTCCTCGATCTGGTCGCGGAGGCGCTCGCCGAGCACCGCCTGCACCGTCGCCGAGAGGGCCAGGAGCAGCACGGCCAGCAGAGCGAGCACGGCCAGGACGGTGCGGAGGCGGAGGGAGCCGGTCCGCAGGGCGCCCGGCTGGGAGCGGCTCACGCCTCCACCCGGTAGCCGAGGCCGCGGACGGTGTGCACGAGGCGGTCGCCGTGCGCCTCCATCTTCTTGCGGAGGGAGCTGAGGTGCACCTCGACGAGGTTCGGGTCGACGTGGTCGTAGCCCCAGACCTGCGTGAGGATCTGGGTCTTGGTGAGGGTGCGGCCGCGGTTCCCGGCGAGGAAGGCGAGGAGGCGGAACTCGGTCGCGGTGAGGTCGAGGGCGACGCCGCCGCGGCGGGCGCGGCCCGACTCCGGGTCGACGACGAGGTCGCCGATCTCGACGACGGACGGGATGCGGCCGCGGCGGCGCAGCACGGCGGTCACGCGCTTGACGAGCTCGGCGAGCACGAACGGCTTCACCACGTAGTCGTCGACGCCCTCGTCGAAGCCGCGGAGGCGGTCGTCGACGGCGTCGCGGGCGGTGAGCATGATCACCGCCGCGTCGCTGCTGCGGCGGATCCGCTCGGCGAGCACGATGCCGCTCGGGCCGGGGAGCATCCAGTCGAGGATCACCAGGTCCGGAGCGAAGGTGCTCAGCTCGCGGGCGAGGTCCTCGCCGGAGACGAGACCGCGGACCGTGAAGCGCTCGCTGCGCAGCGCGGTCTCGACGGAGGAGCGGATGGCGTCGTCGTCCTCGATGAGGAGCACACGGGCGGAGGAGGGCATGTGCTCGAACCTAGGGGCCGCGGATCGGGGCGCACCCGGCGTCTGCTGTGGAGGGTCTGTTCTTAAGTCCGGCTTCAGATTCGCCTTCGAATCTGAAATGGAACCGGCCGCAACCGATCCCGAACGGGGTCGGCACCGGGCCGGAACGAGGAGACACCCATGACCGAGTCGACCACCCCCGCCGAGAAGGGCTCGAGCTTCGGGCCGCGCCGTCCGAAGAAGCGCGCCCTGACCATCGGCATCGCCGTCGGCGCCCTCGGACTCGTCGCGCTCGGCTCGACCGCCGCGTTCGCGGCGACGCCGTCGAGCACGCCGACCTCCAGCGCCACACCGCTGCACTCCACCTCGACCGACGCTCCGTCCACCGGTGCGCCGTCGACCGGTGCGCCGTCGACGGACGCGCCCGCCGAGGGCACCGCTCCCACCCCGCCCGGCCCCGGCCGGTGCGGCCCCGCCGGCCCCGGCCCCGCCGCGCTGCCGACCCCGCCTGCTGACGGCACGGCGCCGACG
>NZ_PSWD01000049.1:0-9161 GCF_002931705.1 Rathayibacter sp. AY1C5
CCGCCGCCCTCCCCGACAGGACCCCTGCGATGACGCACCTCCCCTCCGGCCGCTCCCTGACCGCCTCCCTCGCGGCGCTCGCCGCCACGGGCGCGCTCCTGCTGGGCTCGCTGCCCGCCGCCGCGGTCGAGGCCCCGTCCTCGGCGTCCTCCGCCGTCGCCTCCGCCGCGGTCCTCCGTGCCGGCGAGCAGCTCGCGCGCGGCGAGCGCCTGGTGTCCCCCGACGGCGCCTCCTCCCTCGTGATGCAGACCGACGGCAACGCCGTGGTCTACGCCGCCGGCGGCCGTCCCACCTGGGCCTCGGGCACGCAGGGGCGCGGCGACAGCCTGCGGATGCAGGACGACGGCAACCTCGTCGTGTACGCCGCGGACGGGCGCCCGGTCTGGGCGAGCGGCACGGTGGCAGACCCCGGCGGCGAGCTGCGGATGCAGGACGACGGCAATCTCGTCATCTACCGCCGCAGCGGCTCGGCCGCGTGGGCCAGCAGCATCGGCGGCCGGATCGACGAGCCGCGCACCGACACCCTCCGCCGCGGCAGCACCCTCTACGCGGGGAACCGGCTCGCCACCCCGGGAGGCACCACGGCGGTGATGCAGGCGGACGGCAACCTCGTCGTCTACGGGCAGGGCGGGGCTCTCTGGGCGAGCGGCACCCGCGGCCGGGGCAACGTCCTCCGGATGCAGGACGACGGGAACGCCGTGGTCTACACCGCGGACGGCGCGCCCGTCTGGGCCTCGGACACGTCCGGCGAGCCGGGCGCCACGATGGTCCTCCGCGAGGGCGATCTCCGGATCGCGGACGACTCCGGCGTCCTCTGGAGCAGTGCTGCGCTCGTCGTGCGCGACTCGCTCTCCCCGAGCGGCCTCGTCGTCGCGGGCACGCGGCTGACCTCGGCGAGCGGGCAGTGGCGGGCCGAGATGCAGCGCGACGGCAACTTCGTCGTCTACGGGCCGAACGGCGCGGACTGGGCGACGAACACCTCCTCCGCCTCCGGCGCCGCCTTCTCGATGAGCTCCGAGGGCCGGCTCGACGTGGCCGACTCCCGGATCCTCTGGCTGCGGTTCCCGAGGATCTCCTTCGACATCGGCCAGAGCGGCGTCGTCGCGCCCTACCGCCTCGTGCTGCAGGACGACGGCCGCCTCGTCGAGTACGACGGCATCGGACGGGCCGTCTGGGCCAGCAGGGGCTGACGCGCGACGCATGATGGAGGGGTGAGCGACCCCGGCGACTTCATCCGCTCGGCCCTGGAGTACGAGGGCGACGTCTGGCGCGCGCAGGACGTGCGCGAGCGCCTGGGATCAGGGCTCGACTCGACGGGCGCCTCGGTCGGGGCGGTCCGCGGCACCGTCCGCGACGCGCTGAGGAAGTTCCGCTCGCTCGAGCACGACGACGTGACCGCCCTCTCCTCCGAGCTGTGGGAGCAGGCGGTGTTCGAGCCGCGGCTGGCGGCCGTCGTGCTGCTGCAGTCCCGAGCCGAGTGGCTGCGCGGCTCCGACCTCACCCGGCTCGAGGGCTTCGTCCGCGACTCCCGCGTGGACGAGCTGAGCGACCCGCTGGCCCGCGACGTCGTCGCTCCGCTCCTGGCCGGGCTGCGCGGTGCGGCGCGGACCCGGGCGGACGCGGTCCTCGACCGCTGGGAGGCGGAGGGCGGGCGCCTGGCGCGCGCGGCCTCCCTGGCGCGGGCCTCGGTCCGGACGGAGCACGGCTGAACGGCCGCTCGGACCGACCGCCCCGCGGAGCCGGACGCCTGCTCAGGCGGCCCGGTACTCCTGAGCCGCCGTGCCGTCCGCCACCCGGATCCGCGTGTCGAACTCCAGCCCGGGATCGACCCGGTGCGCGATCAGGACCACCGTCCGCCCCTCGGCGGCGCGGAGCAGATCCCCGAGCAGAGCGTCGGCCACGGGAGCGTCCACCGACGCCGTCGGCTCGTCCAGCACCAGGACGCGGAAGTCGGCCAGGAGTGCGCGTGCGAGGGCGATCCGCTGAGCCTGGCCGCCCGAGACGAGCGAGCCCCGCTCCCCCACCCGCGCGTCGAGCCCGCCGCGTGCAGCAAGCCAGCTGCCTAGCCCGACCCGCTCCAGCACCGCCTCGAGCACGGCGCCATCGGCCTCGGGCCGCGCGAAGAGGAGGTTCTGCCGGATCGTGTCGTCGAAGAGGTACGGCTGCTGCTCCACGAGCCCGACCCGCTTCCGCACCTCCGCCTGCGGTAGCGTGCGCGCCTCGACTCCGCCCAGGAGGTAGCTGCCGGAGTGGTCGAGGAAGCGCACCAGAGCGTGCGCGAGCGTCGTCTTCCCGGAGCCGCTGCCGCCGGTGACGAGGACGCGCGCACCCTCCGGCAGGTCGAGCGAGACGCCCCGCAGCGCGGGCGTGTGCGCGCCGGGCCAGCTCACCGACAGGTCGCGCAGGACGATGCCGGCGCCCCGGGGAGCCGGGGCGTCCGGGTCCACGTCCGCGTCGGTCGCGAGCGCCGGCGACGCCGCCTCGGCGTCCAGATCGGCCAGGCGCTGAGCGCTCGAGAGCGCGGTGCGCGCCGCCTGCACGGCGAGCGGCGCGGCGGCGGCGACCTCGAAGACCGCGAGCGGCACGAGCGCGACGACTCCCAGCGCCGGACCGCCGAGGTCGCCGATCGCCGGGATCCCCAGCGCGAGGCCCGCCCAGACCGCACCGCCCGAGCAGAGGGCGAGGACGGCCGCGGCCAGTCCGGCGGAGGCCGCCCGCCGACGCGCCGCCCGGGCGAGCGACTCCTCCGCGCGTGCCACGTCCGCCAGAGCGTCACCCGCCGCATCGAAGGCGATGAGCACGTCGAGGCGGGTGACCAGCAGGTTGAGGCGCTCGGCCAGCTCCCCGCGCAACGGCGCCAGCTCGCGGTCCGCCTGCGCGGAGAGCCGGCCGGCGCCCAGAGCCCCGCCGGCGAAGGCGAGGACGAGCAGCGCCAGCAGCACGGCACCCATCGCCGGCAGCAGCAGCCAGACGCCGACCACCGAGACCGCAGCGACCAGCGCCGCGACGACCAGCGGCTGCACGACGCGCAGCGGCACGTCCTGCTGGGCGTCGACGTCCGCCACCACCCGGGAGACCAGGTCGCCGCGGCGCACGCGGCCCAGCCCGTCCGGCGCGACCGGCACCAGGCGCTCGTAGACGCCCGCCCGGAGCTCCGCGAGCGCGCGGAAGGCGGCGTCGTGGCCGGTCAGCCGCTCGAGGTAGCGGAAGAAGGCCCGCGCCAGCGCGAAGGCCCGCACGCCCACGACGGCCATGGAGAGGAACAGGATCGGCGGCTGCTCGGCCGCGCGGACGATCAGCCAGGCCGAGCAGGCCAGCAGCGCCACGACGGCCGAGGAGGAGAGCAGCCCGAAGGACAGCCCCGGCAGGAAGCGGCGCGGCCCGGGCATCGCGGCGCGGAGGACGTCGGAGCGGTTCACCTCGCGACCGCCCCCGCCGGCGCCAGGGCGATCACGGCATCGGCCGCCGCGACGGTCGCGGGCCGGTGGCTGGCGACGACGACGATCGTCCCGCTCTCCGCCAGCGTCCTGAGTCCGGCGAGCAGCGCCCGCTCGGACTCCTCGTCGAGGGCAGCGGTCGGCTCGTCCAGGGCCAGCACCGCGCACCCGCGCTCGAGCAGGCGGTGCACGGCGCGGGCGACGGCGACGCGGGCGCTCTGCCCGCCCGAGAGGCCCGTCCCCTCGGCGTCGAGCCGGCGCTCGGGGTCCACGTCGACGGCGGCGATCGCCAGGGCCCGCCGCACGCGCTCGGGGTCCGGCGAGAGTGCTCCGAGCCCGACGGCGGAGGCGACGCTCCCCGGGAGAAGGTCGGGCCGCTGGCCCGCCCAGGCGAGCGTCGACCGCAGATCCGCGACCGGCGACCCGCCGAGCAGCAGCGTGCCCGAGAAGGGCACGAAGCCCGCGAGCGCGGCGATCAGCGTCGACTTCCCGGACCCGCTGGGCCCGGTCACCACGGTGATCGACCCGACGGGGAGCACCGCGTCGACAGGAGCGAGCGTCCGCCCGCGTCCGTCGTCGACCGCGAGACCCCGCAGCTCGAGCGCCCCCGTCGCCGCCGGGGCCTTCCCGCGAGCGGGCAGGGCCGCCGCGCGCTCGAGGACGGCGAAGGCGCGGTCCGCCGCCTGCACCCCGTCGGCCGCCGCATGGAACTCGGCACCGACCTGGCGCACCGGCAGGAACACGTCCGGCGCCAGCACCAGGACGAACAGCCCGACGGCCAGCCCCAGCGAGCCGTCGACGAGCCGCAGCCCGATCGAGACGGCGACCAGCGCGACCGAGAGCGAGCCGGCGAGCTCCAGCACGAAGCCGCTGACGAAGGTCACTCGCAGCACCTTCATCGTGTGCACGCGGTAGTCCTCGGTCAGCGCGCGGATCCGCGTCGCCTGCCGCTCGGCCCGCCCGAAGATCTTGAGTGTTGCGAGGCCGCCGACGGTGTCGACGAAGCCGGACGCGAGCGCCTGCAGCCGCTCCCACTGCCGCGCCTGCACGGCCTGGGTCGCCCAGCCGATCAGCACCATGAACACCGGGATGAGCGGCAGGGTCACCACCAGGAACACCGCGCTGAGCGGATCGGCGAGGAAGACCACGAGCGTCAGGAGCGGCGTCGCCACCGCGGTGGCGATCAGCTGCGGGAGGTAGCGGGCGAAGTAGCCGTCGAGGGAGTCCAGTCCGCCGCCCAGCAGCGCGACGACCCCGCCCGAGCCCCCTTCGGAGCGGCCCGCCGGGCCGAGCTCGACCAGTGCGGCGAGGACCGCCTGCCGCAGCTGCGCCTTCGCTCCTGCTCCTCCGCGTACCGCGTTCACCTCGGTCGCCCAGGCGAGAGCCGCCCGCGCCGCGACGACCGCGAGCAGGGCGGCCAGCAGCGGCGCGAGATCGTCGGCGCTCCTCCCGTCGACCGCACCGGCCACCAGCTGCGCCACGAGCCACGCGAAGGCGACGATCGCCAGGGTCCTCGCCAGCGCGAGCACCCCGCCGAGCAGGAGGAACACGCGGGCCGCCCGGGCGTAGCGGAGCAGGCGCGGATCGAGGGGCTTCACGTCAGTGGGCGTCGACCGGGATGTGCGCGCGGCTGATGCGCTTGCGGAAGATCCAGTAGGTCCAGGCCTGGTAGCCGACGATGAGCGGCACGAACACCAGGGCGGTCCAACTCATGACCGCCAGCGTATAGGGCGTGCTGGAGGCGTTCTCGATCGTCAGCCCGTAGGCGGGGACGTTCGAGGCCGGCATCACCGCGGGGAACAGCGTCGCGAAGAGGGCGAGCACGGCGAGCGCGATGGTGCCGGCCAGCAGCGCGAAGGCGCGTCCCTCCCGGCCTCGCGTGATCGCGAGCCAGCCGCCGACGAGGGTCGCGGCCGCGCCCGCCGAGAGCGCCCAGGAGGCGGTGCTCCCCTGGCCGAGGTTGGTCCAGGCCAGGAAGACCGCGGCGACGACCACGGTGAGCAGCCCCGCGCGGGTCGCCAGGCGGCGCGCACGCTCGCGGATCTCCCCCTCCGTCTTCAGGGCGACGAAGACGACTCCGTGCGTGAAGAAGAGCAGGAGGGTCGTCGCTCCGCCCAGGAGCGCGTAGGGGTTCAGCAGGTCCAGGACGGTGCCGGTGAAGTTGTGGTCGGCGTCCATCGGGACGCCCTGCACGATGTTCGCGAAGGCCACGCCCCAGAGGAAGGCGGGCACCGCGGAGCCGACGACGATCATCGTGTCGAAGCGCCGCTTCCACTGCGCCTCCGGACGCTGGTGCCGGTACTCGAACGAGACGCCGCGGGCGATCAGCGCGAGCAGGATGAGCAGAAGCGGCAGGTAGAACCCGCTGAAGAGCGTGGCGTACCACTCCGGGAACGCGGCGAACAGGGCGGCGCCGGCGACGATCACCCACGTCTCGTTCAGGTCCCACACCGGGCCGATCGTGTTGATCAGCACGCGGCGGTCGGTGTCGTCGCGCCCGAGGAACGGGAGCGACATGCCGACGCCGAAGTCGAACCCGTCGAGGACGAAGTAGCCGATGAAGAAGAACGCGACGATCCAGAACCAGAGAACGGCGAGATCCATGAGGGGTGCCTCCTAGTAGACGGTGCCGACGAGCTGCGGGCGACCGCTCTCCTCGTCGACCTCGGGAGCGTCGTCGGGGCCGGCCTGCGCGGCCCGCTTGATCAGGCGGAACTCGACCACGGCGAGCGTGCCGTAGATCGCGGTGAAGGCGAGCAGCGAGATCAGGACCTCGAGGCCGCTCACTCCGGGCGAGACTCCGTCGGCGGTCTTCAGCAGTCCGAACACGAGCCACGGCTGGCGGCCCATCTCGGTGAAGACCCAGCCCACGATCATCGCCATCAGCGGCAGCGGGGCGGCCCAGATCGCGACCTTCCACATCCACTGCTTCGGCTCGCGGCCCTTCCGGGTGAACCAGAGGCCGGCCGCGGCGATGCCGATGGCCAGGACGCCGAGGGCCATCATCCAGCGGAACGACCAGTAGGTGACCCAGATGATCGGCGTGTAGTCGCCGGGTCCGTAGACCTGGGTGTACTGCGCCTGGAGGTTGTTGATGCCCTCGACCGTGCCGGTGAAGGTGTGCGTCGAGAGGAAGGAGAGCAGGTAGGGGATGCGGATCGAGAACAGCTCGCTCGAGCCGTCCGGCGTGCCCCAGGTGAAGACGGAGAAGGAGGCGTCGACGCCCGTGGAGGTCCTGTAGAGCGCCTCCGCGGCCGCCATCTTCATCGGCTGCGTGTCGACCATCGCGAGGCCGAGCGAGTCGCCGGTGAACAGGGTCAGGCCGCCGCTGACGAGCATCATCCAGGCGCCGAACCTCAGCGCGGGGCGCATGGTCTCGTGGTGCTGGTTCCGCGAGAGGTGGTAGGCCGCGACGCTGATGATGACGGCGGCCGAGACCATGAAGCAGGCGAAGATCGTGTGCGGGAACGCGGCGAGAGCGACCTTGTTGGTGAGGAGCGCCCAGATGTCAGTGAGCTCCGCGCGGCCCTTGGTCTCGTTGATGCGGAAGCCGACCGGGTTCTGCATGAACGCGTTCGCGGCGATGATGAAGTAGGCCGAGAGCGTGGTGCCGAGCGTGGTCAGCCAGATGGTGGCCAGGTGCAGCTTCTCGGGCAGCTTGTCCCAGCCGAAGATCCAGAGGCCGATGAAGGTCGCCTCGAGGAAGAAGGCGAGCAGGCCCTCGAACGCCAGCGGGGCCCCGAAGACGTCGCCGACGAAGCGGGAGTAGTCGCTCCAGTTCATCCCGAACTGGAACTCCTGGACGATCCCGGTCACGACGCCCATCGCGAAGTTGATCAGGAAGAGCTTCCCGAAGAACTTCGTCAGCTGCAGGTAGTGCACCTTCCCGGTGCGCACCCAGCAGGTCTGGAAGATCGCGACGGTGAGCGCCATGCCGATCGTGAGCGGCACGAACAGGAAGTGGTAGATCGTCGTCAGACCGAACTGCCATCTCGACAGCAGGAGCGGGTCCAGGAGTTCGTTCACAGCTCCGAGAGTAGGTCGGCGGAAGGGGTCCGACGGCCTCCGATCCCAGTACTGGGGCGGATGTGCGGCCTTCCGCGAGCTCCTGGCGGCACCCTTTCCGGGGTGGCCCCGGACGCCCCTCCGAGCGCTCCCGCCGACCGGTCGCTCGACGTCGAGACAGTCCCTCTCGACGTCGAGGGAGTTCCCCGCGCGGCGACTGCCGAGCGGGGCTCGCCTCCGTCGGACCAGCCGCCGCCGGCCTCTCGACGCCGAGCGATCAGGCGGGCGACGGAGCGCTGAGACTTCCTCTCACGGGCCTTCAGCGGATTCCCAGGCGCACATCCGCGAGATCGGTTCTGGGAAACCGTTCAAGAGACTCCCGGGGCCGATGCCGAGGCGCCATCGGCGGGCGCCCCGCGGTCAGCCGGCGTCGACGCGCGAGCGGGAGCCGGAGAACCAGGCGGGCGCCTGGAAGCCGTACTTCAGCACGGGCAGGTCGCGGGTGAGGCGCCAGTAGCCCAGTGCTGCCGCGACGCCTATCCCGCAGACCAGGAGCGGCACGACCGGCCCGATGACGTCGAGCCAGCGCTCTCCGTCGAAGAGCAGCAGGGCGCTCGTGGCGAGCGAGACGAAGAGGACGTGCACCACGTACACCGGGAGCGTGTTGCGGCCGATGAAGGTGATCCAGCCCGCGCCGCGCCGGTTCGAGAGGAAGCGGGCGACCACGAGCCCGGCGAGGACCGCCAGCACGCTCACCAGGACCAGCCCGATCGTCAGCAGCGGGAAGCGGGCGCGGACGGCGAGGATCACGCCGGCGAGCACGAGGAACAGCACGCCGAAGCCGACTCCGCTGAGGATCCCGCGGCGCTCCACGAACGCGATCACCGCGTTCCGCAGGTAGAGGCCGAGCAGGAAGAACATCAGGTAGCGGGCCATGCCGTCCCAGGCGATGTTCCCGGTGCCCTCGGAGGTGCTGGAGCGGACGGCGTACCAGACCACGGCGATCGCGGTCGCGATGCCGATCTGCACCCGCCAGTCGATCCGGCCCTGCGCGAGCTTGGCGGCCACGAAGAAGATCGTGAGCGCGTAGAGGAACCAGAGCCCGTTGTGCGGCATCACCGGCTGGAGGAGCAGCGCGAGCGGGTCGGACTCGTCGGTGCCGCCCGGGTTGGGCACCACCAGGAAGAAGAGGAACCGCACCACGGACCAGAGCAGGAAGGCCCAGACCAGCAGGCTCAGCCGCGAACGCCAGAGCTCCGGCCACGACCGGGTGAGCACGGAGCCGGCGAACAGCCCCGAGGCGAGGAAGAACAGCGGCATCCGGAAGGTGATGAGGAGGAGGTTGATCTCGTTCCACGAGTCGGGGGCGATCCCGGCCGTCGTGGTCCACTGCACGGAGTGGGCCAGGGCGACCAGGATGATCGCGATGCCCTTCGCCGTGTCCACCCAGGTGATGCGTGCGCGTGCCATGAGTCCTCGTCGTGATCGTCCATCGGAAGTCGGCCGGCGGCGACGATGGCGATGGCGATGTGCAAGTGTCGCACGGCTGTGCATCCTCTGTGATGTTCTGCGCATATTCGATCACGGCGATCCGGTGACGGAGAGACGGCCACCGGGTGCGCGGGTCCTCGGCCGGCCGCCTCGTGGACGACGCGCCCCCGCCGATGCCCGAGGATCGAGCCATGACTCGAGCGACGCCCCCCGGCTCCGCCCCCGACC
>NZ_PSWD01000005.1:0-193031 GCF_002931705.1 Rathayibacter sp. AY1C5
GCCGCGGGGGCCGCCACGGGCCGGGCGGGGGAGGAGGACGGGGAGTCGGCGTCGGGGAGGAACGTCAGGACGCGTCCTTCACCATCCCGCGGACCGAGAGCTGGACGACCAGCGGCCGGTGGTCGCTCCCGGCGTCGCGGTCGTCGACGACCTGGTAGCCCGAGACCTCCCAGCGTCCGGAGAAGAGGACGTGGTCGATCGGGGCGCCGAGCGCGGGCGGGACCGAGGACGGCCAGGTGCCCAGGGCGGCGCCGCCCGCGACGGTCCCCGCGTCGCGGCAGCCGCCCAGCATGGCCGAGCCCGGCAGCCCGGTCCAGTGGTCGACCGTGGAGTTCAGATCGCCGAGGACCACGACGTCCTCCTCCGCGGAGCAGAGCGCGGAGACCGAGAGCAGATCGCTCCGCCACTCCGCGAGGCGCGAGGGGATCGGCGCCATGGTGTGCACCGCGGCGAGGACGGGGCGCTCGGGAGTGTCGGGGCGTGCGACGAGGGACGGTGTCGATCCGGTGACGACCGCGGCGGTGTCGACGCTGTAGCCGCCGAGCGAGGGGGAGAGCAGCAGGGCCGCCCCGTCGTCGGCGCCCGACCCGGCGTAGTGGAGGGTCATCGACATCCCCTGGGCGCTGAGCGCGTTCACGACGTCCTGCGCGTGCGTCTGCGAGACCTCGAGGAGGGCGATGCCGTCGACCGCGCTCTCCCGGGCGAGCGAGGCGATCGTGTCGACGGGCACGCCGTCGTGCAGCACGTTCCAGGTCGCGAGGCGCACGTCGGCGAGGCGGTGGGCGCGCGGAGCGGCGGAGTCGTAGCCCCGCGCTCCCTGCACTCCCGCGAGCACGAGCGCGAAGACGACGCCGAGCGCCGCGAGGGCCAGCGCGAGGCGCCTGACCGGAGCGACGAGGACCGCGATCACGACCAGGACAGCGGCGAGCCCGACGGCCGCCGCGCCCGTCGCGAGCCGGAACGGCACCAGCTGGGCGAAGGGGGCCTCCCGGGCGATCCCGAAGAAGCCGGGCGCCGCGACCACCAGCAGAGCGATCGCCACGATCACCGCCACCGCGGTCTTCACCAGTCTCGTCCCCATCGCCGCCCAGGCTACTAGGGCATCGGAGGGCTCGCAGGCGGCGCGTCTACGATGAGCGCATGCATGTCGACGGGGGCCGTTACGACCTCCACACCCACTCCGTCGTCTCCGACGGCACCGAGGCTCCGGCCGTCCTGGTGCGGGCCGCGGCCGCGGCCGGGCTCGCCGGAGTGGCGCTCACCGACCACGACACGACCGGCGGCTGGGCCGAGGCGCTCGCCGCGGCCGAGGAGGCGGGCATCGACCTGCTGCCCGGCATGGAGCTCTCCTCCCGCGTCGGCTGGGCCAGCGTCCACGTCCTCGCGTACCTCGTCGATCCGGCGGATCCGGGGCTCGTGGCCGAGACCGCGCGCATCCGCTCGGCCCGCACGCACCGCGCGGAGGCGATCGTCACCGCGATCGCGGCCGACTACGACCTCACCTGGGACGACGTCCTCGCCCAGACCAGCCCGGGCACGACCATCGGGCGTCCGCACATCGCCGACGCGCTCGTCGCCCGCGGCCTGGCCACCGACCGCTCCGCGGCCTTCGCGGGGATCCTCGACTGGCGCGGCGGCTACTACCGCCCGCACTACGCGCCCGACCCGGTCGACGCCGTGCGCCTGGTCCGCGCGGCGGGCGGGGTCCCGGTCATCGCGCACCCGGCCGCGAGCGCCCGAGGGATCGCGGTCGAGTCGATCCTCCCGCAGCTCGTCGACGCCGGCCTGTTCGGCCTCGAGGTCGAGCACCGCGAGAACACGGCCGACGGCAAGCGCCGCCTGCGCGAGCTCGCCGAGCAGTACTCGCTCGTCACCACGGGCTCGAGCGACTACCACGGCACGGGCAAGCCCAACCGCCTGGGCGAGAACACGACCGCGCGCGCGACCGTCGACGCGATCCGCTCCTCCGCCCGCTGAGTCGCGGAGAGCCGCTGACAGGCGGAGAGCCGCCGGATCACCGTGACCGCTGAGGGGCGGAGAGCCGCTGAGTCGCGTGGGGACCCCGCTGAGTCGCGGGAGAGCCGCTGAGACGCCGAGAGCCCGCCCTCCCGCGACGGATCGCGGGGGGACGGGCTCGGGGCGCGGAGGCTCAGGCCTGCGCGTCGGGGCGCGGGGAGCGGCGGCGCGACCGGGTGCGGCGGCGCGGCTCGCTGTTGCCGTCGTGGTGCTCCTTGCTCTCGCTCGAGGGAGCGGGGCCGGTCTGCTGCGGAGCGGTCGAGTCGGCGGAGTCGGAGCGGGTGCGGCGACGCGGCGGCCGGTCGCCCCGCTCGGAGCGCTCGCCGCGGTCGGAGCGCTCGCCCCGGTCCGGGCGCGCGTCGGCCTTCGCCTCGGCGGGGATCGGGGTCGGCTTCAGCCGTCCCTTGGTCCCCGCGGGGATGTCGAGGTCGGTGTAGAGGTGCGGCGACGACGAGTAGGTCTCGACCGGGTCGGGCTGGCCGAACTCCAGCGCCCGGTTGATGAGGGCCCACTTGTGCAGGTCCTCCCAGTCGACGAAGGTCACCGCGATGCCGGTCTTGCCCGCGCGCCCGGTGCGGCCGACGCGGTGCAGGTAGGTCTGGTCGTCGTCCGGGATCGTGTGGTTGATCACGTGGGTGACGTCGTTCACGTCGATGCCGCGCGCGGCGACGTCGGTGGCGATCAGGATGTCCTTCTTGCCGGCCTTGAACGCCGCCATCGCGCGCTCGCGCTGCTCCTGGTTGAGGTCTCCGTGCACGGCCGCCGCGTTGAAGCCGCGGTCGTTGAGCTCCTCGACGATGCGGGCCGCGGCGCGCTTCGTGCGGGTGAAGATGACGGTCTTGCCGCGGCCCTCGGACTGCAGGATGCGCGCGATGACCTCGTCCTTGTCGAGCGAGTGCGCCCGGTAGACGATGTGCTTGATGTTCGCCTGCGTGATGCCCTCGTCGGGGTCGGTCGCGCGGATGTGGATGGGCTTGTTCATGAAGCGGCGCGCGAGCGCGACGATCGCGCCCGGCATCGTCGCCGAGAAGAGCATGGTGTGGCGGGTGGGCGGCGTCTGCGCGAACAGCTTCTCGATGTCCGAGAGGAAGCCCAGGTCGAGCATCTTGTCGGCCTCGTCGAGGACCATCACCTGCACGTTGGCGAGCGAGAGCAGGCGCTGCCCGGCGAGGTCGAGGAGCCGGCCGGGGGTGCCGACGACGATCTGCGCGCCGGCCTTCAGCTGCTCGATCTGGCCCTCGTAGGCCTTGCCGCCGTAGATCGAGACGATCTTGGTCGGCCGGTTGGAGGCGGCCAGCTCGATGTCCTCGGTGACCTGCACGGCGAGCTCGCGGGTCGGGACGACGATGAGCGCCTTGACGCCCGGCTCCGGGTCGGTGCCGAGGGCCTGGATGAGGGGGAGGCCGAAGCCGAAGGTCTTGCCGGTGCCGGTCTTGGCCTGGCCGATGATGTCCTGCTTCTGCAGGGCCAGGGGGATCGTCTGCTCCTGGATGGGGAACGGCTCGAGGATGCCCTTGGCGGCGAGTGCGGCGACGATGTCGTCGTCGATGTTCAGATCGGAGAAAGTCACGGAGTGAAGCGCCTGTCGTGTCGAACGGTCTACGCCCCTGTACGACTCCGGGCGCAGGGTCACCGATCCAGCGCCGGTGACATCCCGGCGAGTCTACTGCTCCCGGCCCCGCCGGCCCCGGAACCCCGCTCCTCCGGCGCCCTATGCTGAGGAAATGGCTGCCTGGTTCCGACGTCGACGTCCCCTGCTCGAGGTGCCCCGCCTGACGCCCCGCGGGGAGTCGAGCCAGAAGCGCGACCGCGTCGACCTCGCCGACCTCACCCCCGAGGTGCTGCCCTATCTCGGCCAGGTCGCCTACCTCCAGCTCGCGGTGTTCGAGGTGCTGGCGCGCGCCGTCGCCGAGACCGACGACCTCGCGGACAAGGAGGCCATCTCCTCCGCCGCCGGCACGGCTCTCGCGAAGCACCACGCCGTCGTCGCCGAGCTGCGCCGCCGCGACGTGGAGCCCGGCGAGGCCATGGCGCCGTTCCGCCCCGCGATCGACACCTTCGAGCGGCTCACCCGCGGCGCGGACCTCCACGAGACGCTGCTCTCGGCGTACATCACGGCGGGCCTGCTCGACGACTTCTTCATCCGCCTCACCGGCGGGCTGCCCACCGACGTGGGGCCGCGCATCGCGCAGACGCTCGGCGCGGACACGGGCGTCGACGGCGTGATCGCGATCCTCCGCCGCGAGATCGCCGCGGACGGGCGCCTGGGCTCGCGCCTGGCCGTCTGGGGCCGCCGCCTGGTGGGCGACACCCTCCTCGTGGCGCGCTCCGCGCTGATGGGCTCGGGCAACCACGACTCCGACGAGTCGCGGATCGAGCCGGTGTTCACCGAGCTCATCGCCTCGCACACGCGCCGGATGGACGCGCTGGGGCTTACGGCCTGACGGTTCCCGGCGTCGCACTGCCCCGGAATCCGGAACGACGGAGGCGCGGAAGTCCGAGGACTCCCGCGCCTCCGGCTCGGATCAGGGGGCGACGCGTCCCGAGAGCATCGCCTGCAGGGAGGCCTCGTCGCGGCGGGCGCGGCTGCGCCCGAGCGAGAGGCCGACCGGGACGACGACCACGGCGGTCGCGACGAGGGACAGGACCCAGATCAGGCCGCCGTCCCACGGCAGGCCCGCCCAGGTCAGTGCGACCCAGACGACTGCGGCGACGAGGCCGCCGATCGCCGGGACCAGCACGGAGCCGTGCAGGTGCCGGTGCGGCAGCCCGTAGCGCGCGGCGAGACCGATCAGGACCCCGAACAGGGTGATGAAGAGGAGCTCCACGACGTGTCCGCCCGGGACGCTCTAGGCGACGAAGCCGACGCGGCGCGACTCCTCGGAGCCGACCTCGACGAAGGCGATGGTGGCGGTCGGGACGATGTAGATCTTGCCCTTCTCGTCGCGGAGGCGGAGGACGGCCGTGCCGGCCTCGAGAGCGGTGGTCACCGTCTTCTCGACCTCGGTCACGGACATCGACGACTCGAAGTTGAGCTCGCGCGGGGTGTTGACCATTCCAATACGGATTTCCACCAGCAGTGCCTTTCGGGAGGGGACGAGGGTGTCAGGATACGGGACCGCGCTCGGACGACCGCGCCGGTTTCGCGGTGAGCGGAGCGGGCGGCCGGGGCTCCCGGCGGGGACGGGCGGGAGTGTCGGACCCGGTGGCTACCGTGGTCGTGTGACCGCTCCCGCGACCCCCGCTCCCTCCACCGCAGCCTCCGTCGGCGAGGCGCTCCCGGGCGAGCCCGCGGTCGTGCTGGACGACTCCCAGCGCGCGGTGCTCGCGCTGCCCGAGGGCCGCAGCGCCGCCGTGCTCGGGGCGCCGGGGACGGGCAAGACCACGACGGTCGTCGAGCTGGTCGCCGGGCGCGTCCTCGAGCGGGGGTACCCGCCCGCGTCGGTCGTGGTGCTCGCGGCCAGCCGCACCGCCGCCACCGCCCTGCGCGACGTGCTCGCCCTGCGGCTGGGAGTGCCGACCCGGGGCCCGCTCGCCCGGACCGCGACCTCGCTCGCGTTCGAGGCGGTCACCTCCTCCGCCAAGGAGCGCGGCCTCGAGCGGCCGACCCTCCTGACCGGCGGCGAGCAGGACGCCCTCCTCTCGGAGCTCGTCGAGGGCCACCTCGAGGAGGGGACCGGCCCGCGGTGGCCGGAGGAGTTCAGCCCCGAGGTGCTGCGGCTGCGGACCTTCCGGACCGAGCTCCGCGAGTTCGGGATGCGGGCGACCGAGCACGGGCTCGACTCGGACGCGATCCGCGCCCTCGGGGTCGACGCCGAGCGCGGCGAGTGGAGCGCGGCGGCCGACGTGCTCGACGAGCTGCGCGAGGTGGTCGAGTGGATGGCGCCCCAGGCGGGGACCCGCCTGGACGCGGCGGAGTTCGCGGCCTACGCGGCCGAGGCGATCCGCGCGGGCGAGGGCGGCGAGCGGATCGACGCGCTGCGTCTCGTCGTCGTCGACGACCTCCAGGAGGCGAGCGAGTCGACGCTCGTGCTGCTGCGGGCGCTGACGGAGCGCGGGGTGACCGTGATCGCGCTGGGCGACCCGGACGTGGCGACCAGCGCCTACCGCGGCGCGGCCTCCGACACGCTCGGCCGGTTCGCCGCGAGCATCGGCGCGTCCGACGTCGAGACTCTGGTGCTCGCGCGCGTGCACCGCCACTCGGCCGCGCTGCGGGCGGTCGTGTCGGCGGCCACCGAGCGGATCGGCACCGCGGCGGCCGGCCGGCAGCGGGCGGCGGTCGCGGCTCCGGCCCCCGAGGCGGGCCCGGCGCCCGTCCTGGTGCTGCACGCCCCGACGGCGGCGCGGGAGGCGGCGACGGTGGCGCGGCTGCTGCGCGAGCGGCGGCTGCGCGACGGAGTGCCGTGGCGGCGGATGGCGGTCGTCGTCCGCTCCGGAGCCGCGGTCCAGCCGCTGGTGAAGGCGCTCGCGGTGGCGGAGGTGCCGACCCGCTCCGTGCTCGCCGGACGGGCGCTGCGCGACGATCACGCGGCCCGGGCGCTGCTCGTGCTGGTCGGCGTCGCGATCGGCGAGCGGCCCCTCGATGCGGAACTCGCGGCGGAGCTGCTGCTCGGCCCTTTCGGCGGGGTCGACCGGCTGGGGCTGCGCAGGCTCCGGCTCGCGCTCCGGGCGGAGGAGCTGGCCGGCGGCGGCATCCGCGCGAGCGACCCGCTGCTGGTCGAGGCCCTCGCAGCGCCCGGCCGATTCGCGACCATCGACTCCGCTCCCGCCCGGCAGGCCGAGCGGCTGGCCGTGACGATCGACCGGGTCCGCCGCCTGCACGAGGAGGGGGGCTCGATCGAGGAGCTCCTGTGGTCGGCGTGGGAGTCCAGCCGCGTCGCGTCCGCCTGGCGCGAGCTCGCCCTCGGCACCGGCCTGACCGCCGCCGAGGCCAACCGCAACCTCGACGGCGTGGTCGCCCTCTTCAGCGCCGCGCGCCGGTTCGTGGAGCGGGCGACCGGGCACTCCGCGATCGGCTTCGTCACCGAGATCCTCGAGGCGGAGGTGCCCGAGGACACTCTCGCTCCGCGCTCCGTCGAGGACGCGGTCCTCATCGGCACGCCCTCCTCGGTCGTCGGCCTGGAGTTCGACGTCGTGGTGGTGGCGCGGCTGCAGGACGGCGTCTGGCCCAACCTCCGCCAGCGCGGCTCGCTGCTCGATCCGGACGGCCTGCTGCGGCACGCCCGCGGCGAGGGCGGACTGCCGCTCGACGCCCGCAAGGCCACTCTCGACGACGAGCTCCGGATGTTCGTACTGGCCGCCTCGCGCGCTCGGCGGCAGCTGGTGCTCAGCGCCGTCGCGGGCGAGGACGAGACGCCCTCCCTCTTCTTCCGGCTCACTCCGCCGGACGCGCCGCGGCTCGATCCGGCCTCCGCAGTGCCGCTCACGCTGCGCGGGGCGGTGGCGGCGCTGCGCCGGACCGCCACCACGCCGGACTCGACCGAGGCTCCCGCCGCCATCCGAGGGCTCAGCGCCCTGGCGCTCGCGGAGGTCCCGGGCGCCGACCCCTCCTCCTGGTCCGGGGTGCTCGAGCCCTCGACCACGGAGCCGCTCTTCGACGTCGGCGACCCCGAGCGTCCCGTCTCCGTCTCGCCGAGCCGCCTCGAGGCCTTCGAGCGGTCCCCTCTGGACTGGTTCGTCGACGCCGTCTCCGGCTCCACGACGAGCACGGCGATGGGGGTCGGCACCCTCGTGCACTGGGTCCTCGAGAACGCCGAGCGGCCCGATCCGCAGGAGCTGTGGGCGGCTCTCGAGTCGCGGTGGCCCGAGCTGGTCTTCGAGTCGCCCTGGCTGGGGGAGCGGCAGAAGCGCGTCACACGGCGGCTGATCGACGGCCTCGCGGGCTACCTCGCCGACTTCGAGCGCGGGGGAGGCGTGGTGCTCGGCCGCGAGCAGCAGTTCGAGCTCGACGTCCCGCCCGCCCGGGTGCGGGGCTCGATCGACCGCGTCGAGCGCGCGGCCGACGGCTCCGTCACGATCGTCGATCTCAAGACGGGCCGCAGCACCCCCCGCAAGGACGACATCGCCGAGCACGCGCAGCTGGGCAGCTATCAGCTCGCCGTCGCCGAAGGGGCGATCGAGGCGGCCGACCCGGCCGACGGGGGAGGCGCGAAGCTGCTCTTCGTGGCGACGGGCGTGCGCGGGAAGCCGTACCGCGAAGTGGTCCAGGAGCGCTTCGGCGAGGAGGAGCTGGAGCGGCTGCGCGATCGCGTCCGCGCCGCGGCCCTGGGCATGGCGGCGGCGGGCTTCTCGGGCCTGCTCGACGCGACCCCGTTCTCCCCCGGCGACGCCCTGCGGTACCGCATCCACGCGGTGCCCGAGGTCCCGGGGGACGGACTCCTGGCGATCGACGAGGTCGATGAGACAGAGGACCTGGAGGACTCCGAGGAGCCGGGTCCCGATGCGCCGGCCGATCCTTCCGGCCCCGCCGACCCCGACCCCTCCGCCGTCCTCGAGGAGGAGCTGCCGTGATCGACGCCCTGACCATCGCCGAGCGCCTCGACCTGCGCCCGCCCACCGCCGAGCAGCGCGCCGTCATCGAGGCGCCGCTCGAGCCTGCCCTGGTGGTCGCCGGTGCCGGCAGCGGCAAGACCGAGACGATGGCGAACCGCGTCCTCTGGCTCCTCGCGAACGGCCACGCGGCGCCGTCGGAGGTGCTCGGCCTCACCTTCACCCGCAAGGCGGCGGCCGAGCTCGGCGAGCGCATCGGGCGGAGGATCGACCAGCTCGGCGCGGCGGGCCTGCTGCCGCTCGCGCCCGGGCAGTCGGCGCCCGACCCGTTCGAGGCCGCCACCGTCTCGACCTACAACGCCTTCGCGAACACGATCTTCCGCGACAACGCAGCCCTGATCGGCCGCGAGGGGGATGCGACCGTGCTCTCCGAGGCCTCCGCCTGGCATCTCGCGCGGGGAGTCGTGGCCGACACGGCCGATCCGCGCATCCTCGAGGTGGAGGCGGGCATCGACCGGCTGACCGACCTCGTCGTCTCGCTCGCGCACGACCTCGCCGACAACCTCGCCGATCCGGCCGCGGTCGCCGCGTTCGCCGAGGACTTCCTCCGCCTGGGCGAGCTGCCGCGCGGAGGCAGCGGCTCGGGGCTCTACCGCGAGCTCGAGAAGGCGCTGCAGGCCGTGGGCGCGCTGCCGGTGCTGACGGCGCTCGCCGAGCGGTTCCAGGAGGCGAAGGCCGAGCGCGGCTTCGTCGAGTTCTCGGACCAGGTGGCCCTCGCGCTGCGGATCGTCGACAGGGTGCCGCGGATCGTGGACGAGCACCGCGCGAGGTACCGGGTGGTGCTCCTCGACGAGTACCAGGACACCTCCGTGCTGCAGACCCGCCTCCTCTCGCGGCTCTTCGCCGGGCAGGGAGTGATGGCGGTGGGCGACCCGCACCAGTCGATCTACGGCTGGCGCGGTGCGAGCGCCGAGGGGCTCGGCCGCTTCGGCACCGATTTCGGGGGAGCGGGCCGCTTCTCCCTCAGCACGAGCTGGCGCAACGGCCGCCGCGTGCTGACCGCCGCGAACGCGATCGTGGAGCCGCTGTCGGCGGGGAGCGCGGTCGCGGTCGACACGCTGAGCGCGGGGCCTCAGGCCTCCGAGCACCCGGTCGAGCTCACCTTCCCCGAGACGATCGAGGAGGAGGCGGACGACGTCGCCGCCTGGTTCGCCGGGCAACTGCGCGAGAACGCCGAGCCGCCGTCGGCCGCGGTGCTCTTCCGGGTGCGCGCGCACATGGACCGCTTCGCCGCCGCGCTGGCGAAGCACGGCGTCCGGTACCACATCCTCGGCATCGGGGGCCTGCTGCGGCAGCCCGAGATCGCCGACCTCGTCGCCGCGCTCACCGTGGTCGAGGACCCGGCCGCCGGCAGCGAGCTCGTCCGCCTCCTGGCCGGCGCCCGCTGGCGTCTGGGCGTCCGCGACCTCAAGGCGCTGCGCGACCTCGCCTCGTGGCTCGCGGCGCGCGACCACGCCCACCGGCTGCTCCCGGAGGAGGTGCGCGAGCGGATGCGCGCGTCCGTCACCGAGGGCGAGGGCGGCTCGATCGTCGAGGCCCTCGACTTCATCGCGGCGCGCCGCCCCGGCGACGACGGGCGGATCGACCACTCCGCGCTCGGCGGGTTCAGCGCCGAGGGCCTGCGGCGCCTGCACGAGGCGGGCACCCTGTTCGCCCGGCTGCGCGCCCGGGCCGGGCTCGACCTCCTCGACTTCGTCACCCTGGTCGAGCAGGAGCTGGGCCTGGACATCGAGGTCGAGGCGAACGAGTCGCGCGGGGACGGCCGCGCCAACCTCGAGGCCTTCCGGGAGGCGGTGGCCGGGTACCTGCAGACGGACGACCGCGGCGCCGGCACCGGCTCCTCCCTCCGCGGATTCCTCCGCTGGCTCGTCCTCGCGGACAAGCGCGACGGCCTGGCCCCGCGACCGGAGGACCCGGAACCGGGGACGGTGCAGCTGCTGACGATCCACGGCTCCAAGGGTCTGGAGTGGGACCTCGTCGCCGTCCCGCGGATGGTCGACGGCGAGCTCCCCGGCACGCCGGTCGAGGGCTTCCGCGGGTGGGTCAGACTGGGCGCGATGCCCTACGCGTTCCGCGGCGACGCCGCCGAGCTCCCCGATCTCGCCTGGCGCGGCTGCAGCACGCAGAAGGAGGTCGTCGACGCGATCGGAGCGTTCGGCGACACCCTCCGCGAGCGCAACGAGGCGGAGGAGCGGCGTCTCGCCTACGTGGCCGTCACGCGGGCGCGTCACCACCTCCTGCTCAGCGGCTCGTGGTGGGCCGGCCAGGCCAAGCCGCGCGGACCGGGCGTCTTCCTCCGCGACCTCGAGGAGGCCGGCACGATCGCGCCGCTGCCGACCGAGCCCGCGAACGAGGAGAACCCGCTCGAGCGGGCCCCGCGCACGTTCCGCTGGCCCCACGATCCGCTCGGCTCCCGCGGCGACCGGGTCCGCGCCGCCGCCGCCCGGGTCCGCAGCGCCGAGCCCGCTCTGCTCGGAGCGCGCGGCGACGACATCCGCCTGCTGCTCGCCGAGCGGGCGGTGCGGCTGGCCGGGGGCGAGCGCACGCCGCTGCCCACCCGCATCCCCGCCTCCCGGTTCAAGGACATCGTCAGCACGCCGGACGAGGTCGCGGCGCAGCTGCGCCGGCCGATGCCGGAGCGCCCCTACCGGCAGACCCGGCTCGGCACGACTTTCCACTCCTGGGTCGAGAACCGCTTCGGCGTCCAGGGCGGGGCGGAGGCGGTCGACACCTTCCCCGACGAGCTCGACGACGCCGGCCCCGCGAGCGTCGAGCAGGAGCGGCTCGACGCCCTGATCGCCACCTTCGAGCGCTCGGAGTGGGCCGACCGGCGCCCGGAGGCGGTCGAGATCGAGATCCACCTCCAGCTCGCAGGCCACGTCGTCGTCTGCAAGCTCGACGCGGTGTACCCGACGGAGGACGGCGTGCAGATCGTCGACTGGAAGACCGGGCGGGCGCCGAAGGACCCCGCCGACCTCGAGCTCAAGCAGTTCCAGCTCGCGCTGTACCGGCTCGCCTACTCGCGCTGGCGGGGGGTGCCGCTCGAGAGCGTCGACGCCGTGTTCTACTTCGTCGCCGACGACCTCGTGCTGCGGCCCGAGCGGTTCTACTCCGAGCGCGAGCTCGCGGAGTCGCTCTCCTCGGCGACGGGAGCGAGCCCGCGGCCGTGAGCGGAGGAGCCCGTGCGGGCTCCCGGCGTGCGGTTGAGCAGCTCCTCGACCTCCGAGACCTCCAGCACCGGGCCGGTGTCGGTCGAGAGGGGCGCGGAGAGGTCGCCGAGCACGCTGTCGACCAGCGTGTCGAGCATGGCGACCGCGTCGTCCACGATGGCGGAGTCGTCGGTCTCGGTGCCGTGCAGCAGCCAGCGGGCGAGTTCGAGTTCGGCGTAGAGCTGGGCGCGCTGGCGGATCGTGCGGTCCACTGCTCCCGCGCGCATCCGGGAGTAGGCGGAGAGCGCCGTCTCCGAGCCCGGGGCGCTCAGCAGCCAGTGCAGGTCGCGCGCCGGGTCGCCGACCCGCAGCGCCGCCCAGCCGAGCACGGCCGCGACGACGTCGCCCGAGCGGAGGAAGGAGTCGGCGGTCATCGAGCCGTTCACCACGGTCGGGTCGAACTGCCAGAGCGCCTCGTCGGAGGAGGCCGACTCCCAGCGCGCGACGAGCGCCGCCGGGACGTGGCCGGTGTCGGCCGCGCGCTCGATCACCGCGACCGTCTCGTTCACGCTGTCGCGCGCGGTCGCGATCGGCAGGCCCGCCTCCTGGACGAACGACACCGGGAGCGAGTGGATCGCCCCGACGGCCCGGCCGATCGAGTCCGCGAGCCCGCTCTGCGCGGCCACGTCGTCGATGAGGACGCGATCTCCCTCGAGGTACTCGTAGACGACCGCGCGGGTGCCGTCGAACGGCGTCTGCCCGACGCTCTCCTGCAGATCGAAGGGCAGGCGGCTGCGGATGCCGGCGGTCAGCGCCCGGAGCGCGACGAGGTCGCCGAGCTGCTCCTGCTCCGCGAGCGCGGACGTGGGCACGCGCACGACGAGGGGGGCGCCCTCGCGCGTCGTCAGCAGGGCGGAGTCGAAGTCGCCGTGCGTCGAGGAGGTGAAGGGGCGCGCGGAGCGGACGTCGAGGCCCTCGACGGCCGAGGTGGCCAGCGCGGCTAGAGTGAGATGGGATCTGGCCATGGTTTCCAGGGTAGGCGGCTCGTGCCCGGCCGGCCCGCCGCCACGCGCTGTCCCGCCGATGCCGTCGAAGGCCCGCGACAGCGGTCCTCGCGGCCCCCGTCACGAAATGAGCCCCGGATGTCACTGCCCTTCGCCGATCGCCTCCCGCTCTCGCGACAGGCGGCCGACCGCGACGGCGTCGGACGCTCACGGCCCGCGCTCTTCGACGAGCTGCTCGCCGATCCCGCCACCCGCGTGCTCGTCCTGCACCACGACCGGACCCTGGTCGAGGCCGACCGCCTCCTCCTGCGCCGCCCCGAGGACGTGACCGCCGGCACCCTCCGGATCTACCTCGGCCGCACGCTCGCCGAGGCCCCCGGCGAGCCGGTCGGAACCCCCGTCATCGCGACCGTCCTCACCGACGCGGCCGCCGCCGAGCTCGAGCCCGACGAGGAGCGGTGGAGCGGCCTGCGCCCGATCGCCGAGCGCCTGAGCGACCGCGACGCGGGCCTGTTCACCGAGGCTCTCGCCATCGCGAACTGGCACGCCTCGCACGGCTACTCGCCCCGCAACGGCGACCCGACCGTCGTCGAGCAGGGCGGCTGGGTCCGCCGCTCGCCCACCGACGGCAGCCAGGTCTTCCCGCGCACGGATCCGGCGATCATCGTCTGCGTCCTCGACGCGGACGACCGCCTCCTCCTCGGCTCGAACGCGATGTGGGGCACCGGCCGCTTCTCCCTGCTCGCCGGCTTCGTCGAGCCGGGCGAGTCGCTCGAGGCCGCCGTGATCCGCGAGATCGGCGAGGAGTCGGGCATGCGCGTCGTCGACCCGCAGTACCTCGGCTCGCAGCCCTGGCCCTTCCCCGCCTCCCTCATGGTCGGCTTCACCGCCCGCCTCGCCGAGGACCAGTCCCCGGAGGATCTGCTCCCGGACGGCGAGGAGATCGTCGAGCTGCGCTGGTTCACCCGGCAGCAGCTGCACGACTCGCTCGAGTCCGTGCTGCTGCCCGGCCGCTCGTCGATCGCCCGCGCGATGATCGAGGACTGGTACGGAGGCGAGCTGGAGAACGGCCCGATCGCGTGACCCTGCTCGACGGACTCGACGAGGGGCAGCGCGAGGCGGCGGAGGCGCTGCTGGGGCCGGTCTGCGTCCTCGCGGGAGCGGGCACGGGCAAGACCCGGACGATCACGCACCGCATCGCGCACGGAGTGGCGACCGGCGTCTACACGCCCGGTCGCGTCATGGCCCTGACCTTCACCAGCCGCGCCGCGGCCGAGCTGCGCTCGCGCCTGCGGGTGCTCGGCGCCGGCGGCGTCCAGGCCCGCACCTTCCACGCCGCCGCCCTCTCGCAGCTCGGCTACTTCTGGCCGCAGCTGGTGGGGGGCACGATGCCCCAGCTGCTCGACGGCAAGGCGCGCCTGCTCGGGCACGCGGCCGAGCGGCTCCGCCTGAAGCTCGACACGGCGACGCTCCGCGACCTCTCGGCCGAGATCGAGTGGCGGAAGGTGTCCGCCCTCTCGCTCGAGCAGTACGCCGTCGCCGCCCGCACGCGCCCCCTGCCCGGACGGCTCACCCTGGAGCAGACGGTCGCGCTCGTGGACGAGTACGAGGGGCTGAAGGACCAGCGCCGCCAGATCGACTTCGAGGACGTCCTGCTCGTGACCGCCGGGATGCTCGAGTCCGAGCCTGCGATGGCGATGCAGGTGCGCGAGCAGTACCGCTTCTTCGTCGTCGACGAGTACCAGGACGTCTCGCCGCTGCAGCAGCGGCTCCTGGAGCTCTGGCTCGGCGACCGGAGCGACCTCTGCGTCGTCGGCGACGCCAGCCAGACCATCTACTCCTTCGCGGGTGCGCGGGCCGACTACCTCCTCGACTTCCCGTCCCGCTGGCCGGCCGCCACCGTGGTGCGCCTGGAGGAGAACTACCGCTCGGCCGTGCCGATCGTGCAGACCGCGAACCGCCTCATGCGGGGCAGGCCCGGCGCCCTCTCGCTCCACGCCGTCGCCGCCGCCGAGGCGCCGGAGCCCGCGATCGACGCCTACCCGGACGACATCGCGGAGGCGCGCGGGATCGCGGCGCGGGTCGCGGCCGACATCGAGGCGGGGGTGCGCCCCTCCGACATCGCGGTCCTCTTCCGCACCAACAGCCAGTCGGCGGTCATCGAGCACGCCCTGCACGAGCGGGGAGTGAGCGCGCACATGCGCGGCGGCAAGCGCTTCTTCGACCTGCCCGAGGTGAAGCAGGCCGTGATGCAGCTGCGCGCGGCGTCCGTGTCGATCAGCGGCGAGCCGCTGTTCAAGTCGGTGAGCGACGTCCTCCGCTCGCTCGGCTGGAGCGCCGAGCCCCCGTCTGCGCCCGGTGCGGTGCGCGACCGGTGGGAGTCGCTGGACACGCTGGCCCGCCTCGTCGACGAGGCCCCTGCCGGATGGACCTTCCGCCAGTTCACCGACGACCTGATCGCACGCCAGCAGGTGCACCACGAGCCGGACCGCGGCGCGGTCACCCTCGCCACGCTGCACTCGGCGAAGGGCCTCGAGTGGGAGTCGGTGCACCTGATGGGGCTCGCCGAGGGCCTGCTGCCGATCTCGTACGCCGCCGGCCTCGAGGCGATCGACGAGGAGCGGCGCCTCCTCTACGTCGGCATCACCCGGGCCCGCCGGCGCCTGCGCCTCTCGTGGGCGCGCTCGACGGTCGGCCGCGTCACGCGGAGGGAGCCGTCGCGCTTCCTCGAAGAGCTCGGCACGCGCACTCGGGGTGCGGCTCCCGCTCCCGCACGGTGAAGGCTCCGGAGGCGTCGCTGTAGATCCGCTCGGCCCCGCGGAGCCCTCGCCAGCCCGCGAGCAGCCGCCGCAGCGCGGCGTCGGCGGCCGCCACGGCGATCGCGGCGCTCGCGAGCGGCGTGCGGGTGGGGGCCGTGCGGCCGAGCACCTGGATCACGAGGCGCGCACGATCCGGGTCGAGGTCCATCCGGTCCCGCTCTGCGCAGTGCAGGCACGGTCCGGACCCCGGCTCCACCAGGGGTCCGAGGCGCACCGATTCGTCGCCGAACACCACCGCCAGGTGCGGCACATCGGCCGCGAGCCAGTGCGCGGCGCGGGCGGGGGCGACCGCGAAGTCGGCGATCAGCACGGCGAGGTCCGGCGTCCCGTCGTCGGCGAGCAACGAGCAGCCCTCGCTCCGGAGCAGCGTGCGCAGTGCGTCCGGTGCCGCGCCCGTCCCCTCGACGACGACCCGCGGTGCCGGGGGAGGGCCGGGCTCGACGCTGCGCAGCAGGACCGGCCGGAGCGCCTCGAGCACCTCGTCGACACGCGCCTCGCTCGCTCCGGCGCGCGCCGCGATCAGGCGGACGGTGCCGGCGCTGGTGCCCACGCGGAGGGCGTCGAGCAGCAGCTCCTCCGGGTAGCCGACGCCGTCCAGGACCGCGTGCGGCCGGTCGAGGCCGAGCTGCACCGCGGTCGCTGAGCGCCAGAGCAGGGGGAGTCGGGGATCGAGCCGGAGCACCATCCGGCGATCATGGCCGAGACCGGCCCGGCGCCGCGCGAGTTGTCCACAGGCGGGCGCCGGACGGGGGTCAGACGGGGCGGTCGCCCGTGGGGGAGGAGCCGCGGTCGTCGTCGTCCGGCGACCCGTCGTCGTCGGTCGTGTCCGGGGCGTCTCCGGAGGCGCCGTCGCCCTCGCGCGGCATCGTGCCGTTCAGCAGGTCCTCCAGCGCGCGGTCCATCTCGTCGGGCTCCGGGGTCTCGCCGCGGGCCTCGGCCGTGAGCCGGGCGACGAGCGCGCTCGGGTCGTCCAGGTCCTCCGAGCCGGGGAGCAGGTCGGGGTGCGACCAGAGGGAGTCGCGGGCCTCGGGCCCGACGGCGTCGGTCACGGCCTGCCACATCGCGGCGGCCTCGCGGAGGCGGCGCGGGCGCAGCTCCAGGCCGACGAGGGTGGCGAAGGCGGATTCGGCCGGCCCGCCGGAGGCGCGGCGGCGGCGGACCGTCTCGGCGATCGCCCCGGCGCTGGGCAGGCGAGTGGTCGCCGCCGCGGTGACGACGTCGACCCACCCCTCGATGAGGGCGAGGACGGTCTCGAGGCGGCCGTGCGCGGCGAGCTGCTCCTCCGTCTTCGGCGGGATGAGCGCGCCGGAGGTCATCGCGTCGCGGAGCTCCTCGGGGTTCGACGGGTCGAAGCCCTCGGCCAGCTCCTCGAGGCGGGTGGTGTCGATGCTGATCCCGCGCGCGAAGTCGGTGATCTGCGAGATGAGGGCGAGACGGAGCCACTTGCCGTGCCGGAAGAGGCGGGCGTGCGCGAGCTCGCGGACCGCCAGGTACAGCTGCACCTGGTCCAGCGGGATGTCGAGGCCCTCGCCGAACGCGGCGACGTTCTGCGGCAGGATCGCCGCGTCGTTCTCCTCCAGCAGCGGGATGCCGATGTCGCCGCCCGAGACGACCTCGGCGGCGAGCTGCCCGACGACCTGGCCCAGCTGCAGGGCGAACAGGGTGCCGCCGATCCCGCGCATCATGCCCTCGGCACCGGCGATCATCGCCTGCATCTCCTCCGGGGCCTGCTCGCGGAGCACGCGGGTCAGCGCGTCCGAGATGCTCAGCGCCACCGGCTCGGCGAGCTGGGTCCAGACCGGCATCGTCAGGGAGATCCACTCGAGGCGGCTGATCGAGCGCGGCGTGCGGCTCAGCTCGGAGACGTACGCGACCTCGTCGAGCCAGAGCGCGGCGACGCCGAAGGCCGCGTCGATCGGAGCCCGCACGGAGTCGGACACCGGCGCGGACTCGGCGCGCGCGAGCTGCTTCGCCTGCTCGAGCGAGAGCGTCCAGTTGACGCCGCCGTCGCCGTTCTGCTGCATCGCGCTCTGCAGCTGCGAGAGCAGGTTCTGCAGGGCCACCGGGTCGTTCGGCAGTCCCGCCGCTCCGGCGAGCTGCGAGGGGTCGACCGGGCCGTTCCCCGAGAGGAACTGCCGCAGCATCTCCCGGAACTCGTCCTCGGAGCCGCCGCCCGCTCGGTCCGCACTGTCGCCATCGGCCATCGGGATCAGCCCTCCGTCGCTCACGTGAATCCGGTCGCCGCACCGCCTCCGCGGCCCTGCACAGGGCGCCGGTTCCGGCGCGACTCCCAGTCGTTCAAGCTACGTTAGCCCGAGCGCCCGGGGCCTCGGCGTGCAGAGCACCGCTCGGGCCCAGCCCGCTTCCGCCCGCCGCGAACATCCCGGCGGAGCCGCTCCACCCGTTGCCAGAAAGGCCCCCGTGTCGCTGTTCTCCGACGACCCGCGCCCCTCCTCCTCCCCGCGCCGCCCGTGGGTCGGACCGGTCGTCCTCCTCTCGGGTGTCGCCGTCGTGGTCGGTCTGGGCGTCGCGCCCGCCCCCTACGTGATCGAGCAGCCCGGCCCCGTGTTCGACACCCTGGGCAGCAGCAAGGACGTGCCCCTCATCTCGATCCCGGACCGCACCACCTATCCCACGGCCGGCACGCTCGACATGCTCACCGTGTCGGTCGTCGGCAACCCGCAGAGCCTGCCCACCTGGGTCGAGGTCGCGAGCGCCTGGTTCGACAGGACCAAGGCGGTCGTCCCGGTCGACGCGATCTTCCCTCCCTCCTCCACGGTCGAGGAGCGCGACGAGGCGAACCAGGCCGAGATGACCGACTCCCAGCAGGAGGCGATCGCCGCCGCGCTCACCGAGCTCGGCTACCCCGTCGAGCAGCGCGTCTCGGTCGTGCAGGTGCCCGAGGGCTCCCCGGCCGAGGGCGTCCTGGAGGCGGGGGACGAGATCCTCGCGGTCGCGGGCACCCCTGTCGCCGACGCGACCGCCCTGCGCGCGACCCTGCAGACCCTCGGCACCGGCTCCCCGGTGCAGGTCAGCATCGAGCGCGAGGGCGTCCGGCAGGAGGTGGAGGTCACGCCGCGCGACTCGAACGGCGCCGCCGTCATCGGCGTTCTCCCCGGAGCGGCCTTCGACTTCCCGTTCGAGGTCGACATCCAGCTGGACGACGTGGGCGGGCCGAGCGCGGGCATGATGTTCGCCCTCGGGATCATCGACAAGCTCACCGAGGGCGAGCTCAACGGCGGGCGGAGCGTCGCCGGGACCGGCACGATCGACGCGGCCGGCGAGGTCGGCGCCATCGGCGGGATCCGCCAGAAGCTCTACGGGGCGGAGGGCGCCGGAGCCGAGTACTTCCTCGCCCCCGCGACCAACTGCAACGAGGTCGTCGGCCACGTCCCCGACGGGCTCGACGTGCTCGCGGTCTCGACCCTCGACGACGCCCTCGCCGCACTGAAGGGCATCGCCGCGGGCGACACCTCCGGGCTGCCGGACTGCAGCACCGCCGCTCCCCTCGACTGATCCCGCCCGCCGACCCCGGGTCGACGCCCAGGTGAGCCGGACAGCCGTCGCATAGCATGGGTGGCCTCCCCTCACATCTCGACAGCAAGAGGCCCTCACGTGAGTTCCACAGCAACCGAAACCCCGCCGCGGAAGAGACGGAGCGTCCTCGCCGTCACTGTCGTGGTGGTGGCCGTCCTGGTGGTGGCGTTCTTCGTCTTCGCCGGTCTGTACACCGACATCCTCTGGTACGACCAGCTCGGCTTCCTCTCCGTGCTCACGACGCAGTGGGCGGCGGCGGGCGGTCTCTTCGTCATCGGCTTCGTCGCCATGGCGGTGCCGGTGTTCATCAGCCTGATGCTGGCGTACCGCCTCCGGCCGGTCTACGCGAAGCTCAACTCGCAGATCGACCGCTACCAGCAGGTCGTGGAGCCGCTGCGGCGCCTGGCCACCTTCGGGATCCCCGCGGTGCTCGGCCTCTTCGCCGGCGTCTCCTCCGCCACCCGCTGGCAGACGAGCCTCACCTTCTGGAACCGCACGCCCTCGGGCACCACGGATCCGCAGTTCGGCCTCGACACGTCGTTCTACCTCTTCGAGCTGCCCTTCTACCAGAGCATCGTCGGCTTCGCGTCGGCGGTCCTGCTGATCTCGGCGTTCGCGACCCTCGCCACCGGCTACCTCTACGGAGCGATCCGGGTGAACGGCCGCGAGATCCGCATCTCGAAGGCCTCGCGCATCCAGCTGGCGGTCATCGCCGCCCTCTACCTCGCCGTGCAGGCGGTCAGCCTCTGGCTCGACCAGTACGCGACGCTCGCGCAGCAGGGGCCCCGCATCACCGGCGCCACCTACTCCACCGTCAACGCGACGATCCCGGGCCTGCAGATCCTGGCCGGCATCGCGGCGCTGGTCGCGATCCTCTTCGTCGTCACCGCCTTCATCGGCCGCTGGCGCTTCCCGGTCATCGGCACCGCGCTGCTGATCGTGTCGAGCCTGCTCGTCGGCTCCCTCTACCCGTGGATCGTGCAGAAGTTCCAGGTCGAGCCCAACGAGCGCACGCTCGAGCAGCCCTTCATCCAGAACAACATCGACATGACGCGCCAGGCCTACGGCGTCAGCGACGTCGACGTCATCCCCTACGACGCGACCACCGACGCGGAGCCGGGCGCCCTGCGCTCGGACGCCGAGACCACCGCGAACATCCGCATCCTCGACCCCGCCGTCGTCACCGACGCGTTCTCGCAGCTGCAGCAGTTCCGCCAGTACTACAAGTTCGGCGACACGCAGAACGCGCTCGACGTCGACCGCTACTCCATCGACGGATCGACGCAGGACGCCGTGGTCGGCGTCCGCGAGCTGAACCTCAACGGCCTCGGCACCAACCAGACCTGGTACAACCAGACACTGGTCTACACCCACGGCTACGGCCTGGTCGCCGCGTACGGCAACCAGCGATCGGCCGACGGCGAGCCGGTGTTCATCGAGTCCGGCGTCCCGACGACGGGCGACCTCGGCGACTACGAGCCGCGGATCTACTTCGGCGAGAACTCCCCGCCGTACTCGATCGTGGGCGGCAACGACTCGCGCGACATCGAGCTCGACTACCCCTCGGGCACCGACGGCGCGCAGCAGACCTACACGACCTTCGACGGCGAGGGCGGCCCCGCTCTCGACAACGTCTTCAAGAAGCTCGTCTACGCGATCAAGTTCCAGTCCGAGCAGATCTTCCTCTCGGACGGCGTGAACGACGACTCGCAGATCCTCTACGACCGCGATCCCGTGCAGCGCGTCCAGAAGGTCGCGCCGTACCTCAAGCTCGACTCCGATGCCTACCCGACCGTCGTCGACGGCCGCGTGAAGTGGGTCGTCGACGGGTACACCACCTCGGCCGACTACCCGTACTCGGAGGTGCAGAGCCTCTCGCAGGCGATCGCCGACACGAACACGCAGCAGCAGTTCCCGACCGACGACGTCAACTACATCCGCAACTCGGTCAAGGCGACCGTCGACGCGTACGACGGCAGCGTCACGCTCTACGCGTGGGACACCGAGGACCCGATCCTGCAGACCTGGCAGAAGATCTTCCCGACCACGGTGAAGCCCGTGAGCGACATGTCGGGTGAGCTGCTCAGCCACGTCCGGTACCCGGAGGACCTCTTCAAGGTCCAGCGCGCGGTCCTCGGCACCTACCACGTGACCGACGCGGGCTCCTTCTACTCCCGCGAGGACGCCTGGGCGACGCCGAACGACCCGACCAGCGGAGCCGCGACCACGGCCGCCGCGACCGGCACCAGCCTGCAGCCGCCGTACTACCTGACGCTGCAGACGCCGGACCAGGACGTGCCGTCGTACTCGCTCTACTCGACGTACATCCCGGCGAGCGTCCAGGGCGCGCAGGCCAGCCGCAACGTGCTGACCGGCTACCTCGTGGCCGACTCCGACGCCGGCTCGACGGCGGGCTCCGTGGCCGACGGCTACGGCACGCTCCGCCTGCTCGAGCTGCCGAAGGACGACACGGTGCCCGGCCCCGGCCAGGTGCAGAACGCGTTCACCACCGACCCGACGGTCGCGAACGAGCTGAACATCCTCTCCCGCGGCGACACCACCGTCACGAGGGGCAACCTGCTCACGCTGCCGGTCGGCGGCGGCCTGCTCTACGTCCAGCCGATCTACGTGCGCTCCAACGGAGACACGAGCTTCCCGCTCCTGCAGAAGGTGCTGGTCGCGTTCGGTGACGACATCGCCTTCGAGGACACCCTCGACGCGGCCCTCGACAGCCTCTTCGGCGGCGACTCGGGAGCCGACGCGGGCGACACCGGCACGCCGACGACTCCGGACGCCGGCACCGGCACCTCGGGCGGCGACACCGGAGGCGACGCGGGCGGCACGACCGGCGGCACCGGCTCCACGCCGGCCACGGGCGACCAGACGGCGCTGCAGCAGGCGCTGAACGACGCGCGGGACGCACTCACGGCTCGCGAGAACGCCCTCAAGGCGGGCGACCTCACCGCCTTCGCGGCGGCGGACGAGCAGCTGACCGAGGCGCTCTCGCGGGCGCTGCAGGCCGAGGGCGGCCAGTAGCCCGCATGGTGCAGGTCGACCGCGGCGAGCACCTCCGCTCGGGGGAGTGGCTCGAGCTGAACCGCACGTACTGGGAGGAGCGCACCGGCGAGGGTGCGCTCCACCCGGAGCTCGTCACCGCGGCGCTCCTCGACCCCGGGCCGAGGATCCTCCAGCTCGGCTCGGGCGACGGGCTCGACGCGCTCGAGCTCGCCGAGCGCAGCGCCCGCGTGGTGGGCGTCGACTTCTCGATGCCCGCCGTGCGCCGAGCACGCGCCGGCGCCGCGGATAGGGACCTCGCCGGCTCCGCCCGCTTCGTCTGCGCGAACCTCTACGAGCTGCGGCACATGCTGCCGGAGCCCGACTCGTTCGACGTCGTGCTCTGCAGCGCCGGCGTCGTCTCGTGGCTCCCCGACCTGGAGGAGTGGGCGCGGCTGGTGGAGTGGTTCGTCGCCCCCGGCGGCGCGGTGCTCGTCGTCCCGTCGTCGTCCGCTCTCGTCGACGCCGACGTCCGCACCTGGTCGCGCACCTCGTCCGAGCTCGCAGCCGCCCTGACGGCGGTCGGGCTGAGCGTGGACGGGAGCGCCGTGCTGCGCGCCGCCAAGCCCGCCTGAGACCGGAGCCCGCTCCCACCGCCGCGTCGATTTGCACCGGCGCCGGAACGCGTGTAATGTCTCTTCTTGTGCCGCGGGGTGGAGCAGTTCGGTAGCTCGCTGGGCTCATAACCCAGAGGTCGTAGGTTCAAATCCTGCCCCCGCAACAAGAAAGCGAAAGCCGGTCCTGAGAAGGGCCGGCTTTCGTCGTTAACACGGGTCGCGGACGTGCTGCCCGCGGCTGACAGTGCGCGGGCCGAGACCTCAGTCGCCCTCGATCACGCTCAGCACGTTGCCCGCCGGATCGCGGAACCAGCAGATCGTCGGCCCGTGGCCGCGCATCACTCCGTCCGCATCGGTCGGCAGCGACGGGTCGTCGTAGATCGCCGTGGTGACGCCTGCCGCGTGCAGCTCGGCGACCGCCACGTCGACGTCCTCCACCGAGAAGTTCAGGATCGTGAACGACGCCGGCTCGTGGTCCGGCTTCGGGTACGCGATCGCGCGGCCTCCGCCCGGCAGCCGGATGTCGAGGATCCCCATCGCGTTCAGCTCGACCTCGAGCCCGAGCACTCCGCCGTAGAAGGCCCGCGCCGCCTCCACGTCGTCCACGCTGAAGCCGCCGAAGGCCCTCTCGCTCCGGATCATCGCCGTCCTCCGTCCCGCGGCCGCACCATCGCGCCCGCTCCGCTCCGGACGCTACTCCGGTCGCCCGTCCGCGTCACCGTCGGATCCGCGCGGCGCCGCCGCCGACTTCGTGCCGGGCTCGCGCGACCCGCATCCGCGGACCGGCCTCCCGACGCTCCGCGCCGACGCGTGTGCCGGACCGGCCCGCACGTTAGGCTCGACCCCGATGCGAGGGGTGCTGCTGTGAGGGACGAACGCGGGGACGACGGCTCGAACGAGGGGCTCGGCGACCGCCCGACCCGGCGGAGCCCGCGGCAGGCGCCGCACGCGCTGCCCGCGGCACGCGTCGCCACTCCGGTCCTCACGCCCGTCCGCCCCGTGCGGCGCCGCCGGGGCCGTGTCTTCCGCGCGACCGTCAGCACGGTCGCCCTCGCCGCCATCGCGGGCCTCGTGGCGGTCTCCGCGCTCCCCGCCTACTCCTTCGACCCGGCACCCGATTCGCAGGCCGCCGTCGAGGCCGCCGCCCGCGTGCAGGCGCTCGGCAACCAGAAGCTCACCGTCGCGCCGACCGCGGTCCAGGAGCAGGTCATCCGCGACTCCTTCACCGCACCGACCCAGGCCCAGCTCGACGAGGCGGCCGCCCAGGCGCGCGCGCTCGCCGCCGCCGAGCAGGCCGCCCGCGACGCCGAGACCGCCCGCCTCGCCCAGGAGGCGCAGGCCGCGGCAGGCACGACCGGCGCGGACGGTGCCGCCGCGGGCAGCGGCGGCACCAGCACCTCGGTCACGCCCCGCGAGGAGGGCGACGACTACCCCTGGCGCGACCAGCTCACCGACGACCAGGGCGGCGGCCTCTCGCCGCTGCGGTACTACTACCGCGAGTGCGTCGACTTCGTCGCCTGGCGGATCAACCGCGACCAGGGCTCGACGAGCGCACCCTTCAAGTGGACCTGGGGCAACATGACCCCGGGCGGAGGCAGCGCCTACGCGTGGGCCGGCCAGTGGGCCTCCCACGGCTGGGTGACCAGCAGTACGCCCGTCCCCGGCGCGGTCGCCTGGTTCACCGGCAACCACGTCGCCTACGTGCAGGCCGTCAACTCCGACGGCACGGTCTCGCTCGAGGAGTACAACTGGGGCAACGACCACGCGTACCACAAGCGCACCATCCCGGCCTCCCAGGTCGCCCTCTTCCTCTACCCGCCGAGCTGATGACCGGCGCCGTCGGCATGGCCGTGGCGCAGTTCGCCCCCTCGACGGACCGGGAGGCGAACATCGCGACGATCGGGCGCCTGGCCCGGATCGCCGCCGAGCGCGGCGCGAGCCTGGTGGTGCTGCCGGAGTACAGCTCCGCCTTCACCGATCCGCTCGGGCCCGAGCTGGTCGCGGCGGGCGAGGCGCTCGACGGCCCGTTCGTCACGGCTCTCGCGGCCCTCGCGCGCGAGCTCCGGATCCACCTCGTGGCGGGCATGGTCGAGGCGGTGGACGGGCGCCGCATCGCGAACACGCTCGTCGCGCTCGACCCCGAGGGCGCGCTCGTGGCCCGCTACCGCAAGCTGCACCTGTACGACGCCTTCGGCCAGACCGAGTCGGAGTGGGTCGCCGCGGGGGAGATCGCCGCACCCGAGACGTTCGAGGTCGGCGGCCTCGTCGTCGGGCTGCAGACCTGCTACGACCTGCGCTTCCCGGAGGTCAGCCGCTGGCTGGTCGACGCCGGGGTCGACGTCATCGCGGCACCGGCCGAGTGGGTGCGCGGCCCGCTCAAGGAGGCGCACTGGCGGACGCTGGTCACCGCCCGCGCGCTCGAGAACACGGTGTACCTCGTCGCAGCCGACCAGACCCCGCCGATCGGGGTCGGCACGAGCATGATCGTCGATCCGATGGGCGTCGAGACCGTCACCCTCGGCGAGGTCGAGGATGTCGCCGTCGCCTGGGTCTCGCGCGAGCGGATCGACGCGGCGCGCGCGAAGAACCCCGCTCTGGCGCTGCGGCGCTTCCGGGTGCTGCCGCTCTGACCGCCGCCCCCGGCCCGACGGCGCCGGGCATCCGACCGCATCCGCTGAGGCCGGCTCCTCAGCGCTCCATGCGGGCGAGGCCCGCGACCGCGGTCTCCAGCACCCCGAACCGCTTGCAGAAGGCGAAGCGGACGAGCGAGCGGTAGGGAGCGGCGTCCGCGGGGCGGCAGAACGCCGACACGGGCACCGCCACCACTCCCGCGAGATCCGGGAGCGCCCGGCAGAGCGCGACCCCGTCGTCGTAGCCGAGCGGTGCCGCGTCCGCGACGACGAAGTAGCCGCCCGAGGAGGGCGCGACGCCGAAGCCCGCAGCAGCCAGGCCCGCCGACAGCAGGTCCTTCTTGGCCGCAAGAGTCTGCGCCGCGCCGGTGAAGAAGGCGTCCGGGAGCCCGAGCCCGAGGGCGACGGCCCCCTGGAACGGCGAGCCGCTGACGTAGGTGAGGAACTGCTTCACGGCGAGGACGGCCGTGATCAGCTCGCGCGGGCCCGTCACCCAGCCGATCTTCCAGCCCGTGGTGCTGAAGGTCTTGCCCGCCGAGGAGACGGACAGCGTCCGCTCGAAGGCTCCGGGAAGGGAGGCCAGCGGGACGTGCGGGGTGTCGAAGCGCAGGTGCTCGTAGACCTCGTCCGTCAGGATCACGGCGTCGTGCCGCTCGGCGAGCCGCACGATCAGCTCGCGGGTCTCGGCCGGGAGGACGGCACCGGTCGGGTTGTGCGGGTCGTTCACCAGGATGACGCGCGTGCGGTCGCTCACTGCGGCGGTCAGCTCGTCGTGGTCGACCGCGAAGGAGGGGCCGCGCAGGAGCACGGTGCGGTGCACCCCTCCTGCCAGGGCGATCAGGGCTCCGTAGGCGTCGTAGTGGGGCGTGAAGGTGACGACCTCGTCGCCCGGCTCGAGCAGGCCCAGCAGAGCCGCGGCCAGGGCCTCGGTGGCGCCCGTGGTGACGAGGACCTCGCCGTCGGGGTCGAGGGCGATCCCGGAGAAGCGCTGCCGGTGCGCGGCGATCGCCTCGCGCAGAACGGGGAAGCCGGGACCCGGCGGGTACTGGTTGACCCCCGACGCGATGGCGTCGCGCGCGGCGTCGAGGATCTCGCGCGGGCCGTCCTCGTCCGGGAAGCCCTGGCCGAGGTTCACCGCTCCGGTGCGCAGGGCGAGCGCGCTCATCTCGCTGAAGACGGTGGCGGCGACCTCGCCGCCGGGGCCGAGGAGGCCGGCGCCCGCCGCGGCGCGGGACCAGGATCCGGGAATGCTCACGTGCCCAGTGTGCCCGCTCGAGCAGTCCGGCCGGTTTCATTTCCCGCTCGCAGGCCCGTCATAAGAAACCCCCAGGTACGATCGCCAAGCTATCCCCGCTTGGAAGGAGCAGCACCCATGACCGAGAGTCACGAGGGTCCTCGTCAGCCGGAGGAACCCACCACGCCGACGGAGTCCGGCGCCCGAGAGGCGACCGAGCGCACCCCCGGCGAGAGCTCCGGAGCGTCGTCCTCGACCACCGGGCCCACCGAGCCGATCCACCGGGGCGGAGCGCACCGCGAGAGCGAGAACCCGACCGTCCCCTACCCCTCCTCCTCGGCCACCCAGCCGCCGTACACGCCGAACGCGACGGCCGGCAACGAGGCGCAGCCCGTCTCCCAGCCGGCCCGCTACGGGCAGTACGCGCCGCCCGCGGCGAACACCCTGCACGGCTCCGAGGAGCCGCCCTCCTCGAGCCCCTTCGGCCCGGGCGCCGAGTACACCCCCGCCCCCACCGCCACGAAGCGCCGAGCCGGAGTGGGCGTCGTCGCGGCGCTCGCCATCGGCGCGGTCGTGGGCGGAGTCGCGGGAGCCGGCGTGTTCGGCCTCTGGTCCGCCTCCAACGGCGGCGGGACCCGCGTGGTCTCCGCCGGCGGCTCGCAGACGATCACGGTCAACAACGCCGAGGACGCGACGACCGCCACCGCGGTCGCCGCCAAGGCCACTCCGAGCGTCGTCACCATCGCGGTGAGCGGCAGCTCGTCCGCCGGCACCGGCTCCGGCATCGTGCTCTCGAAGGACGGCTACGTCCTGACCAACACCCACGTGGTCACCCTCGACGGCGAGATCGCGAACGGCACCGTCTCGGTCACGACCAGCGACGGCCGGATCTTCGACGCGACCGTCGTCGGCACCGACCCGACCCTCGACCTCGCCGTCATCAAGCTGACCGGCGCGACCGACCTCAGCCCGATGACGTTCGCGGACTCCACCAAGATCAACGTCGGCGACACGGCGGTCGCCATCGGCGCCCCGCTCGGCCTCTCCGGCACCGTGACCGACGGCATCGTCAGCGCGCTCAACCGCAGCATCCAGGTCGCCTCCTCGGCGGCTCCGGACGACTCGGGCGACAGCTCGAGCGGCGGCACCGAGAGCCCGTTCAACTTCGACATCCCGGGCCAGCAGGCGCCGACCCAGGCGAAGAGCACCATCTCGCTGCCCGTCATCCAGACCGACGCGGCGATCAACCCGGGTAACTCCGGCGGCGCGCTGCTCGACAGCGACGGCGAGCTGATCGGCGTGAACGTCGCGATCGCGAGCGCCGGCCAGTCCTCCTCGAGCGGCCAGTCCGGCAACATCGGAGTCGGATTCGCGATCCCCAGCGCGATCGCCGAGCGCATCGCGAAGGAGATCATCGCGAACGGCTCCGCCTCGCACGGCCTGCTCGGCGCGAGCGTCTCCGACTCGACCGCGGACGTCCTCGGCGCCCGCATCGAGGAGGTCTCCGGAGGAGGTGCCGCGCAGGCGGCCGGTCTCGCCAAGGGCGACATCATCACCGCGATCGACAGCACTCCGATCACGAGCGCGTCCGACCTCACCGCGCAGGTCCGCGCGCAGGCCGCGAACGCCGCGGTCGAGCTGACCTACGTCCGCAACGGCCAGAGCTACCAGGCGAAGGCGACGCTCGGCCAGATGGCCGCCGGCTGACCCTCCGCCGCCGCGCACAGCCCCTCGAGGATCCGTTCCCGGGGGGCTGTGCTCCGCCGCCGCGCACAGCCCCTCGAGGATCCGTCCCCGGGGGGCTGTTCCGCGTCCGGGCCCGGCCCGGGGCGCGGCGCTCCCCGCTGGTAGGGTGGTGGATCCCTGCGCCCGCGCTCCTCCCGCACGAACTGGACCCATGCAGCACGAGATCCCGGAAGACGACCTCTCCGACCTGCCCGGCGTCTCCTACGTCATGCCCGTCCTCAACGAGGTCGCCCACGTGCGCGCCGCGGTCGACTCGCTGCTGCACCAGGACTACACCGGCCCCTTCGACGTCGTCCTCGCCGTCGCCCCGAGCATCGACGGCACGGAGCAGCTCGTCGCCGAGCTGAGCGCGGCCGACCCGCGGATCCGCGTCGTGCCGAACGAGGTCGGCTCCACTCCTGCGGGCCTCAACGCCGCGATCCGCGCCTCGCGCCACCCGGTCGTCGTCCGGGTCGACGCGCACTCCGTCCTGCCGCCCGAGTACGCGCGCACGGCGGTCGAGGCGCTGCAGCGCTCCGGAGCGGCGAACGTCGGCGGAGTGATGGCGGCGGAGGGCCTCACCCCGTTCCAGCGCGCGGTCGCCCGGGCCTACGGCTCCCGCATCGGGCTGGGCGGCACGCCCCACCACGTGGGAGGCGAGGAGGGCCCGGCCGACACGGTGTACCTCGGCGTCTTCCGCCGCTCCGCCCTCGAGCGCGCCGGCCTGTTCGACGAGCGCTTCAAGCGCGGGCAGGACTGGGAGCTGAACCGGCGGCTGCGCGAGCGCGGCGAGGTCGTCTGGTTCACTCCGCGCCTCACCGTCACCTACCGGCCGCGGCCCTCGATGCGCGCGCTGCTCCGGCAGTTCCTCTCGACCGGGATGTGGCGCGGCGAGCTCACCCGGATGTTCCCGGCCTCGCGGTCGCTGCGCTACTTCGCTCCGCCCGTGCTCGTCGCGATGCTCGCGATCGGGCTGCTCGTCGGGCTGGCGGGAGTCGTCCAGGCGCTCGCCGGAGCCGCGCCCTGGCTCCTGCTCGGGTTCGCGGTGCCCGCCGCCTACCTCCTCCTGGTGGCGGCGGCCACTCTCGTGGTCGCGCGGCCGGACGGCGCGCGTGCGATGCTGTGGTTCGCCGTGGTCATCCCGGCGGTCCACGTGGCCTGGGGGACCGGCTTCGTGCTCGGCTTCGCCGGGCTGACCAGCAACATCTCCGCCCACCGCCACCAGCCGCGGTCCGACTCGCCGAGGGGCGCATGACCACGACGACGAGACCCCGCTCCATCGCCGAGCTGCGCGCCGTCGCGCAGCCCCCGGAGGTGCGCGGGCGCCGCAACGCCGAGCACTGGACGGCGTCGCTCTACCTGCGCCGCTTCTCGCCCTACCTGACCTGGCTGCTGCTGAAGACCTCGATCTCGGCGAACGGCGTCACCGGGCTGATGATCCTGGTCGGCTGGAGCGCGGCGGCAGCCCTCCTGATCCCGGGGATCGCCGGAGCGGCGCTGGCGCTGCTCCTCGGCCAGCTGCAGATGCTGGTGGACTGCTGCGACGGCGAGGTCGCGCGCTGGCGCCGCACGTCCTCGCCGGCGGGCGTGTTACTCGACAAGGTCGGGCACTACACGACCGAGGCGCTGATCCCGATCGCGCTCGGGCTGCGGGCGGCGGGCGTCCCGTTCGAGGCGCCGGCGGACTTCCTCTGGACCACGATCGGCTTCGCCCTGGCCCTGGTGATCGTCCTCAACAAGGCGCTCAACGACATGGTGCACGTGGCGCGCGCGAACGCCGGTCTCACGAAGCTGGCCGACACGAAGGGTGAGGCTGTGCCGTCCTCGTCCGGGCTGGCGGGGCTTCGCCGCGCGGCCCGCTTCCTGCCCTTCCACCGCCTCTACCACTCCGTCGAGCTGACGATGCTGGCCTTCGCGACCGCCCTCGTGGGCCTCGTCGTCGGAGCGGGCACGGCCGACCGGGTCCTCGTCGGGGCGCTGCTGCCGCTCGCCCTCCTCGCCCTGGTCGGCCACTTCGTCGCGATCATGGCGTCCAAGCGTGTCCGCTCCTGAGCCGCGGGTCGGCGTCGTCGTCCTGACGCAGGGGACTCGGCCCGACGACCTCGCCGCGGGGCTGGCCGGCGTCCTCGCGCAGGAGGGCGTCGAGCTGGACGTCGTCTGCGTCGGCAACGGCTGGGAGCCGGACGGCCTGCCCGAGGGAGTGCGCGCCCTGGCGCTCCCCGAGAACCTCGGCATCCCGGCGGGCCGGAACGCCGGAGTCGACGCCGTCGCGGGGGAGTACCTCTTCTTCCTCGACGACGACGCCCGGATCCCGTCCCCCCGCTTCCTCGTCGACGCGGTCGCGCTGCTCGCCTCGAACCGCCGCATCGGCCTGGTGCAGCCCCGCGTCGACAGCACGGACGGCACGCCGAGCCCGCGGCGCTGGATCCCGCGGATCCTCAAGGGCGACCCCCGCCGCTCCGGCCCCGTCTTCTCGGTCTGGGAGGGAGCGGTCGTGCTGCGGCGCGACGTGTTCGCCCGGACGGGCGGCTGGGCGGCTCCGTTCTTCTACGCCCACGAGGGCATCGAGCTGGCCTGGCGGGTCTGGGACACGGGTCGCACCGCCTGGTACGCGGGAGAGCTCGTCGCCCAGCACCCGGTCATCCAGCCGACCCGTCACGCCGACTACTACCGGCTGAACGCGCGCAACCGCGTCTGGCTCGCCCGCCGCAATCTCGCCGCACCTCTGGCGCTCGTCTACGTGGGGTCCTGGACCGCGATCCAGTGCCTCCGCTGGCGGCGCGACCCGGCCGCCCTGCGCGCCTGGTTCGCCGGCTGGCGGGAGGGATGGCGCTCGGATCCGGGCGGCCGGCGCGTCCTCTCGGCCCGCACGGTGCTCCGGATGGCGTTCGCCGGGCGTCCGCCGATCGTCTAGCATCGGGGAATCCGCCCCCGCCGGGGCCCCCGAAAGGACGACGGTGTTCGATTCGACCCAGCTCTCCCAGCCCGAGCGCGCCGAGGCGGAGGCGACCCCTGCCGGACCGGACCTCCTCACGACGGTCCGCGAGCGCCTCGGCGCCGTCGACGACGAGTTCTCCGGCCGCCTCGACGAGCACCTCCCGCGCCTGGTCGATCTGCTCGCCACGGTGTACGCCGGCCGCGACGACCTCGAGGACCAGCTGGTCGCGATCGTCGAGCTCGCCGCCGCCTCCTGGGAGGAGCGGCCCGAGGAGCTCCGCGCGCTCGACCGCGCCCGCGAGCAGCACCCGACCTGGTTCCTCTCGAACAAGGCTCTGGGCGGGGTCTGCTACGTCGACCGCTACGCGGGCGACCTCGAGGGGCTGCGCGCCGAGATCCCGTACCTCCGCGAGATCGGCCTGAACTACCTGCACCTGATGCCGCTCTTCGATGCGCCCGAGGGCGAGTCGGACGGGGGCTACGCGGTCTCGAGCTACCGGCGCGTGCGGCCGGACCTCGGCGACATGGAGCAGCTCCGCGGGCTGGCCTCCGAGCTGCGCGAGCAGGGCATCGCACTCGTGGTCGACTTCGTCTTCAACCACACCTCGAACGAGCACGAGTGGGCGCAGCGCGCGCTCGCCGGCGAGCAGCGCTTCGAGGACTACTACTGGATCTACCCGGACCGGGAGCAGCCCGACGCCTTCGAGCGCACGACGCGCGAGATCTTCCCGGACGACCATCCCGGCTCCTTCGTGCAGCTGGAGGACGGGCGCTGGGTCTGGGCCACGTTCCACCGCTACCAGTGGGACCTCAACTACTCCAACCCCGAGGTGTTCCGGGCGATGGCGGGAGAGATGCTCTTCCTCGCCAATCAGGGCGTCGACGCACTGAGGATGGACGCGGTCGCGTTCATCTGGAAGGAGCTCGGCACCACCTGCGAGTCGCAGCCGCAGGCGCACCTGCTGCTGCGCGCGTTCAACGAGGTCTGCCGCCTGGCCGCTCCGGCGCTGCTGTTCAAGTCCGAGGCGATCGTGCACCCCGACGAGGTGATCGAGTACATCGACGTCGAGGAGTGCCAGCTCTCGTACAACCCGCTGCAGATGGCGCTCACCTGGGAGGCGCTCGCCACCCGCGACGTCCGTCTCCTCTCGCAGGCCCTCGAGCGCCGGCACGCCCTCCCCGAGGGCACGGCCTGGGTCAACTACGTGCGCGGGCACGACGACATCGGCTGGACCTTCGCCGACGAGGACGCCGCCGAGCTCGGGATCGACGCGGCCGGCCACCGCCGCTTCCTCAACGACTTCTACACGGACCGGTTCGACGGCACGTTCGCCCGCGGAGTGCCGTTCCAGGAGAATCCGCGCACCGGCGACCGCCGCGTCTCGGGCACCACCGCGTCCCTCGCCGGAGTGGAGGCGGGCGACGCCTACGGGATCGACCGCGTGCTGCTCGCGCACTCGATCGCCCTGAGCACCGGCGGGCTGCCGCTGCTCTACCTCGGCGATGAGGTCGGCCAGCTCAACGACCACGGCTACCTCGACGACCCGACGACGGCCGGCGACTCGCGCTGGGTGAACCGGCCGCGCCGCCCCGCGGAGCGCTACGACGAGCGCGAGGTCCCGGGGACGGCCGCGAGCGAGGTCTTCGGCGGGCTGCTGCACCTCATCGCCGTGCGCAAGGCCGTTGCGATGTTCGCGGGCACCGAGCTGAGCATCTTCGACCCGGTCAACGACCACGTGCTCGGCTACCAGCGCCCCGGCGACGGGGAGTCGGTGCTCGTGCTCGCGAACGTGTCGGACGAGGTCCAGGAGGTCGCGGCCGAGCGGTTCGTCGGGTTCGCCGCGGAGGCGGTCGACCTGGTCACCGAGATCGTGGTCGACCTGCGCGAGGGCTTCCGTCTCGCTCCGCTGCAGTTCGTCTGGCTGAGGGTGACCCCGGCCTGATCGGCCCGCGCGACGCCCCCGGCGCGGGGGCCGTCGCCGGTACCCTGGGGCGGATGACTCCCGCTCCCCGTGCCCTGATCGCCCGCCTCCGCACCGACGCGCGACTCGCGCGTAAGGTGGGCGGCGAGCTGCTCGCGGCTCGCCGGGCCCGCCACGCGGTGACCCGGCTGCTCGCGGAGCGCGGGCCGCTGCCCGAGGGCCGGTTCGAGATCGGCGTCTACTTCGCCGACGGCGACATCAACCTGTACCAGCTGCGGCAGTGGTACCGGCCGCTGGCCGAGCTGGCGGAGACGCACCCGGTCGTGCTGCTCAGCCGCAACGCCGGCGCCGCGGAGGTGCTGCTGCGCGAGAGCCCGGTCCCCGTCGCCTACGTCCGCTCCGTCGCCGACCTCGAGAGCACCATCGCGAGCCAGCCGCTGCGGATCGTGCTCTACGTCAACCAGAACGCCCGCAACTTCCAGATGATGCGCTACGGGCGCCGCTGGCACGTCTTCGTCAACCACGGCGAGAGCGACAAGATGTACATGACGACGAACCAGTTCAAGGCGTACGACTACAGCATGATCGCCGGGGACGCCGCCCTGGCCCGGCTGCGCCGCGTGCTCTGGGACTACGACTTCGACAGGCGCGCCCTCGCCATCGGCCGTCCTCAGGCGGACCACTTCGCCGGCGCCGTGCCGTTCACGCCCGACGAGCGCCGCGTGGTGCTCTACGCGCCGACCTGGGAGGGCGACCGCCCCGCCGCGGGCTACGGCTCGATCCGGAGCCACGGCACGGCCCTCGTGCGCGGGCTCCTGGCCGACCCGCGGTTCCGGCTCGTCTACCGCCCGCATCCCCGCAGCGGCGCGGTCGACTCCGACTACGCCGCGGCCGACCGGGCGATCGTCGCGATGATCGCCGCCGCCAACGCGGCCGATCCGCGCGCCGGTCACGTGCACGACACCGGTGCCGAGCTCGGCTGGCAGCTCGCCGCCGCCGACCTCGCGATCCTCGACGTGTCGGCGATGGTCTACGACCGGCTGGCCACGGGGCGCCCGCTGCTGGTCACCCGGCCCGTCAGCGCCGAGGCCGAGGTCGACGAGAGCGGCTACCTCGGCGACGCGGAGTGGCTGCACGCCGAGGACGCCTCCGCGATCATCGCGCGGATCGACAGCGCCGAGCACGATCCGGAGTCGGTCGAGCGGCTGGAGCGCTGGGTGCACCGCTACTTCGGCGACACGTCGCCCGGAGCGGCCACGCGGCGCTTCCACGAGGCGATCGAGCACCTGCTCACCGAGTGGGAGCGGCACGCCGCTCTGCACCGGGGCGACGGCGCGGTCGACGACCACGATCCGGAGGGCTGAGCGGGCGGGAGCACCGCTCGAACGGCCGCGTCAAGGGTGGGCCGGTCGCCGGGCGGCCTCCCGGCGCCCCGCTACGCTCGTCCCATGATGACCCCGCGCGCCTTCGCCCGCTCCCGCCGGCGCCGGTCGGCACCCGCCCAGCCCGCGGTCGAGCCGGACATCGTGGTCTCCGCCGACCCGGAGAAGCCGGTCTTCACGATCCGCTCCTTCCGCATCGGCCTGTTCGGCGCGCTCGGCGTGCTGGTGGCGCTCGTCCTGGGCGGCCTCGTCGTGCAGCTGGGCACGGTGCTGACCTACATCTTCGTGGCGCTGTTCTTCGCGCTCGGCCTCGATCCGCTGGTCTCCTGGCTCGAGAGCAAGCGCCTGCCGAGGCCGCTCGCGATCACGGCGGTCTTCGCCGCGGTGGTGCTGATCTTCGCCGGCCTGCTGGTCTACATCATCCCGATCCTGGTCGAGCAGCTGACGATGTTCGTCACGAGCGCCCCGCAGATCGTCACCGACATCGCCTCGCAGCAGTGGGTGCTCGACCTCGAGCAGCAGCTGCGCGGCGTGATCGACATCGACGAGCTGATCGAGAGCGTCCAGAGCTTCATCGGCAACCCCAACAACCTGCTCTCGCTCGGCGGCGGACTGATCGCGGTCGGGACCGGGATCGCCAGCGGCGTGACCGGCGCCGTCATCGTGCTGATCCTGACGCTGTACTTCCTCGCGTCGCTGCGCTCGATGAAGGCCGTCGCCTACCGCTTCGCCCCCGCCTCGCACCGCGCGAAGGCGCACGAGGTCGGCGACGAGATCACCGGCGCCGTGGGCCGCTACGTGGTCGGCCAGGTCTCGCTCGCCGGCGTGAACGGCGTGCTCACGTTCATCCTGCTGCTCTCGATCGGCGCCCCGGTGCCGGCGCTGCTGGCCTGCGTCGCGTTCCTCGGCTCCCTGATCCCGCTGGTCGGCACGCTCTCGGGCGCCGTGATCATCTCGCTCGCCTGCCTCCTGGCCTCGCCGCTGACCGCGCTGGTCGCTGCGATCTACTACCTCGTCTACATGCAGGTCGAGGCGTACCTCCTCAGCCCCCGCATCATGAACAAGGCCGTCTCGGTCCCCGGTGCGGTCGTCGTGATCGCGGCGGTGGCGGGCGGCACCATCGCGGGCGTGCTCGGCGCCCTGGTCGCGATCCCGGTCGCGGCCTCGGTGATCATCGTCGTGCAGAAGGTCGTCTTCCCCCGTCAGGACGCCAAGTAGCGGACCGCACCGCGACGGCCGGTCCGCTCAGCGCCAGGGCGGCACCGCGCCGTCGACCGCAGCGCTGAAGCGGCGGACCGACTCCGGGACCGCGACGCCCTCCTCCGCCGGCACCGGCGCGAGCGTGCGGGTGACCAGCGGCACGACGCCCGCCCAGACCCCGGCCTCCGGCTCGTCGCCGGCTCCGTGCGCGCGCACCTTCAGGCTCGCCTCGGCCAGGGGGAGGCGCAGCACCAGCGTGGCCGCGATCTCGCGGGCGGAGCTCGCTCGCACCTCCTCGTCGCGCCCCGGGAGGAGGCGTGCCACCAGCAGATCGAGGGCCCGCGCCTTCTCCTCGCCCTCCAGCGCCTCGGCCCGGCCGATCACCATCGCCGAGCGGTAGTTCATCGAGCTGTCGAAGGTGGAGCGGGCGACGACCAGTCCGTTGACCAGCGTGACCGAGGCGGTGAGGAGCGAGTGCCGCGCCGCCTCCCGCAGCAGTCCTCCGCCGCTCGACCCGTGCAGCAGGAGGGAGTCGCCGTCGCGGGCGAAGAGGATCGGCAGCACGATCGCGGCGCCGTCCCGCACGACGGCGACGTGGGCGACGAGCGCCTCGTCGAGCAGGGCGTGCAGCTCGGCGGGATCGGTGCGCTGGCGGTCGCGGAGACGGGAGACGCGGGTGCGGTCGGTGACGGGGAGGCTGTCCATGTCGGAATCGTCCCGCGCCGACTGGATCTGCCAGGATGCCACTGGGCCGCGATCGGAGTGGTCCAGAGCGGAGCGGTCGATGGCGTCGGGCGATCTGGAGATCCCGCTCCTCCTCGGGCCGTCGCCGCGCGGCTCGGTCCGCGCCGGGCTCGCCGAGGCGCTGCGCCAGGCGGTGCTGGACGGGCGCTACCGGGCGGGCGATCCGATCCCGTCGAGCCGCGTGCTCGCCGAGCGGCTCGGCGTCTCGCGGGGCTCCGTTGTCGCCGCGGTGGATCAGCTGGTGGGGGAGGGCTACCTCGTCGCCCACCCGCGCGCAGCGGTGACGGTCGCCTCCGACGGACTGCTGGCGCCGGCGCCGCAGGAGCCGCGGCCGGAGTCCCGGGAGACCGTCGTCCCGCCCGCCGCGGCGGACCTGAGGCCGGGCCGGCCGGACACCCGCGCCCTCGACACCCCGGAGTGGCGGGCCGCCTGGCGCCTGGCGCTCGCCTCGCCGCCCTCGGCGCCTCCTCGGGGTTCCGGGGACCCGGCCCTGCGGGAGCAGATCGCCGAGCAGCTGCGCCGGTCCCGCGGCGTCGACGTGCAGGCGTCGGACGTGGTGGTGACCAGCGGCACCGCGGGCGCCGTCGCGTTCCTGGCCCGCGCCGCCTCGGCCTCGCTCGGACGCGAGGTGCGCGTCGCCGTCGAGGACCCCGGCTACCCGGCCGTCCGGCGCCGCCTGCGCGCCGACGGGCACGAGGTCGTCGGCGTCCCGGTGCGCGGCGACGGCATCGACCTCGACGCTCTCGCGAGCTCCGGCGCGGACGTGGTCGTCGTGACTCCGTCGCACCAGTACCCGACCGGAGGCAGGCTCGCCCTCGCCGAGCGCCTGGAGCTGGTGCGCCGCGCGTCGGCCGGCCCCCTGCTCGTGGTGGAGGACGACTACGACAGCGAGTTCCGCTACGTCGGCGCCCCGCTGCCCGCGCTCGCCTCGCTCGACTCCGGCGGCGGAGTCGCCCATGTCGGGTCGTTCTCGAAGACCGTCTCGCCGTGGCTCCGCATCGCCTACCTGGCCGTTCCGCCGGCGTCCTGGCTCCGCGGGGCGCTGGCCGGCCTCGACGACGAGAAGGACGCCTCCGCCTCGGGTCCGACGCAGGCGGCGCTCGCGCAGTTCATGGCGAGCGGGGCGTTCCGGAGGCATCTCACGCGCTCGAGACGGCGCTACGCCCACCGCCGTGAGCTGGTCCACGCCTTCGGGGAGTCGGTGCCGTGGGGGCGCGCGAGCGGACTCGACGGGGGTCTGCACGTCGTCCTCTCCCTGCCCGCGCCTCTGGACGCGCACGCCGTCGCGGCCGCGCTGCTCCGGGAGGGACTGCTCGTCGCCACTCTGCACGAGTACGCCCTGTCGGGACGGGCTGCGACCGAGGCGCTGGTCCTCGGCTACGGCCATGTCGGCGACCTCGAGCTCGCTGCGGCGCTGGACCTCGTCGACCGGACCGTCCGCGCGCTCGCCGCCGGGGCCGTCCGTGGTATCCCTGGAGGATGACCCGCGACTCCGCCCTGCACATCACCGACGATCCCGACGCCGACGCGCTGCTCAGCCGCGACCCGCTGGCCCTGCTGATCGGGATGCTCCTCGACCAGCAGGTCGCGATGGAGACGGCCTTCTCCGGGCCCCGCAAGATCGAGGAGCGCCTCGAGGCGGAGGGCGCCTCCTTCGACGCCGCGTCGATCGCGGGCTTCGACGAGGACGCGTTCTCGGAGCTCTGCCGGACTCCGCCCGCGATCCACCGCTACCCGGCGAGCATGGCGGGGCGCGTGCAGGTCCTCTGCCGCGCTCTGGTCGACGACTGGGACGGCGACGCCGCGGCGGTCTGGACGCGCGACGAGCCCGACGGCCGCACGGTCCTCGCGCGTCTGAAGGCGCTGCCCGGCTTCGGCGAGCAGAAGGCGCGGATCTTCCTCGCCCTGCTCGGCAAGCAGCGCGGATTCTCGGGGGAGGGCTGGCGCTCGGCCGCGGGCGCCTACGGAGAGGAGGGCGCCTTCCGCTCGGTCGCGGACATCGTCTCTCCGGAGTCGCTGACGAAGGTCCGCGCCACCAAGCAGGCCGCGAAGGCCGCCGCCAAGGCGGAGAAGTAGGGCCGGGGGCGGCGGCCGGATGGATCGAGCGCTCGACGACGGTCCCGGTCGCCGTCTCCGCAGTCGCAGGCCGAGCAGCCCGACCCGATGATCCCCGCCGCCACCGCCCGGCTGCGCTTCCGTGAGATGACCGCCGAGGACCTCCCCGACATGGCGGACCTGCTCGGCGACCCGGTCGTGATGCGGTACTACCCCGCGCCGAAGGACCGCGAGCAGGCAGCCGCCTGGATCGAGTGGAACCGGCGCAACTACCGCGAGCACGGCTTCGGGCTGTGGATCGTCGAGACCCTCGACGGCGAGTTCGTCGGCGACTGCGGGTTGACCTGGCAGCGCGTCGACGGCGGGATCGAGCTCGAGGTCGGCTACCACGTGCGGGCCGGTCTGCACGGCCGCGGCTACGCCACCGAGGCGGCTGCGGCCTGCCGCGACCTCGCGCTCGCCCACCGCCTCGCGGGACGACTCGTGGCGCTCGTGCACCCGGACAACGCCGCCTCGAGGCGCGTCGCCGAGAAGACCGGCCTCCGCGTGATCGCCGAGGACCGCGATGGCGGCGGACTCGTCCGCACCGTGCTCGGGATGCCGCTCGTCGCGCCCGGGCGCCGGCCTCGGGAACGCTGACCGAACGCCTCCGACGGCTCCGGACCACAGCGCGCGGCCCGCGCCGAGCAGGATGGTCTGAGCTAGAGCCGGTCCTCCAGCGCCGCGATCAGCGCCGCGCGGTCCTCGCGGAGGATCGAGGCCCCGCCCCCCGGCACGGTCCGCGCCTCGACGCCGCGGCCGGCGAGGACGCCGCCCAGCGAGCCGTGGCCCAGCGGGTCCTCCGGCATCACGGCGAGCGTCGCCACGGGGAACGTCTCGGGGGCCTCGGCCGCACCCCGTGCCGTCAGCCCGACGGCGGAGTCCTGCTCCCAGAGCGCGTGGGCCGACACGTCGAGCTCGATCTGCTCGTCCGTCCAGATCGGGTGGCGGTGGCGGAGGGAGTCGGCGTCGCCCTTCTCGACGTGCGCGACCGAGCCGCCGCGGTGGAGCGCGCCCGCCAGTCCCCGGGCGTCCGAGAACGCGGGGTCGAGCAGGACGAGCCGGTCGGCGCCGTACTCGGGGGCGAGCCGGGCGGCGACGACGGCGCCGAGGCCGTGGCCGATGACGAGGTCGGGGGTCTGCAGCACCGAGGCGCGGACGTCCGACGCCCAGCGCTCCGGCGAGTACACGGGCGATGCCGGCGAGCCGCCGTGACCGGCGAGATCGGGGGCCACCACGCGGTAGCCGTGCTCGTGCAGCGTCGGGACCAGGGCGTACCAGATCCGGGAGTCTGAGCCGAGGCCGTGGAGGAGGAGCGCCGTCCGCTCGCCCGTTCCGCCGTAGTCGCGGACGAACAGCGCCAGCGGCTCGGCCGGCGCGGCGGCCAGCGCCTTCCGCTCGGCGCGGGTCGGCTCGAGCACGAGGGTGTTGCCGAACGCCTGCGGTGCCGGCCCGAACGCATCGCGCGCGCTGTGGATCACCTTGCGGCCGAGCATCGCGTTGCCGACGCCGCCCAGTGCCGCTCCGATCCCGAACGGCATCGCCCGGCCGACCAGGCCCGCGCCCTGCTGGGCGAGGAAATGCTTGGCGAAGGACTTCTTCGCGCGGTCCGCCAGCTCGCCCACGAGGAAGGACGGCAGGCCCTTCGTGACCACGGAGCCCCAGTACTGGTTGAGGCCGCTGCCCCCGCCGACGGCCTGCCCGGCCACCTGGCGCACCATCTCGCTGCCGGAGGAGCCCATCATCAGCGTGAGCACGAGGGCCCGCGCGCGGTCCGGGTCCTCTAGCGGGATCCCGTGCACCTCCGTCACCGACTGCGCGAAGAGCGCGCTCGCCTCCAGGAACCCTGCGGCTCCCGCGCCGGAGAGAGCCACCGAGGCGGCCGTGCCGATGCCGGGGACGACGGCGGTCGCCCCGATCGCCGCGCCTCCCGCGGCCACGCTCGAGAGGTACTGCCGCTCGAGCGACGTGATGATCTGCTCCGGAGTCGCCCCGGGACGCCGGCGCCGCAGCAGGCGGATGTTCGCCAGCACGGCCGGGCGCTGCACCGCGAGGAGCCGGTCGAGCAGCTTCGCCAGCTGAGCGTTCTCGGAGCCGTCGGCCTGCTCCACCTCGCCGGCCCTCTCCACGGCGCGCTCGCGCTTGCGGTCCTTCTGGGCCATGTCGTGCACTCCTGCGTCCTCGGGCGCCGCGTGCGGGAGGGGTCAGTCGTCGGAGACGGTGCCCTGGACGGGCGGGCCCTCGGCCGGCGCCGTGCTGCTCCGCGGTGTCGGCGCGTAGTCCTCAGCGTAACGCGCGAGCACCTCCTCGATCGGCGCGTCCAGCACCAGGCGGCCCTTGTCCAGGTAGAGGCCGCGCGTGCAGAAGCGGCGGAGGTCGCGCTCATTGTGCGAGACGAAGAAGAGGGTGCGGCCGGAGGCGAGCAGCTCCTCGATCCGCGCGTAGCACTTCTCGCGGAACGCCCTGTCGCCGACCGCGAGCACCTCGTCCACCAGGATGATCGGCTCCTCGAGCCGCGACACGACGGAGAAGGCGATGCGCACCTTCATCCCGCTCGAGAGGTGCTTGTAGGGGGTGTCGAGGAAGTCGCCGATCTCGGCGAACTCGATGATCGAGTCGAAGCGCGCGTCGACCTCGCGCTTGGACATCCCGTGGAGACCCGCGGTCAGGTAGACGTTCTCGCGGACGCTCAGGTCGGCCACGAAGCCGCCGGTGATCTCGATGAGCGGAGCGACGCCCCCGCGCACCTCCACCGCGCCCTCGTCCGGCAGCACCACGCCGGCGACGAGCTTGAGCAGCGTCGACTTGCCCTGACCGTTCCGGCCGACGACACCGATCGCCTCGCCCGCCCGCACCTGCACGTCGAGCCCGCGCAGCGCCCAGAACTCGCCGGGCCGCGAGCGGCGGGAGCGGCCGGCGAAGAGGTCCTTGAAGGAGCGGCGGCCCCGCCGGTTGCGGCGGAAGCGGATCCCGAGGCCGCGGCACTCGATGACCACCGGGGCGTCGGCCATCACAGCTCCTTCAGCACCGCGCGCTCGGAGCGGCGGAAGACGACGAGGCCCAGCGCCAGCACGAGCACCGAGATGCCCGCGGAGGCGAGGATGAGCGGGACGTCGAGCTCGCTCTCGAAGAACGCGGAGCGGTAGAGGGCGAAGATCCCGCTGAGCGGGTTGAGCGCCGCGAGCGGCCGGATCTGCTCCGGCAGGTTGGCCGTGGAGTAGATGATCGGCGACGCGTAGAAGAGGAACCGGAGCACGAGCTTCACGGCCCGCTCCAGATCGCGGAAGAACACCACGAGCGGGGCCACCAGCAGACCCACGCCGAGCGTGAGCACCGCCTGCAGCAGGATCGCCACGGGGAACAGCAGCGCCGCCCAGGTCAGGTGCGCGCCGGCGATCACGGCGAAGAGCACCAGCACCGGCAGGCTCGCCACGAACTCGATGCCCTTCGAGAGCACGATCCGCCCGACCCAGATGGTCCGCGGGATCGACGTCGACCGCACCAGCTTCGCCTCGCGGAGGAACGCGCGGGTCGCGTCGGACGTCGCCTGGTTGAACCACATCCACGGCAGCAGGCCCGCGAGCAGGAAGACGATGTACGGGTCCTCGCCGACGGTCCGCTGGAAGACGACGGTGAAGACGAAGAAGTAGATGCCCGACATGACGAGCGGGTCGAGCACCGACCAGACGTAGCCGAGCGCGCTCGTGGCGTACCGGACGGTGAGGTCGCGCCTGGTGAGCAGCCAGAGGGAGTGGCGGTAGCGCCAGGCCCGGGAGCGCCGGTGGCGCAGCGCCGTCTCGGTCGCGAGGGTGTCGGCCGTGCTCACTGCGCGACTCCTCCCGTCGGCTCCGCTCGAGCCGGGGGAGGAGCCGGGAGCGTCAGACGAAGAGGTTCGCGCGCTCGAGGTCCTCGGCGAAGTCCACCTCGACGGCGTAGAGGTCGGAGATGTCCATCGGCTCGACGAGCAGGCGGTCCTGCTCGATCGCCAACTCTATGCCACGCTCGAAGTAGTCCTGGGCGTCGACCCGGGCGAGCTGGCGCACCAACGCGGCCTTGTCGGAGGCGGACACGTAGTTGATCCCGACCGCCTCGCCGAGGCCGCCGCGCACCGTCTTGGAGAGCTCCTGGATGAAGCCCTCGGCGCTCGTCGTGTACTTGACCTCCTCGTCCGACACCTTCGAGGTGTTGACGGTGACGAAGGAGACGTCCTTCGCGATCAGCGCGGCCGCCCGGTCGAGGATGCGCGGGTCGAAGACGACGTCGCCGTTCATCCACAGCACGCCGCCCTGCCCGCTCGCCTGCAGCGCGCGGAGGAGGCTCTTGGAGGTGTTGGTCTGGTCGTACTGCTCGTTGTAGACGAACGTCGCCGAGGGGAAGGCCTCGATGATGTGCTCGAGCTTGTAGCCGACGACGATGCTCACCGGGACCTTCGTGCCGAAGGCGTGGTGGATGTTGTCGAACTGCTGCTGCATGATCGTGCGCCCGTCGCTGAGCGGCGTGAGCGGCTTGGGGAGGGAGCGGCCGAGCCGGCTGCCCATCCCTGCGGCGAGGATGACGACGGTGGCAGGGCTGCTGCTCGTCGAACCTGTGTGCATCATCGTGTGTTCTCCTCGAATTAACCGCTGCGTCTCGATCTGGTCGACTCCTCGGGTAGAGACCTAGTGTACAGTTCACGCCCCCCGGGGCCAGGGTGGTTGACCTCTCGCCGTGTCGCCGGGTGTCGGCGCGGGCGCCGGGGGCCCGCGGGCGAGTTGGTACCGTAGCCGGATGACGTCCGTGACGAACGCCGAGCCCGCTGAGGGTGCCGCGGATCCGGACGGCGCCTCGCCCGTCGTCTTCGAGCTGCACCAGCTGACCCGGACCTTCGGGAGGACGGTGGCGGTCGACCGCATCGACCTGGCCGTCCGCGCGGGGACCTTCTACGGGATCATCGGCCCGAACGGCGCGGGCAAGACCACCACGCTCTCGATGATGACGGGCCTTCTTCGACCCGACACCGGCCGCGTCCTCGTGCACGGCGTCGACGTCTGGAAGGACCCGTCGGCCGCGAAGCCGCTGATCGGGGTCCTGCCCGACCGCCTCCGGCTGTTCGACCGGCTCACCGGCGCCCAGTTCCTCGCCTACTCCGCCGCGCTGCGCGGCATCGACCTCGCCACGGCGAAGCAGCGCACGGTCGAGCTGGCCGAGGCGCTCGGCCTCTCCGACGCGCTGGAGCGCCTGATCTCGGACTACTCCGCGGGGATGGCGAAGAAGGTCGCCCTCGCGGCGGCGATGATCCACGCCCCGCGCGTGCTGGTCCTCGACGAGCCGTTCGAGTCGGTGGACCCGGTCTCCTCGGCCGCCGTGATCACCGTGCTGCGCCGCTTCGTCGAGGGCGGGGGCACCGTCGTCCTCTCCAGCCACGGGCTCGACTTCATCGAGCGCGTCTGCGACGACGTGGCCGTGATCGTCGGCGGGCGCGTGCTCGCCTCCGGGACGGTCGCGGAGGTCGCCGGCACCGCGACGCTGGAGGAGCGCTTCCTCGAGCTCGCGGGCGGCAAGCAGATCGCCGAGGGGCTGCAGTGGCTGCACGACTTCTCCGGCTGAGGATCGACGTCCTCCTGGGCGCGTTCCGCTCCGGGCCCGCGCGCTCGGCCGGCGCCGTCCTGGGCGTGCTCGTGGTCGTCGCGGTGACGGCCCTGCTGATCGGGGCGATCGGCGCTCTGCGCTCCTCGGACGCGGCGGCGGGCGCTCTCGTGACCGCCGGCGGACTCGTCTCCGTCGGCTTCCTGGTGCTGCCCTTCCTGCTCGGCCCGCTCGACCCGATGGATCCGCGCGCGTTCCGCCTCTTCGGCCTTCCGCCGCTCCGCCTCGCCGGGGCGCTCGCCCTGGCCGGCCTCGTCTCGGTCCCCACGCTCGCCCTGCTGGTGGTCGGGCTCGCGTGCGCGCCGCTCGTCCCGGGCGCAGGCGCCTTCGCCGTGGTCGGCCCGCTCCTCGCGGTGGCGACGGCCTCGCTGTTCGCGCGGATCGGCCTCGCCGCCTCCGCCGCCCTCGTCCCCTCCCGGACCGCCCGCGAGCTGCTGGCCGTCCTCGGCCTGGTGCTGATGCTGGGCGGTCCCGCAGCCCTCGGCGCCGCCGCGCTGGTCGACACGGGGGACACCCCGGTGCTCGAGCGCTGGGGCGCGGCGATGGGGGCCACTCCGTTCGGCGCGGCGTGGATGATCGCCCCGGCCGCCCGGACCGGCGACGCGCTCGGCCCGCTCCTGCTGGCCCTGGCGACGCTCGTCGCGGCGGGCGCGCTCTGGTGGCTCGTCGTCCGCCTGCTGACGGAGCGCCCCGAGCGCACGCACCGGCCGCCGCGCGGCCTCCGGCTGGGCTGGTTCGACGTCCTCGGCTCGACCCGGACCGGCGCGATCGCGGCGCGCAGCATCACCTACTGGCTCCGGGATCCGCGCTACCAGGCGTCGCTCGTCGCCGTGCCGGTGCTGCCGGTCGCAGCCCTGCTGCTGCTCGCGGTCGTCGGCGTCCCCTTCCCGCTGCTCTCGCTGCTCCCGGTCCCGCTGATCGCGCTGTTCCTCGGCTGGTTCCTGCACAACGACGTCGCCTACGACGGATCGGCGTTCTGGCTCCACGTGGCCGCGGGCGTCCGCGGCTGGTCGGACCGGCTCGGCCGCGCCTTCCCGACCCTCCTGCTCGGCGTGCCGGTCGTCGTGCTCGGCTCGCTGATCAGCAGCGCGACCTCGGGGCTCCCCGATGCGCTGCCCGTCGTGCTCGCGGTGAACACCTGCCTCCTGCTCGTCCCCGCCGGCGTCGCCAGCGCCGTCTCGGCACGGCTCGCCTATCCGGCTCCGCGCCCGGGCGACAGCGCGTTCACGCAGCCCCAGGCCCCCGGAGCCAGTGGCGCCGGTCCGCAGTCCCTCGCGTTCGGCCTGGGGCTGCTCCTCTCGGCTCCGGCCGTGGTGCTCGGCGTCCGGGCCCTGTTCGTCGACCCGGAGGCGGCGGGTGACGCCGTGCTCGTCGGCTTCGGCAGCGCCGTGGTCGTCTTCGCCCTCGGCGTGCTCCTCGGCGGCCGGCTGTTCGAGCGCCGCGCGACCGAGCTGGTCGCGTTCACCAGCCGCTACTAGCGCCGCCCGATCCGGAGCGCACGGCCGCGGGCCCGGGCTCCGCGCGTAGGATCGTCGGCATGATTCCGCGCGTCCAGAACAGCAGCACCGACCCCCTCGAGGGAGGCGGAGGAACCGCCACGCTCGACCGCGAGCTCGAGGAGCTCCTCAACCAGGAGTCCATCGAGCCGGGCGACCACGAGCGCTTCTCCCACTACGTGCCGAAGGACAAGATCCTCGAGAGCGCCATCACCGGCAAGCCGGTCCGCGCGCTCTGCGGCAAGAAGTGGCTCCCGGGCCGCGACCCGGAGAAGTTCCCGGTGTGCCCGGCCTGCAAGGAGATCTACGCGAAGATGAAGTGAGCTCCCGCCCCGCTCACTCGTAGCGGGTCGGGATGACGGGCTCGCCGCGGCCGAGCCGGAGCGCGTCGATCGGCAGCTCGAGGACCGCGTTCGCGTGGTGCGCGCGGGCTGCCGCCACTCCCTCGATGCCGAGGTGCTCGGGACGGATCGTCCCGTCCTCGATCAGGGGGACGAGCAGCGCCCGCTCGTCCTCGCCGACGGCGCCCTCGGGGCCGGCGCCCACGTGCACGACCTCGGCCTCGGCGACCCCGTCGTCGGAGAGCAGACGGCCGGCGGCCTTCCGCCCGCCGATCGACGCCTTCGAGACCGACTTCTTCGCCACCGCGACCCATTCGCCCGCGTCGTCCTCGTGCGCGACCAGCTTGTAGACCATGCCCGCGGTCGGGTGGCCCGAGCCCGTCGCCACCGAGGTGCCGACGCCGTAGGAGTCGACCGGTGAGGCCGCGAGCGCGGCGATCCCGTACTCGTCGAGGTCGTTGGTGACGGTGATGCGCGTGCCGGTCGCGCCGAGCGCGTCCAGCTGCTGCCGGACGGCGGCCACCTGCTGGGGGAGGTCGCCGGAGTCGATGCGCACGGCGCCGAGGCCGGTGCCGGCGACGCGGACCGCCAGGTCGACGGCGGCCGTCACGTCGTAGGTGTCCACCAGGAGGGTCGTGCCGGGGCCGAGCGCGGCGACCTGCGCGCGGAAGGCCTCCTCCTCCGAGTCGTGGAGGAGCGTGAAGGAGTGCGCGGAGGTGCCCATCGTGGGCACGCCGAAGCTGCGGCCCGCCTCCAGGTTCGAGGAGGCGCCGAATCCGGCGATGTAGGCGGCGCGAGCGGCCGCGACGGCGGACCGCTCACCGGCGCGGCGCGAGCCCATCTCGGCGAGCGGTCGCCCGTCGGCGGCCGAGACCATCCGCGCGGCGGCGCTCGCCACGGCGCTGTCGTGGTTGAGGACGCTGAGCACCAGGGTCTCCAGCAGCACGCCGTCGGCGAAGGGCGCCTCGACGATGAGCACGGGGGAGCCCGGGAGGTAGACCTCGCCCTCGCGGTAGCCCCAGACGTCGCCCCGGAAGCGGTAGTCGGCGAGCCAGTCCAGCGTGCGGGAGTCGACCACGCGGTTGTCGCGGAGCCAGGACAGCTCGTCGTCGCCGAAGCGGAACCGCGAGATCAGCTCGAGGAGCCGGCCGGTGCCCGCGAGCACGCCGTAGCGGCGTCCCGGCGGGAGGCTCCGGGCGAACACCTCGAACATGCAGCGGCGGTCGGCGGTGCCGCTGCCGAGGGCGCCCTCGACCATCGTGAGCTCGTACCGGTCGGTGAGGAAGGCCGTGGAGTCCATCCGCTCAGTGTTCCACGGCCGCCCCAGCGCGCCCAGGCGCGGGTGCCGGGGCTTGCGCACGCCGCCGGGCCCGGGAACGGCGTGCGGCCGGGACCGGGCCGCAGGGCGCGGGTAGGCTGTTCCTCCGTGACGGACGCACCGCTGGGCATCTTCGACTCCGGAGTCGGCGGGCTCACCGTCGCCCGCTCCGTGATCGACCAGCTGCAGAACGAGTCGATCGTCTACCTCGGCGACACCGCGCACTCGCCCTACGGTCCCAAGCCGCTCGCCGACGTCCGCGCCTACGCCCTCGACACCCTCGACACGCTGGTCGACCAGGGCGCCAAGCTGCTCGTCATCGCCTGCAACACCGCCTCGGCCGCGATGATGCGCGACGCCCGCGAGCGCTACACGCTCGGCCGCGGCATCCCGGTGATCGAGGTCATCCAGCCCGCCGTCCGCAGCGCTGTCCGCGACACCCGCAACCGCCGCGTCGGGGTGATCGGCACGGTCGGGACGATCCGCTCCCGCGCCTACGACGACGCCTTCGTCGCCGCGCCCGACCTGCAGCTGTTCACCGCCGCCTGCCCGCGCTTCGTCGAGTTCGTCGAGGCGGGCGTCACCTGGAGCGACGAGCTGCTCGCGGTGGCGGAGGAGTACCTCGCGCCGCTCAAGGCCGCGGGGGTCGACACGCTCGTCCTCGGCTGCACGCACTACCCGCTGCTGCGCGGTGCCATCGCCTACGTGATGGGGCCGGACGTCCGCCTCGTCTCGAGCGCCGAGGAGACCGCGCTCGACGTCTACCGGACCCTCGTGGCGCACGGCCTGCAGCGCACCTCCGCCGCTCCTCCGACCTACCGGTGGGAGGAGACGGGCTCGAGCGACTTCGTCCGCCTCGCCCGCCGCTTCCTCGGCCCGGAGGTCTCGAGCGTCGACCTCGTCGAGACCGGCACCATCAACCTGCGCGAGCTCGACCGGGCCGCGCTCCCGCACGATCGAGGGAGACCCGAGTGACCGACAGCACCGCATCGAAGGCCGCGCGCAAGGACGGGCGGGCGCCCGACGAGCTGCGCACCGTGACGATCGAGCGCGGCTGGAGCACCCAGGCCGAGGGCTCCGCGCTCGTCTCGTTCGGGAACACCAGGGTGCTCTGCACCGCCTCCTTCACGAACGGCGTGCCGCGCTGGCTGCAGGGCAAGGGCAAGGGCTGGGTCACCGCCGAGTACGCGATGCTGCCCCGCTCCACCAACTCCCGCATGGACCGCGAGTCGGTCAAGGGGAAGGTCGGCGGGCGCACGCACGAGATCTCCCGGCTGATCGGCCGGAGCCTGCGCGCGGTGGTCGACACGAAGGCGCTCGGCGAGAACACCCTCGTCATCGACTGCGACGTCCTCCAGGCCGACGGCGGCACCCGCACCGCGGCGATCACCGGCGCCTACGTGGCGATGGCCGACGCGATCGAGTGGGCGCGCGGCAAGAAGTACGTGGGGCAGAAGGCGCAGCCGCTGATCGACAGCCTCTCGGCCGTGTCCGTCGGCATCATCGACGGCGTGCCGATGCTCGACCTGGCCTACGTCGAGGACGTGCGCGCCGAGACCGACATGAACGTCGTCGTCACCGGACGCGGCCTGTTCGTCGAGGTGCAGGGCACCGCCGAGGGGGCCCCGTTCGACCGCCGCGAGCTCGACGCCCTGCTCGACCTCGCGGTCGCCGGTGCCGCCGACCTCGCCCGCATCCAGGCCGAAGCGCTCGCCGCGGAGCCCGGAGCGTGAGCCTGGACCTCGTCCTCGCCACGCACAACGCGGGCAAGGTGGAGGAGTTCCGCGCCATGCTGGCCGGCGCGCTCCCCGGAGTCGGCGTCCGCGCCTACGACGGACCCGAGCCCGTCGAGGACGGCGTGAGCTTCGCCGAGAACGCGCTGATCAAAGCGCGCGCGGCGGCGGCGCACACCGGCCTCGTGGCGCTCGCGGACGACTCCGGGATCTGCGTCGACGTCCTCGGCGGCGCGCCGGGCATCTTCTCGGCCCGTTGGTCGGGACGCGCGCACGACGCGACAGCCAACCTCGAGCTCCTCCTGGCGCAGCTGCACGACGTGAAGGCGGAGCACCGCGGTGCGCACTTCAGCTGCACCATCGCCCTCGTGGTGCCGGACTCCGTGCTCCCGGGCGGACAGGAGACGGTGGTCGAGGGCCGCTGGGACGGCGCGATCGCGACGGCTCCTCGCGGTGCGAACGGCCACGGCTACGACCCGGTGTTCGTCCCCGAGGCCGGGGCGCTCACGGCGGCCGAGCTCGCTCCCGAGCAGAAGAACGCCCGGAGCCACCGCGCCCGCGCCTTCACCGCGCTGCGCGCCGAGCTCGCCGCCCTGTCCGCCCGGCTCTGACCCCGGCGGGTTCCCACCGCGGGATGTCACTCCGGTGCACGCCTGTCGGCGTGCCGCGTGCCGGAGTGGCGTCTCGCGGAGGCGGAGGTCAGGACTTCGGGTGCTTGTCGTCCAGCGTGTCGGCGTCGAGCACGTAGGCGGCCGACTCGGTCGAGTCGGTCTCGGGGTCGGCGGCGAGCTTCGCCTTGCGCTGCTGCTGGAAGAAGTGGAACAGCGTCGGCACCAGCGCGAGCACGACCGCGCCGATCAGGATCACGTCGATGTAGTGCGAGACGAAGTCGGCGACCGGCGGGATGAAGGCGAGCAGCCACCCGATCAGGGTGACCCCGCTGCCCCAGATCAGGGCGCCGATGAGGTTGTAGAGGCTGTACTTGCGGTAGTTCATGTGGGCCACGCCGGCCGCGATCGGCGCGAAGGTGCGGACGATCGGCACGAAGCGCGCGAGGATCACGGCGAGGCCGCCGAAGCGCTCGAAGAACGCGTTGGTTCGCTTCACGTTCTCGATGCTGAAGAAGCCGGACTCCTTGCGCTCGAAGATGCGCGGGCCGGCCTTGTGCCCGATCAGGTAGCCGACCTCGCCGCCGACGAAGGCCGAGAACCCGACGGCCAGGCAGATGACCCAGATCGGGACGCCGAGGCCGCCGTTCGACGCGTTCTCGTGCGCCAGCAGGCCCGTGATGATCAGCAGCGTGTCGCCCGGGAAGAGGAAGCCGATCAGCAGTCCGGTCTCGGCGAACACGATGAGGCAGACCACGAGCACACCCCAGGGGCCGAACGAGGTCAGGATCGTCTCCGGATCGAGCCAGGGGACGAGGGCGGCGTGATTCAACGGATCTCCAGTCGACGGGGGCCGGTGGCCGGTCGGCGGTCACGCGAGCGCGCTCAGCGTACCGGCCGATCCCGTGCGGAAGGAGGGACTCGAACCCTCACGCCTCTCGGCACAGGAACCTAAATCCTGCGTGTCTGCCATTCCACCACTCCCGCGTGCGGGCTCCAGTGTAGGAGGAGGGCCCCGCGCCTCAGCCGCGGGAGGCCGCCCGGGGGAGGTACCGCGGGATCCAGCGGGCGAGCGCCCCCGCTCCGCCCAGACCGAGCACCCCCATCACGACGGCGGCGAAGGGGAGGGAGACCAGGGCGGTGAGCGCCGACACGACGATCGGGGCGGCGGCGTTGCCCGCGTCGCCGGTGAAGCGGAACGCGCCGAGGAACGGGGCCGGATCGGCGGGGGGCGCTAGATCGGCGCCGATGGTCATCAGGATCCCGGAGCCGATGCCGTTCGCGGCCGCGAGCACGCAGGCCACGGCGACGAACCAGGGCACCGGATCGAGGGCGAGCACCGAGGCGGCGAGGGCGAGGTGGCCGAGCCCGAGGCCGATCATCGAGGGGATCGCGGTGGCGCCCCGGCCGAAGCGGTCCATCAGCTGGCCGCCGGCGTAGAAGAGGGCGAAGTCGAGCGCGCCGGCGATGCCGATGATGATCGCGGTGTCGGTCTCGGCGAGCCCGATGCTCACCGCCCAGAGGGGGAGGATCAGCGTCCGGCTCGCCCGCAGCGCCCCGATCACGGCGGCGCCGGTCCCCATCCGAGCGAGGACCCCGCGGTGCTCGCGCAGCGTCCCGAGCAGCGACTGCGGCGACTCCGGGACGGTCGCCGACGCCTCCGCGGCGACCACGTCCTCCGGAGCGGCGCGGTCGGCCGCGGCCTGCGCCCGCCGCAGCACCGTCGCGGGGTCGGGCACGAGCAGCAGGACCACGACCGCCGCCACGCAGCAGACGATGTGCACCCAGAAGACGGACTCGACGGAGCCGGTGAGGTGCACCACCCCGGCCGCCAGGAACGGGCCGATCAGCCAGCCGGCGCGGAACGCCCCGGCGAGGGCGCTGAGCGCGCGGGCGCGGTGCGTGATCGGGACGAACGACGTCATGAACGCGTGCCGCGCCAGCGCGAAGACCGCGGTCGCGAGGCCGATCACGAAGACGCCGATCGTCAGCCCGACCCATGACGTCGAGAGCAGGCACACCACGAGCCCGAGGATCGACGCGGCGGAGGCTCCGAGCATCGCGCCGCGCTCGCCGATCCGCGAGACGATCCAGCCGCTGGGGATGTCGCCCGCCAGCTCGCCGATCATGATCATCCCCGCCACGAGGCCCGCCAGGGCCAGCGTCGCGCCGAGGTCGCCGGCCGCGGCCGGCAGGAGGGGGATGATCGCCCCCTCGCCGATGGAGAAGAGGAGGGTGGGGAGGAAGGTCGACAGCAGCAGCGGCCCGACGGGGAAGGGGCGCGGAGCGGTGCTGGTCACCGTCCCCAGGGTACGCCCGGGCCGGAGGGCGGCCCCCCGGCCCCCGGTAGTCTGGACGCACCATGCTGGACAACGACTTCACCGAGCAGATCACTGCTCTCCGCTCCACCTTCGCCGACATCCGCGCCGTCATCGACGTGGACGGTCTCCGCTCGAAGATCGCCGAGCTCAGCGAGCAGGCCGGCGCCCCCGACCTGTGGGACGACACGGCCAACGCGCAGAAGGTGACCAGCGCCCTCAGCCACCGCCAGTCCGAGCTCGCGCGGATCACCGCGATCGACCGGCGCCTGGACGACCTCGAGGTGCTCGTCGAGATGGCGAACGAGGCCGAGGACGCCGAGTCCGAGCAGGAGGCGATCGCCGAGCTCTCCTCCCTCCAGAAGGTCATGGGCGAGCTCGAGGTGCAGACCCTGCTCGACGGCGAGTACGACGACCGCCCCGCCGTGGTCACCATCCGCGCGGGAGCGGGCGGCGTCGACGCCTCCGACTTCGCCGAGATGCTCATGCGCATGTACCTCCGCTGGGCCGAGAAGCACAAGTACGCGGCGACCGTCATGGACGCCAGCTACGCGGAGGAGGCGGGCATCAAGTCGGCCACCTTCCAGATCGACGCCCCCTACGCCTTCGGCACGCTCTCGGTCGAGGCCGGCACCCACCGCCTCGTGCGGATGAGCCCCTTCGGCGCCGCGGGCAAGCGCCAGACCTCCTTCGCCGCGGTCGAGGTCATCCCGCTGATGGAGGAGGCCGGGGCGATCGAGATCCCGGACAACGACATCCGCGTGGACGTCTTCCGCTCCTCCGGCCCCGGCGGCCAGTCGGTGAACACCACCGACTCCGCGGTGCGCCTCACCCACCTGCCCACCGGCACCGTCGTGTCGATGCAGAACGAGAAGAGCCAGATCCAGAACCGCGCCGCGGCGATGCGCGTGCTCCAGTCGCGGCTCCTGCTGCTGCAGAAGGAGCAGGAGGCGGCCACCAAGAAGGAGCTCGCCGGCACCATCACCGCGAGCTGGGGCGACCAGATGCGCAGCTACGTCCTCGCTCCGTACCAGATGGTGAAGGACCTGCGCACCGACCACGAGGTCGGCAACCCCTCGCACGTGTTCGACGGCGACCTGGACGGCTTCATCGCCGCCGGGATCCGCTGGCGGAAGTCCTCCTAGCGCGGCGCGGGCGCGTCCCCACCGACGCGCCGCGCGCCCCCTCGGCGGACTCTTCGGGATCGTCGCTTACCCTCGTACCGACATGATTCGCTTCGACAACGTCTCCAAGCAGTATCGGGGCGGCACGAGACCCGCCCTCAACGCCATCGATCTCGAGATCCTCCGGGGCGAGTTCGTCTTCCTCGTCGGCGCCTCCGGCTCCGGCAAGTCGAGCTGCCTCCGCCTGATCCTCAAGGAGGAGCGCCCCTCCTCCGGGTCGATCCACGTGCTCGGGCAGAACCTCGGCAAGATCTCGAGCCGCAAGGTCCCGTACTTCCGCCGCAACATGGGCGTCGTGTTCCAGGACTTCCGGCTGCTGCCGAACAAGTCGGTCTTCGACAACGTCGCGTTCAGCCTCCAGGTGATCGGCAAGTCGAAGGGCTACATCCAGGAGGCCGTCCCGGACACGCTCAAGATGGTGGGCCTCGCGGGCAAGGCGTCGCGCCTGCCCCACGAGCTCTCCGGCGGCGAGCAGCAGCGCGTCGCGATCGCCCGCGCCGTCGTCAACAAGCCGGCCGTCCTGCTGGCCGACGAGCCCACGGGCAACCTCGACCCGACCACGAGCGCCGGCATCATGGCGCTGCTCGAGCGGATCAACGCGGGCGGCACGACCGTGATCATGGCGACCCACGAGGCCGGCATCGTCGACCAGATGAAGCGCCGCGTCATCGAGCTCTCGGCCGGCAGCATCGTCCGCGACGAGAGCCAGGGCGGCTACGGCCAGACCGAGAGCATCACCGTCGTCCACGACGGCGTCGTGGTCGTGGCGGCCGACGACCACGCGGTCGCCGAGCAGCCCGCGCCCCCGGCGATCATCGACAGCGAGCTCGCGCCCGCCGAGGTCCCCGAGATCGACCTGCGCCAGGAGGCCCCGGCCCCGCCGCCCGAGCCGGCCCGCCTCTCGCAGACCGCCGCCCAGCCCCGCGTCCCCGAGGGCCGCCGCTCCGCCGCCGTCGAGCCGGAGCGCGAGCCGGAGCCGGCCGCCGAGCCCGCCGCCGCCCCGCGCGTCGTCGAGCTGCAGAGCCAGACCGGTCCGATCTTCCTCCCCGCCGACACCGGCGCCCTGCCCGAGGAGTCGCTCGCCGCGCGCCTCGGCCTCCGCGCCCACGCGGGCGAGGGCGACGAGACCGGCGACGACCAGCAGAACGTAGGACCCGTCAAGTGAGATTCGCACTGATCTGGTCGGAGGTCGCCAGCGGCCTCCGGCGCAACGTCTCCATGGTCGTCTCGGTGATCCTGGTGACCTTCATCTCCCTCACCTTCGTCGGCACGGCGATCCTGCTCCAGATGCAGATCGGCCAGATGAAGAACTTCTGGTACGACAAGGCGCAGGTCGCGGTGTACATGTGCACCGCCACCTCCGGCGGCTCGAACTGCAGCGGCTCCGACGCCACCGCCGAGCAGATCGACGCGGTGCAGGGCCAGCTCGAGGGCGCCACGCTCGCGCCGTACATCGACCGCTCCTACTTCGAGGACCACGACCAGGCCTACGCGAACTTCCAGGAGCAGTTCGCGGGCAACCCGGTCGCCGAGTACGTCACTCCCGACCTGCTCAACCAGACCTTCTGGATCAATCTGAAGGACCCGACCCAGTCGGACGTCATCGTGGAGAGCCTGTCGAGCGTCTCGGGAGTCGAGAGCGTCACCGACCAGCGGCAGTACCTCGACCAGATCTTCTCGATCCTCAACGCGGCGAGCTACACAGCGATCGGCATCGCCGTCCTGATGCTCGTCGCGGCCGTGCTGCTCATCGCCACCACGATCCGCCTCTCGGCGTTCTCGCGGAGACGGGAGCTGGGCATCATGCGGCTCGTGGGGGCCTCGAACCGGTTCATCCAGACCCCGTTCATCCTCGAGGGGGTCTTCGCCGCGCTGGTCGGCTCGATCCTTGCGGGAGTCGCGGTGGTCGCCATCGTGCAGGTCTTCGTGCAGGGGTTCCTGGCGTACCGGATCCCGCTGACCTCCTTCGTGGGACTCGACGACGCTCTGATCGTCGTGCCGATCCTGATCGTGGTCGGCATCGTCCTGGCCGCCGTCTCGGCGAACGTCGCGATCGCGCGGTACCTGCGGGTCTGATCCCGGACCGGACGTATACTGGTGGGTTGTCCCGTTCGGGGCGGCCCACCGGTGCATCGCCCCGACGATGCCCGCCCCCTTCATCCGCTCGCGACCCGAGGAGCAGCCGTGCCCAGAGAACAGGGACAGAAGGTCGTCGCGACCAACCGCAAGGCGCGCCACGACTACCTCATCGAGGACACCTACGAGGCGGGCCTCGTGCTCACCGGCACCGAGGTGAAGTCCCTCCGGGCCGGCCGCGCCTCGCTGGTCGACGGCTACGCGTTCGTCGACGGGGGAGAGGCGTGGCTCGACGCCGTCCACATCAACGAGTGGGCCCAGGGCACCTGGACGAACCACCCGCCGCGCCGCAAGCGCAAGCTGCTGCTGCACAAGGCGCAGATCCTCAAGATCCACAACAAGGTGAAGGAGGGCGGGTACACGCTGATCCCGCTCTCGTTGTACTTCAGCGACGGCAAGGCCAAGGTCGAGCTGGCCGTGGCCAAGGGCAAGAAGGACTACGACAAGCGCCAGGTCCTCCGCGAGCGCCAGGACCGCCGCGAGGCGGACCGTGCGATGTCGACCCGCCGCCGCCTCGGCGAGTAGGCCCCGGCGGGCACTGTCCGACGGGTGCCGCGCAAGCCTCTTCTTCGCGCCCCGTGCTTTGGGAGACTGGGGCGCGTGACCTCCCCCGAGAACAGCGCCCCCGCCGCCCTGAGCGCCGCCGACGAGAAGACGCGGTGGCGCGCCTTCGCGGTGAGCGTCGGAGTCGCGGCCATCACGATCCTCGACCTCTCGAAGGTCAACGTCGGCCTGCCGTCGATCGAGCGCTCGCTCGGAGCGGACGCGAGCCAGCTGCAGCTGATCGTCGCGGGCTACGCGCTCGCCTTCGGACTGGCGCTCGTGCCGGCCGGTCGGCTGGGCGACATCCGCTCGCGCCGCCTGCTGTTCCTCATCGGGCTGACCGCGTTCACGGTGACGAGCCTGCTCTGCGCGCTCGCGCCGTCGATCGAGCTGCTCGTCGTCGCGCGCTTCCTGCAGGGCGTCGCCGCGGGCATCCAGATGCCCCAGGTCCTCGGGCTGGTGCAGCAGATGTTCACCGGCGCCGAGCGGGCCCGGGCCTTCGGGGTCTTCGGCGCGACCATCGGCCTGTCGACCGCCTTCGGCCCGACCCTCGGCGGCCTCCTGATCGCGATCGGAGGCGAGCAGGACGGCTGGCGCCTGCTGTTCTGGATGAACATCCCGCTGGGCGTCGCCGCGCTGGTCTTCGCCTGGAAGCTCATCCCGAAGAAGCGCTCGCGGCCCGAGGGGGACCGGTCCCTCGACCCGGTCGGCCTGCTCCTGCTGGCGGTCGCGATCTTCGCGTTCATGCTGCCGTTCCTGCTGACCACGGGCTCCTCCTCGGACTCGCCCTACCGCTGGTTCTGGCTGGTGCTCGCCGCGGCCGCCGCCGCCGTCTTCGTGCGCTGGGAGGCGCACTACGCCGCGTCGGGGCGGACGCCCGTCATCGACTTCCGCATCTTCCGGACCAGCTCCTATCGCAACGGCATCCTGGTCGCGACCTCCTACTTCGCCGCGATCCCGGCGACCTTCCTCCTCACCACGCTCTTCCTCCAGCAGGGGCTCGGCCTCGAGCCGGTGTTCGCCGGCATGGTGAGCATCCCGTTCGCGCTGACCTCGGCGGTGACCGCCTGGTACGGCGGCAAGCTCGTGCAGCGCTACGGCCGCGCACTGGTGGTGCTCGGCATCGTGCTCGTGGTCATCGGCTTCACGCTCGTGCTGCTCGCCGCCGAGCTCCTCCCGGCCGAGACCGCCGCCTACGGCATGGGTGCCGCGATGCTCGTCGCCGGGGCCGGCGGCGGCTTCGTCGTGTCGCCGAACCAGACGCTCACCCTCGCCGAGATCCCGCCGGCGCAGGGCGGCGTGGCGGGCTCCGTGGGCCAGCTCGGCCAGCGCGTGGGCACCGCGGTCGGCACCGCCTGCGCCTCCGCCGTCTTCTTCGCGACCCTGGCGAGCGAGCAGGGGATGGCGGAGGGGCTGGACCGGTACCACGACGCCTTCCGCAACGGTTACTTCGTCACCCTCGGGCTGATCGCGCTCGCGCTCGTGCTGGGTCTGCTCGATCTGCGCCGCCGCCGGGTGACCGCCCGCGGAGCTGAGGTAGACTAGGACCCGTAACTCCACAGTGTGCGACGAACGACCCACTCCAGCGGCCTCCGGGCCGTCGAGTGCTCGCGGGGATGATCGGTTTCGACATTGCCTGCGAAACTGCGAGAAGCGGGTCGAGGATCCAGGGTCATCTCGTCAACGATCCCTGGAAAACACAGGTGCCGAACAGAAGCGCACCGACTTCGCTCTCGCTGCCTAAGCCAGAGTAGATAGTCCGTCAGCCCGTGGGTGCGTCCTCGCCCCGGATCCTGGCGTCATCTAGAGGACTTGCTGCGTCGTTACGCCTGAGGGCGACGCGGGACTTGCACTCGGGCTGGGCCCGTCGACCGATGCGCCGATGGTAACGGTCGGGGCCGAGCAGAACGCTCTCATCGGCTACACCCGTAGAAGGCGCAGAATCACAGCGATGGACGGGGGTTCGATTCCCCCCATCTCCACCACCGGTCGTCGTCGCACACTGGGAGCTCCGCTCCGCCGCCCTCACGACGGTCGCACGTCGAGCTGTCTGATCCGCCCGTAGAGGGTGAGCATCGCCAGCCGGTCGTCGTCGTCGTGCGCCGGGCCGGCGAGAGCCTGCGGCGGGGCCCAGTCCCGGTAGAGCACGCCCGGCGCCAGCACGGCGACGGCGGTGCCGGCCGGGTAGTGGGCGCTGCGGTCCACCGGCAGCTCGGCGAACGCGTCGGGCAGGAGCCGGTGCAGCACGTCCAGCAGAGGACGGAGCCGTGCTGCTCGCGCCTCGTGCACGGAGAGGGTCACGGCGTTCATCGCGGCGAGCGCGGCCACCAGGTGCTCGGCGGCGTCGTCGTCGTCGCACCGCTCGGTGACCAGCAGCGAGACCACACCGCGCGGCTTCAGCCAGCCGAGTGTGGCGGCCTCGTCGTCGCCGTCCACCGAGACGACGCGGTCGGAGGCGTGGGCGTAGTCGTGCAGGAGCCGCGACCAGACGTCGCCCGGGCCGGGCCCGTCGACCTGCGCGACCGCCTCCGCCGCGGCGAGCAGGGAGCTCTGCCGGTGGAGCCTCGGGAACAGGCTGCCGCCGGTCCCCAGTGCTGCTCGGCCGTGCGCGAGCGCTCGGGGGGTTCCTGGTCGTGCCGGTCCTGCATGTCGACTCCTGAGCCGCCGGTCTCCGCGCCCCCTCGCGCCTGCCGTTCGTCCCTTCACCCTGCGCTCCGCCGGAGCGCGTGTCAATGAGCCGAACGGGGGTCGATCGGAGCCGTGGTCAGCGAGCGGAGCCGAAGAGGCTGCCGGTGGTGGAGTCGTCGGCCGGATCGAGGACCGCGCAGACGATCGTGCGGTCTCCATGGCGCCAGCCGACCTCGGAGGGGACGAGCGAGCGGTACTCGAGGGCGGAGTCGCCGTAGGCGATCCCCATCACGGCGCCGAACTCCGGCTCGCAGCCCGCCTCGGCCTGGGCGAGCAGCGTGTTGCGGCTGGAGTAGCGGTCTCCGGGCTGCGCGAACGTGTGGAAGACCTCCAGTGCGTGCTCCTCGGCGCACGGGACGACGTCCACGTCGGCGATGCGGTCGTCGCCCGGGTCGGCCAGGCAGTCGCCGCGCCGCAGCGAGAACACGTCGGTGACGCCGGCGGTCGCCACCGTGCCGCCCTCGTCACGCACGGCCTCCGGGCCGTCCGGCCCGACGACGGAGGAGCAGCCCGAGAGGAGCAGGAGGAGCGCCGCCGAGGCGAGCGCGGCCGTCCGGCTCCTCATCGCGGCGCCACGATCGCGAGCACCTCGTCGTGCAGCAGGCCGTTGGTGGCGACGGCGCTGCCGTGCCACGGCCCGTCCTCCCCGTCGGCGGAGGTGAAGCGGCCGCCCGCCTCCTGCACGATCGGCACCAGGGCCGCCAGGTCGTAGGGCTTCACGTCGAACTCGCCCGCACCGTCGAGGAGGCCCTCGGCGACGAGCATGTAGGGCCACGCGTCCCCGTACGCCCGGTCGCGCCAGACGGCGCCGGCGAGCTCGAGCAGCTGCGGGAGACGGCCCGCGCCCTCCCACTGCTGGATGCTGTTGTAGCTGAAGGTCGCCGAGGCGAGCGTGTCGATCCCCGAGACGCGCAGCGGTCGCGGCTCGGCCCCGGCCTCCAGCTCGACGGCCCAGGCGCCGGAGCCCTCGGCCGCCCACCAGCGCGTGCCGAGAGCGGGAGCGGAGACGACTCCGACGACGGGGACGCCGTCGACCGCGAGCGCGATCAGGGTCGCCCAGATCGGGACGCCGCGGAGGAAGTGGGCGGTGCCGTCGATCGGGTCGAGGATCCACTGCCGCGAGGCCTCGCCCGAGGTGCCGAACTCCTCACCGAGGATCGCGTCGTCCGGACGCTCGGCGGCGAGCAGCGCGCGGATCGCCTCCTCGACGGCGCGGTCGGCGTCGGTGACCGGGGTGCGGTCGAGCTTCGTGTCCACGACGAGGTCGAGCGCGCCGAACCGCTCCCGCGAGATCGCATCGGCCGCGTCCGCCAGGCGGAGGGCGAGTCGGAGGTCGTCGTCGAAGCTCTGGTCACTGCTCTGCGGGGTCACGCGACCACGATACCGGTGGGTCCCGCGGAGCCTCCGATCGCTGCCGCGGGCGTTCCGTCGCGCTCGATTTGACGAGACGGGGGGAGACGCTGGTAATGTGATCCCTCGGTTCGGCACGCACGATCAGCCGGCCGGAACGCACCTCTAGCTCAATCGGCAGAGCAACTGACTCTTAATCAGTGGGTTCTCGGTTCAAGTCCGAGGGGGTGCACCACCAGCCCCGCACCTCCTCGTGAGGTGCGGGGCTTCGTCGTTCCCGGTCCGAGTCCGTTCCCGACCTCCTCGGAGCGCCCGCGGGGGGAGCGCCGGCCCGTGCTCACTCGCTGGAGGGTGCGGCGGTCGACGGGTCGAGCAGCGGCAGGACTCCGCGGAAGCCGGCGCTCGTGGAGCCGATCCCGACGTCGAGCGCGTCGAAGGCCCGGGCCTGGTCGTCTGCGGCGGCGGTCAGGCTCAGGGTGATGCCCGTCCGCGTGAAGGTCCGGGCGACGGTGCTCCAGGCGAGGTCGACGTCTCCGTCCGCCGACGCCAACAGGCGCCTGAGCATCCGCACGGTGTCCGGCGCAGAATGCGGACCGACCCCCGTTCGCGTGGCAGGATCTCCGTTCGCTTCCGTTTCCCCTCCAGAAAGGACCGATGTGCCCGAAGACGTCCTCCCCGTGATCGGCTCGATCGCGCTCGCCGTGGTGATCGCGGTCGTGATCGCCGTGGTCGCGACCGCCGTCGTCGCCCTCGTGCTGCGCTCGGTCGGCAAGCGCAAGACCTGGGCGCGCCTGCTGATCCGGCGTCTGCGCATCCCGTTCCGCGTGCTGCTGATGACCATCGCGGTCTGGGCCGCGCTCGCCGCCACCGTGTCGGGCGACCCCTGGCCGGGTCTCGTGCAGCGGGTGTTCCAGATCGCCACGATCGGCGCGGCGGCGTGGGTGATCGGATCCCTGTTCGTGTTCCTCGAGGACCTGGGCGCCGAGCGCTACCGGACCGACACGGCCGACAACCGCCGGGCACGCCGCCTCCGCACGCAGATGACGATCATCCGGAGGGTCGCCGTGGCGGCCGTCGTGGTCATCGCGATTGGCGCCTCGCTGCTGACCTTCCCCGAGGCCCGTACGGCCGGTGCGAGCCTCCTGGCCTCGGCCGGCGTGCTCTCGATCGTGGCGGGCCTGGCCGCGCAGTCGAGCCTCACGAACATCTTCGCCGGGATGCAGCTCGCCTTCAGTGACGCCATCCGCCTGGACGACGTGGTGATCGTCGAGACCGAGTGGGGGCGGATCGAGGAGATCACGCTGACCTATGTCGTCGTCCACCTCTGGGACGACCGCCGCCTGGTGCTGCCCACGAACTACTTCACGACCCAGCCGTTCCAGAACTGGACCCGCACCGGGTCCGAGCTGCTCGGCGCCGTCGAGCTCGACCTGGACTGGCGGGTGAGCCCCGAGCAGATGCGCGACGAGCTGCACCGCATGCTCGAGGAGACGGACCTCTGGGACCGGCGCACCAGCGTGCTGCAGGTGACCGACGCGACGGGCGGCTTCGTCCGGATCCGGGTGCTCGTCACCGCGAAGGACGCGCCGACGCTCTTCGACCTGCGCTGCTACGTGCGCGAGCGGCTCGTCTCGTGGCTGCACGAGAACGACCCCGTCGCCCTGCCGCGTCAGCGCGTCGAGATGGAGCGGGAGCCCGCTCGCGCCGCGACCCCGCGCCGGCACGGGTCCTCCGCCCCGGACAACCTGTTCTCGGGCGACGAGCGCTCAAACGAGCGGGGGGCGATGTTCACAGGTCTCATCGACCTGCGGGACACCCCGAAGCGGGACACCCCGAAGCGGGAGCTGCCGCCGCGGGACTGACTCCTGCGAGGACGCCGCTCGCACGGCCGCGCCCGGGGTGCGCGCGGCGAGCGGCGTCCCGCAGAGCGGTCAGCGGTTCACGGAGCTCATGTCGGCGTAGCGGTCGCCGACGGGGGCCTCGAGCGCGCCGAGGACGTCGAGCTGCTCCGCGGTCAGCACGAGGGCGTCCGCGGCCGCGTTCTCCTCGATGCGCGAGACGCGCTTGGTGCCCGGGATCGGAGCGATGTCCTCGCCCTGGGCGAGCAGCCAGGCGAGCGCCACCTGCGCGGCGGTCGCGTCCGCCTCTGCCGCCACACGGTCGACGGCCTCCACGATGCGGAGGTTCGCCTCCAGCGCTCCGTCGGCGAAGCGGGGGTTGTCGCGGCGGAAGTCGTCGCTGCCCAGCTCGGCGACCGAGCGGATGCTGCCCGTGAGGAAGCCGCGGCCCAGCGGCGAGTACGGGACGAAGCCGATGCCGAGCTCGCGGAGGACCGGCAGCACCTCCGCCTCGGGGTCGCGGGTCCAGAGCGAGTACTCGGACTGCACAGCGGTGACCGGGTGCACGGCGTGAGCGCGCCGGATCGTCGCTGGCGCCGCCTCCGAGAGGCCGTAGCCGCGGAGCTTGCCCTCCTGGATCAGCTCCGCGAAGGCCCCGGCGGTCTCCTCGACCGGGACGCCCGGGTCCATGCGGTGCTGGTAGTAGAGGTCGATGCGGTCGGTGCCGAGGCGCGCGAGCGAGCCCTCGACGGCGAGCCGCAGGTTCTCCGGGGAGCCGTCGAGTCCGCGGCCCCCGTCGCCGCGGTGGCGGATCATGCCGAACTTGCTCGCCAGCACCACCTCGTCGCGGCGGCCTGCCAGCGCGCGGCCGAGCAGCTCCTCGTTGGTGTACGGGCCGTAGATCTCGGCGGTGTCGAGGAACGTGACGCCGAGCTCGAGGGCGCGGTGCACGGTGCGGATCGACTCCGCGTCGTCGGTGCCGGCGCCGGTGTAGAACGCCGACATGCCCATCGCGCCGAGACCGAGGCGCGAGACCTCGAGAGCGGCGACGTCGGATCCGAGGGTGATCGTCTTCATCAGTGGGTGGTCCTCTCCTGGTACGCCGCAATCTTGATGTCGATCGCAGCGAGGCTGGCGTGTGTCCGGGCGAGCTGCGCCTCGACCTCCTCGCGGTGCGTCCGGAGCAGCGCGAGGCGCTCCGGCTCCGTGGCGGGCCCGATCCGGAGGAGCCGGGCGTACTCGCGGATCCTCGCGATCGGCATCCCGGTCGCGCGGAGCTTGGTGAGGAAGTCGACCCAGCCGACGTCGGCCGGCCGGTAGCGGCGGTGCTGCGACGAGGCGCGCTCGACCGGGTCGAGCATGAGCCCGGCGCGCTCGTAGTAGCGCAGGGTGTGCACGGTGAGACCGGTGACGGCGGCGACCTGCGAGATCGACAGCACCTCCGGCTCGGCCGGGGCGGCGGTGGCGGTGGACATGGCGTCAACCTACGACTTCGAGTGCGCTCGAGGTCAAGCGGGAGCGGGCGACTCAGCCGACCTCGCGGCTGAAGCCCAGGAGGGCCTCGGCGATGCGGGCGTCCGCCTCCTCGTGGCTGATGGTCGCCTCGCCGTCGCCCGCCTGCGGCCCGTACCAGCCGAAGTCGGCGTGGTTGGCGCCGTCGATCTCGACGAGGTCGGCGGAGGAGGGCAGCCGGACGCTCGCGTCGGCGACCTTCTCCGGCGTGCTGAGCCCGTCCTCCGATCCGCTGACACTGAGGACGGGGAGCCCGGAGCCCGAGAGGTCGTTCGCGCAGTAGCTGCCGAGCAGCACCAGGCCCGCCACCGCCGGGTCCTCGGCCCACTGGCAGGCCTTCACGCCGCCGAGGGAGTGGCCGCCGACGAGCCAGCGGTCGACGCCCTCGGCCTGGCTGGTGAAGGTCTCGAGCGAGCGGAGATCGAAGAAGGCCAGGTGCAGGATCGGCCGCGTGATCACGACGGTCGCCCCGGCCTCGACCAACGGAGCCAGGGTCGCCTCGTAGGAGGAGGCGTCGACCTTCGCTCCGGGGATGAAGACCAGGCCCGTGCCGGCCAGCTCGCCGGTCGAGGTCGGCGTCATCACGAGCGCGTCGTCCGTGCGCTCGACCGCGATCGCCGGATCGGCGCGCACGCGGGCGAGGGCGTCCTCGTCGGGGCCGCTGACGATCGAGCTCCAGGTGAGGAAGCCGAGGACCGCGACTCCGAGGACTCCGCCGATGCTCGCGAGAACGACGCGGCGGCGCCTCATCGGGCTGCCGCGATCGCGTCGGCCGCCTGTACCAGGGCGAGGTGGGAGAGGGCCTGGGGAGTGTTCCCCGCGTGCCGACGGCCCTCGACGTCGTACTCCTCCGAGAGGAGGCCCACGTCGTTGCAGAGCCCGACGAGCCGGTCCATCAGGGTCCGCGCGTCGTCGATCCGGCCGGAGTCGGCGTACTGCCGGACGAGCCAGAAGGAGCAGGCGAGGAACGGGTGCTCGCCGCCGGCGAGGCCGTCGACCGAGGACTCGGTCCGGTAGCGGTGCAGCAGGCCGTCCTGCAGGAGCACGCGCTCCAGCTCGGCGACGGTGCCCAGCATCCGCGGGTCGTCGGCGGGGACGAAGCCGACCATCGGCAGCACGAGGAGCGACGCGTCGACCTCGGGCGAGCCGTAGGACTGCACGAAGTGGCCGCGCTCGGCGTCGAAGCCCTGGGCCTCGATCTCGGCGCGCACCTCGTCGCGGAGGCGCTCCCAGGTCTCGACCGGACCGGGCAGGCCGTTCTCGCGCACGGCGCGGACGCCCCGATCGAGCGCGGCCCAGATCATGACCCGCGAGTGCGTGAAGTGCCGCGGCTCGCCCCGGATCTCCCAGATGCCGTTGTCCGGCCGCTGCCAGTTGGTCTCGACGAAGCCCAGGAGCGCGCGCTGGAGCGGCCAGGAGAACTCCGTCTCGTCCACTCCGGCCACGCGGGCCTCGTGCAGAGCGACCATCACCTCGCCGATCACGTCCGCCTGGTACTGGTCGACGGCGGCGTTCCCGATCCGCACGGGGGAGGCGCCGTCGTAGCCGGGCAGGCTCGGCATCTCCCGCTCGGGCAGGTCGCGCTCGCCGGCGAGGCCGTACATGATCTGCACGTCCTCCGGCGCGCCCGCGACCGCGCGGAGCAGCCAGGCCCGCCACTTCTGCGCCTCCTGCTCGAACCCGTGCGCGAGCAGGGCCTGCAGGGTGAGCGAGGCGTCGCGGAGCCAGACGTAGCGGTAGTCCCAGTTGCGGGCGCCGCCGAACTGCTCCGGGAGCGAGGTGGTCGCCGCCGCGACGATGCCGCCGGTCTCGTCGTCGGTCAGGGCGCGGAGGGTCAGCAGCGAGCGGACGACGGCGTCGCGGTGCGGCCCGTCGTAGTCGATCGCCGACGCCCACTCGGACCACCAGGAGAGCGTGCGCTCCAGCGCGCGGTCGACGTCGAGGCGCTTCGGCGCCCGCTGGTGCGAGGGGAACCACGCCATCGAGAGGTCGACGACCGCGTCCGCGTCGACGTCGAACTCCGCCGCGTGGGCGTGGTCGACGGCCTTCAACCGCACTCCGCGCACCACGACCGCGTCGGGCCCGGCGACGGCGACGAGCAGCGGATCCTCGTCCGTCCCCTCCTGCCGCACCCACGGCATGGTGCGGGCGTAGTCGAAGCGGATGCGCAGCTCCTGCCGCATCCGGACGGTCCCCGACACTCCGCGCACCCGGCGCACCAGCTCGGCGCGCTCGTCGCGCAGCGGCATCACATCGACCACCTCGACGACGCCGGTGGGCGTCGTCCACCGGGTGACCAGCGCGAGCGTGTCGCCGAGGTAGTGGCGCTCGCTCGTCGCCTCCCCGTCCACCGGCCGGAGCGACCAGCGCCCCTGGTCGTCGCCGCCGAGGAGGGCGCCGAAGACGGAGGCGGAGTCGAAGCGCGGCAGGCACAGCCAGTCGATCCCCCCGTCGCGGGAGACGAGAGCGGCCGTGCGGCAGTCGGAGAGGACGGCGTAGTCCTCGATCGGGGAGACCATGCGGCGATCCTCTCAGGTGCGGCTGTGGCCTCCCAGTCAAGGCGGAGCGGGGCTCTTCAGCGCCGCCGTAGGGTGAGCCGCATGGCACAGACCGTCTCGACCCTGCTCATCCTCGGAGCGACGGGGGACCTGTCCTCGCGGCTCCTCCTCCCCGCCGTCGGCCAGCTGCTGACCCGCGAGACCGACCGGCGGGTCCACCTCGTCGGCGCGGGACGCGAGGACTGGACCCAGGAGCACTGGCACGAGGTGCTGACCGCCTCCTTCGCCACCGTCGAGGCGCAGGGCGAGGGCGTGGACGCGCTCACCTCCGGCACGCGCTACCAGCAGGTCGACGTCACCGATCCGGAGGCGCTCGCCGCACTGCTCGCGAGCTGCGCCGGTCCGGTGGCGGTCTACTTCGCCCTCCCGCCGGCGATCGCGGCGAAGGCCTGCGAGGCGCTCGCCGCCCACGACCTGCCGGAGGGCACCGTGCTGGCGCTGGAGAAGCCGTTCGGGACCGACGAGGCGAGCGCGCACGCCCTCAACCAGCGCCTCGCCGCGCTGGTCCCCGAGGACCGCATCCACCGCGTCGACCACTTCCTCGGCCGCGCGACCGTGATGAACGTGCTCGGCCTGCGCTTCGCCAACCGGATCCTCGAGCCGCTGTGGTCGGCCGAGCACATCGAGAGCGTCGAGATCGTCTACGACGAGCAGCTGGCCCTCGAGGGGCGGGCGAGCTACTACGACGGCGCGGGCGCGCTGACCGACATGATCCAGAGCCACCTGCTGCAGGTCCTCGCGGTGATCGCGATGGAGCCGCCGTCCTCGCTCGACGCGGCCGACCTCCGGGACGCGAAGTCGATCGTCCTGCGCGCCACCCGCCTGCACGGCGACGACCCCGCCGCGAGCTCGCGCCGCGCCCGCTACACAGCGGGGACGATCGACGGACGCGAGCTGCCCGCCTACGCGGACGAGAAGGGGGTGGACCCCGCTCGCCGGACCGAGACGCTGGCCGAGCTGGTCGTCGAGATCGACACCTGGCGCTGGGCCGGCGTGCCGTTCACCCTCCGCTCCGGCAAGGCGCTCGGGGAGCGGCGGCGCGAAGTGGTCATCCGCTTCAAGCCGGTGCCGCACCTGCCCCGCGGCTTCGTGGGCACCGAGGCGCCGTCCGTGCTGCGGCTGTTCCTCGCGCCCGACCAGATGTCGCTCGAGCTGAACATCAACGGCCCCGGCGACCCGTACACGCTCGAGCGCGCCTCGCTGGAGGCGACCTTCGGCGCGGGCGAGCTGCTGGCGTACGGCGAGGTCATCTCGGGGATCCTCGACGACGACCCGTCGCTCTCGGTCCGCGGGGACGCCGCAGAGGAGTGCTGGCGCATCGTGCAGCCCGCGATCGACGCGTGGCACGCGGACCGGGTGCCGCTCGACGAGTACCCGGCGGGCAGCGAGGGACCCGGGAGCTGGCCGACGCTCTGACGGGCGGCCGGGGGAGGGGCGGCTACGGGGATCTCGAGACGGCGGCCGCGCCGCCTCCTCGATCAGCGGGAAGGGCGACGTCGCTCGTCGGGTCGGCCGGAGGGCGAGCCCGCCGGCCGACCGCTCGGGTCAGGAGCGGGTCGCGACGGGGGTGTCGACGGCGACGTCGGCGGGGGCCGGCTCCGCCCAGACGGCGATCGGCTTCGGCTCCCAGGTGAGGGCGGCCGGCTCCACCGGGGGAGTGGAGGCGCGCATCACGGGGATCGCCTCGGTGACCGGGGACGACGTCCGCTCGGCGCCGGCGCGGAGCTGCTCCTCCTGGATGGCGGCGGAGAGCTCGTGGGCGAGGGAGCGCGCGAGCATCCCGTGGAAGATCGGGTCGCGGTCGTCGTGGCTGCGGCGCGTGACGACCCAGGCGCCCTCGGATCCGACGAAGGCCGCGAGGCGCTCGTGGACGACGGCGAAGAGCTCGTCCTGCGTGAGGACGGGGGCCGCCTCGACGACCTCGGGGGCCGCCTTGCGACGCCTCAGACGAAACCTCATGACGAACCCCGTTTCCCGTGCCGGCAGCGACTGGGAACAGTGTCGCCGCCACCGGGTCGGGAGACCGGTTGACACGCCGCCCCGCGGGGAGGCGGCGCGTCAGGAGGGCCTAGCGGTCGCGCTTCTTGCCGCGCTCCTCCTTGACGATCTCCTTCGAGTCGTAGGACACGGAGCCCAGGGCGACGGTGACCGAGATGGCCCAGCTGACCCACTGGAGGGCCAGGCGCCAGTCGCGCGGGCCCTTGCGCGTGGTCTGCAGGATCGACCAGCCGCCGACGATCGCGCTGATGACGCTGGAGTTGAGGATGAACTTGCGCATGCGTGTGCCTCCCGTGTTCACCCCGACGCTAGCGGGTGCGAAAGCTCTCAGAGGAACGCTTGACAGCACCGAGGGGTTGTCCCGCTACGGTGGACCGCCGCCGGGACCCGAATCCTCGAGCCGGGGCACGCCGAGGAGAACGGGAACGACATGCGCACGGCTGTGATCGGGGCGGTGCTGCTCGTCGTCGGGGCGGTGGCCGTCGTCACGGGGGTCCTCCCGATGGACGCGCTGGGCGAGCTGGTCGAGCGGACGGCGCCGATCCTCGGCTTCGTGGTCGCGGTGACCGTGGTCGCCGAGCTGGCCTCCGAGGCCGGCGTGTTCACGGTGGTCGCCGAGCGCTCCGCCGAGTGGGGCCGCGGGCGGACCGCGGTGCTCTGGCTGCTGGTGGTGGCGATGGCCGTCGTCAGCACGGTGTTCCTCTCGCTCGACACGACCGCCGTGCTCCTGACCCCGGTCGTGGTCCTGCTCGCGGCGCACGTGCGCGTCCCGCCCCTGCCGTTCGCGATGGCCACGGTCTGGCTGGCGAACTGCGCCTCCCTCCTCCTCCCCGTCTCGAACCTCACCAACCTGCTCGCGCAGCGGCGCCTGGGGGTCGAGGGCCCCTTCGCCTTCGCCGCGCTGACCGCGGTGCCCGCGCTCGTCGCGGCCGTCGTGCCCGTGCTGATCCTCGCGATCCGCTACCGGCGCGAGCTGGCCGGGCGCTACACCCCGGGGGAGCGGACGCCGGTGGAGGACCGGGTGCTGCTCATCGGCGCGGGGACCGTCGTGGCGCTGCTCCTGCCGGCGCTCGTCTCGGGCCTCGAGGTGTGGATCCCGGCGACGGTCGCCGCGGTCGCGCTGATCGTCCTCTTCGCGGTGCGCCGTCCCGCGGCGCTCACGCCCGCCCTCCTGCCGTGGCAGCTCGTCGTCTTCGCGGCGGGCCTCTTCGTGGCGATGGAGGCGGCGCACCAGCTCGGGCTGGGCGCGGCGCTCGCCGTGGTCGCGGGGGAGGGGAGCGGGACGCTCGACCTGCTGCGCCTCGCCGGCTCCGGCGCGGTCGCCTCCAACCTGGTCGACAACCTGCCCGCCTACCTCGCCCTCGAGCCCGTCGCGGCGGATCCGCTCCGCCTGGTCGCCCTGCTGATCGGCGTGAACGCCGGACCGTTGATCACCCCGTGGGCCTCGCTCGCCACCCTGCTCTGGCACCAGAGGCTGACCGCGCTGGGCGTGCACGTCTCGTGGCGCCAGTACGCGCTCCTCGGACTCGTCGCGGTCGTCCCGACGGTGGGCGGAGCGACGCTCGCCCTCGCCCTCGTGCAGGGCTGATCCCCCGTCCCCCGAGCGGGGCCGGCTGATAGCCTCGACGGGCACGACGACGGCTCGACCGACGAAAAGGGACCACCATTCCTCCGCACTCCGCCTCCGCCTCCTCCGCCGCTGACAGGACCGACGCCGGGACCTCGGGAGGGACCGAGCGCAACGCGTTCGTGGTCGTCTCGAACCGCCTCCCCGTGGACCGCGTCGTGGCCGAGGACGGCACCGCGTCCTGGAAGACCTCGCCCGGCGGGCTGGTCACCGCGCTCGAGCCCGTGATGCGCGCGAACGAGGGCGCCTGGGTCGGCTGGCCCGGCGTGGCCGACGAGGAGGTCGCCCCGTTCGTCGACAACGGCGTGCAGATCGTCCCCGTCGCCCTCAGCGCGCAGGAGCTCGAGGACTACTACGAGGGCTTCTCGAACGACACGCTCTGGCCGCTGTACCACGACGTGATCGCGCCCCCGACCTACCACCGCGACTGGTGGGACGCCTACGTGCGGGTCAACCAGCGCTTCGCCGAGGCGGCCGCGGCCGTGACGGAGGAGGACGGCGTGGTCTGGGTCCAGGACTACCAGCTCCAGCTCGTGCCCAAGATGCTGCGGGAGCTCCGGCCCGACGTCACGATCGGCTTCTTCAACCACATCCCGTTCCCGCCCTACGGGATCTTCGCGCAGCTCCCGTGGCGCCGGCAGATCGTCGAGGGCCTGCTCGGCGCCGACGTGATCGGCTTCCAGCGCCAGGGCGACGCAGGCAGCTTCCTGCGCGCGGTCCGGCGCCTGCTGGGCTACGACACCCGCAGCACGGTCGTCGAGGTCCCGGTCGAGGAGGAGGCCGTCGGCGGCACCCGCCGCGTCAACCGCTCGCGGCGCGGGGCGAGCGTGCGCCCGGTCGTCGCCCGGCACTTCCCGATCTCGATCGACTCCGCGTCGTTCGAGGCGATGGCGCGCACCCCCGAGATCCAGGCCCGCGCCGCCGAGATCCGCGCCGAGCTGGGCAACCCCGCGACGATCATGCTCGGCGTCGACCGGCTCGACTACACCAAGGGGATCGGCCACCGCCTGAAGGCCTTCGGCGAGCTCCTGGCGGACGGCCGCCTCACCTCCGAGGACGCGGTGCTGGTGCAGGTCGCGAGCCCGAGCCGCGAGCGCGTGGACACCTACCGGCAGCTGCGCGACGACATCGAGCTGCAGGTCGGCCGGATCAACGGCGACTACAGCACGCTCGGGCACCCGGCGATCAGCTACCTCCACCACGGCTACCCGCGCGAGGAGATGGTGGCGCTCTACCTCGCCGCCGACGTCATGCTCGTCACGGCGCTGCGCGACGGGATGAACCTCGTCGCGAAGGAGTACGTCGCGTCCCGCTTCGACAACGACGGCGTGCTCGTGCTGAGCGAGTTCGCCGGAGCGGCCGACGAGCTCAAGCAGGCCGTGCAGGTGAACCCGCACGACATCTCGGGGCTGAAGGACGCGATGGAGGCCTCGGCGCGGATGCCGCGCGTCGAGCGCACCCGGCGCATGCGCGCGCTCCGTCGCCGCGTGCTCGAGAACGACGTGGCGCGCTGGTCCGAGTCGTTCCTCTCCGCTCTCGCGGAGCACGCGGCCGGCCAGCAGCTCGACGTGCGGCCCGCCGCCCGCGGGCAGGAGGCGCCGCACGGCCAGGAGGCCGAGCACCGCGACGACTCGGCGCACGGACAGGCGGCCGAGCTCGAGCGGGAGGCCGCCGACGACCGCGAGCTCGACGGCGGCGCGCGATGAGCGAGGGAGTGCCCGAGCGGCTCGCGGCGGCGCTGCGGGAGCTCGCCGCGGCCGACCGGCTCCTGGTGGCCCTCGACTTCGACGGCACACTCGCGCCCGAGGTCGACGACCCCGCCCGCGCGCGGGCGCTCCCCGAGGCGCGCGAGGCCGTGCTGCGGCTCCTCGCCCTCCCCGGCACCCGGGTCGCGCTGGTCTCCGGCCGGGCGCTCGGGAGCCTGGAGGAGGTCTCGCAGCTGCCGGACGAGGCGCTGCTGGTCGGCTCCCACGGCATCGAGATCCGCCTCGACCCCGAGGAGGACGCGGTCCGGCTCGACGACGACGAGCTCGAGAAGGTGGGAGTGCTCGAGGACGTCCTGAAGGGCATCGCCCGCGGGATCGACAACGTCTGGATCGAGGACAAGCCGGCCGGCTTCGCCCTGCACACCCGCCTCGCGACCGAGCGCCACAGCCGCGTCGCCCACGTCGTCGCCCTCTCCGAGGCGCGCGCCGAGGTGCAGGGGGTCACCGTCCGTGAGGGGAAGAACGTCCTGGAGTTCTCGGTCCGCTCGACCACCAAGGGCGAGGCCGTGCAGCACCTCCGCCGCTACACCGGCGCGACCGCCGTCCTCTACGCGGGCGACGACGTGACGGACGAGGACGCCTTCGCGGTCCTCGGCTCCGGCGACGTCGGCATCAAGAGCGGCGAGGGCACCACCGCGGCCTCCTACCGGGTCCGCGGTCCCGAGCAGGTCGCGCACGCACTCCGGCTGCTGGCCGACCTGCGCGCGGAGTAGCAGCCCCCTTCCGGCGGTCAGCGTCGGCGGGTCCCGGATCGCCGACTCGCCGAGGACGGCCGTCCGCCGACGCGGGGAGCGGCCGTTCGCGACGAGTCGGAGATCCGCGGGGACGTCCGCATCCGGTGCCGCTGCCGGAGGCCGGGGCAGGAACGGGTGCGCGGGCCGGTCCGGGTCCGCCCGGCGAGCAGGGGCACCGCGCGCGAGGCGGTAGCCTCATCGCATGCCGGAAATCGATTGGAAGCCCCGCTCGCGCACCGTCACGGACGGCATCGAGGCCACGACGTCGCGCGGGATGCTGCGGGCGGTCGGGATGGGCGATGACGACTGGGAGAAGCCCCAGATCGGCATCGCGTCCTCGTGGAACGAGATCACCCCCTGCAACCTCTCGCTCGAGCGCCTCGCGCGCTCCGCGAAGGAGGGCGTGCACTCCGGCGGCGGCTACCCGCTCCAGTTCGGCACCATCTCCGTCTCGGACGGCATCTCGATGGGCCACGAGGGCATGCACTTCTCGCTCGTCTCCCGCGAGGTCATCGCCGACTCCGTCGAGACCGTGATGATGGCCGAGCGCCTGGACGGCACCGTCATGCTGGCCGGCTGCGACAAGTCGCTGCCCGGCATGCTGATGGCCGCGGCCCGCCTCGACCTCGCCGCCGTGTTCGTCTACGCCGGCTCGATCGCTCCGGGCTGGGTCAAGCTCTCGGACGGCACCGAGAAGGACATCACGATCATCGACTCCTTCGAGGCCGTCGGCGGCGTCAAGGCCGGGATCATGTCCGAGGAGGACGCCAAGCGCATCGAGTGCGCCTTCGCCCCGGGCGAGGGCTCCTGCGGCGGCATGTACACCGCCAACACCATGGCCAGCGTGGCCGAGGCGCTCGGCATGAGCCTGCCCGGCTCCGCCTCGCCCGCCGCCGCCGACCGCCGCCGCGACTACTTCGCCCGCAAGTCCGGCGAGGCCGTCGTCGAGCTGCTGCGCAACGGCACCACGGCCCGCGACATCCTCACCAAGGAGGCGTTCGAGAACGCGATCGCGGTGGCGATGGCCTTCGGCGGGTCGACCAACGTCATCCTGCACCTGCTCGCGATCGCCAACGAGGCCGAGGTCGACCTCACGATCGACGACTTCAACCGCATCGGCGACACGATCCCGCACATCGGCGACCTCAAGCCCTTCGGCAAGTACGTCATGAACGACGTCGACCGCCACGGCGGCGTCCCGGCCGTGATGAAGGCGCTCCTGGACGCCGGGCTGCTCCACGGCGACTGCCTGACGGTCACCGGGAGAACGGTCGCCGAGAACCTCGCCGCGATGGACATCGCACCGCTGGACGGCGAGGTCATCCGCACCCTCGACAACCCGATCCACGCGACCGGCGGGCTCACCATCCTCAAGGGCTCGCTCGCCCCCGAGGGCGCGGTCGTCAAGACCGCCGGCTTCGACGCCTCCGTCTTCGAGGGTCCGGCCCGCGTGTTCGAGCGCGAGCGCGCCGCGATGGACGCTCTGACCGAGGGCCGGATCGAGAAGGGCGACGTGGTGGTCATCCGCTACGAGGGCCCCAAGGGCGGTCCCGGCATGCGCGAGATGCTCGCCATCACCGCCGCCATCAAGGGGGCCGGGCTCGGAAAAGATGTACTACTGTTGACGGACGGACGATTCTCAGGCGGCACAACCGGCCTGTGCATCGGCCACATAGCTCCCGAATCGGTGGACGCAGGTCCCATCGCATTCGTTCGCGACGGAGACCCGATTCGGGTCGACATCGCCGCTCGCTCGATCGACCTACTCGTCGACGAGTCCGAGCTCGCCGCCCGCCGAGAAGGCTGGGCCCCTCTCCCTCCGCGCTACACCCGCGGTGTCCTCGCCAAGTACGCCAAGCTCGTCCGCTCGGCAGCCGAGGGCGCCGTCACCGGGTGACCCGGCCCGCTCCGGCCGGCCGCGCACTCGCGTTCCCGGGCACTCGCCTCCGGCTCTGCCCGCCGCCGCACCACCTCCTGAAGGAATCGACACCCGCATGACTCCGGATCCGTCCGCCGTGCAGCCCGCACCGACGCCCCAGCCACCCCGACCCGCCTCCGCTCCCGGGGCCGCCCCCGCGGCCGAGGTCCTCACCGGAGCGCAGGCGGTCGTCCGCTCGCTCGAGATGCTCGGGATCGAGGACGTCTTCGGCCTGCCCGGCGGCGCGATCCTCCCGGTCTACGACCCGCTGATGGACTCCTCGAAGATCCGGCACATCCTGGTCCGCCACGAGCAGGGCGCCGGCCACGCCGCCGAGGGCTACGCCTCGGCGACCGGCAAGCTCGGCGTCTGCATCGCGACCTCGGGCCCCGGAGCGACCAACCTGGTCACCGCGATCGCGGACGCCTACATGGACTCGGTCCCGATGCTCGCGATCACCGGCCAGGTGTTCTCGACGCTCATGGGGACCGACGCGTTCCAGGAGGCGGACATCGTCGGCATCACGATGCCGATCACGAAGCACTCCATCCTCGTGACGCGCCCCGAGGACATCCCCTCGGCCCTCGCCTCCGCCGCGCTGATCGCCACCACCGGCCGCCCCGGCCCCGTGCTGGTCGACATCACGAAGGACGCGCAGCAGGACCAGGCGCCGTTCCTCTGGCCGCCGAAGATCGACCTGCCCGGCTACCGTCCGGTCACGAAGGCCCACGGCAAGCAGATCCAGGCCGCGGCCCAGCTGCTGGTCGAGTCGCGGAAGCCGGTGCTCTACGTGGGCGGCGGCATCATCCGCGCCCGCGCGGCCGCCGAGCTGAAGGCGTTCGCCGAGGCCTGCGGCGCCCCCGTGGTGACCACGCTGATGGCGCGCGGAGCGTTCCCGGACTCGCACGAGCAGCACCTGGGCATGCCCGGCATGCACGGCACCGTCCCCGCGGTGCTCGCGCTGCAGGAGGCGGACCTGATCCTCGCGCTGGGCTCGCGCTTCGACGACCGCGTGACCGGCAAGGCGGCGCTCTTCGCGCCCCACGCCAAGGTCGTGCACGTCGACATCGATCCGGCCGAGATCTCCAAGATCCGCACCGCCGACGTGCCGATCGTGGGCGACCTGAAGGACGTCCTCCCGGACCTCACCGACGCGTTCGCCAAGGCCTCCGCCGACGGCCGCGCCGACACCTCCGAGTGGTGGAGCTACCTCAAGGGCCTGCAGACGGAGTTCCCGCTCGGCTACACCGAGCCGAACGACGGCCTGCTCTCGCCGCAGTACGTCATCAAGCGCATCGGCGAGATCACCGGCCCCGAGGGCGTCTTCGCCTCCGGCGTCGGCCAGCACCAGATGTGGGCGGCGCAGTTCATCAAGTACGAGCGCCCCAACTCGTGGCTGAACTCCGGCGGCGCCGGCACCATGGGCTACTCCGTGCCCGCGGCGATGGGCGCCAAGGTCGGCGAGCCCGAGCGCACCGTGTGGGCGATCGACGGCGACGGCTGCTTCCAGATGACCAATCAGGAGCTCGCCACCTGCACGATCAACGACATCCCGATCAAGGTCGCGGTGATCAACAACTCCTCGCTCGGCATGGTGCGCCAGTGGCAGACCCTGTTCTACGAGGGCCGCTACTCCAACACCGACCTCAACACGGGTCACGACACCGTCCGGGTGCCCGACTTCGTGAAGCTCGCCGACGCGTACGGCGCGCTCGGCATCCGTGTCACGAAGCCGGAGGAGATCGACGACGCCATCCGCCTCGCCATCGCCACCAACGACCGGCCCGTGGTGATCGACTTCGTCGTCAGCCGCGACTCCATGGTCTGGCCGATGGTCCCGCAGGGCGTCTCCAACAGCTACGTCCAGTACGCCCGAGACCACAGCCCGACCTGGGACGACGAGGAGTAGACCCGCATGACGCACCACGTTCTCTCCCTGCTCGTCGAGGACAAGCCGGGACTGCTCACCCGTGTCGCCGGGCTGTTCGCCCGCCGCGGCTTCAACATCGAGTCGCTGGCGGTCGGTCCGACCGAGCTGGCCGGGCTCTCGCGCATCACGGTCGCCGTGGACGTCGAGGACCTGCCGCTCGAGCAGGTCACGAAGCAGCTCAACAAGCTCGTCAACGTGATCAAGATCGTCGAGCTCGACACCGACCAGTCGGTCCAGCGCGAGCACCTGCTCGTCAAGGTCCGCGTCGACAACGTCACGCGCTCGCAGGTGCTCGAGGCCGTCACGCTCTTCCGCGCCCGCGTGGTCGACGTCGCGACGGACGCCCTGGTGATCGAGGTCACCGGCGACACCGGCAAGACCAACGCGTTCCTGCGGGTGATCGAGCCCTACGGCATCAAGGAGATCGCGCAGTCGGGCCTGCTCGCCATCGGGCGCGGCTCCAAGTCGATCACCGAGCGCGTCTTCAAGAACTGACCGCGAACTCTCCACTACAGAAAAGGACTCACCACGTGACCGAGCTCATCTACGACGCCGACGCCGACCTCTCCATCATCCAGTCCAAGAAGGTCGCGATCGTCGGCTACGGCTCGCAGGGCCACGCGCACGCGCAGAACCTCCGCGACTCCGGCGTCCAGGTCGTCATCGCGCTGAAGGAGGGGTCGAAGTCGACCGCCAAGGCCGAGGACGACGGCTTCGAGGTCAAGAGCGTCGCCGACGCCGCGGCCTGGGCCGACCTGATCATGATCCTCGCGCCGGACCAGCACCAGCGCGCGATCTACAGCGAGCAGATCGCCTCCGCGCTGACCGAGGGCAAGACCCTCGCCTTCGCGCACGGCTTCAACATCCGCTTCGGCTACATCGAGGCGCCCGCGGGCGTCGACGTCATCCTCATCGCGCCGAAGGCCCCCGGCCACACCGTGCGCCGCGAGTTCGTCGCCGGCCGCGGCATCCCGGACATCATCGCCGTCGAGAACGACGCGACCGGCACCGCCTGGGAGACCGCGAAGTCCTACGCGAAGGCCATCGGCGGCACCCGCGCCGGCGTCATCAAGACCACCTTCACCGAGGAGACCGAGACCGACCTGTTCGGCGAGCAGGCCGTGCTCTGCGGCGGCACCTCGCAGCTCGTCCAGTACGGCTTCGAGACCCTCGTCGAGGCCGGCTACCAGCCCGAGATCGCCTACTTCGAGGTGCTGCACGAGCTCAAGCTCATCGTCGACCTCATGTGGGAGGGCGGCATCGCCAAGCAGCGCTGGAGCGTCTCCGACACCGCCGAGTACGGCGACTACGTCTCCGGCCCGCGCGTCATCGACCCGCGCGTGAAGGAGAACATGAAGGCCGTCCTCGGCGACATCCAGAGCGGCGCCTTCGCGAAGCGCTTCATCGGCGACCAGGACGCGGGCGGACCCGAGTTCCAGGAGCTGCGCGCCAAGGGCGAGAAGCACCCGATCGAGGAGACCGGCCGCGAGCTGCGCAAGCTCTTCGCCTGGAAGCAGACCGACGAGGACTACACCGACGGCAGCGTCGCGCGCTAGTCGCACCGCGTCGACCGGGGGAGCCCCGGCCCGACGAGGGACCCGTCCACCGGGATCCCCTCGCCGGGCCGGGGCTCCTCCGCGTCCGGGGCGCGCCTACCGCTCGAGCTCGCGGACGAGACGGCGGAGACCGCCCTTCGGCGGGACGAGGACGGGGTCCGGCCACCGGGGCGAGAGGTGGTCGCCGAGCGTCACCCGGCGCAGCTTGCGGCCGACGAGGGGGAGGACCCAGTCGGCCGCCCAGCGGCGCTGCTCGCGCAGCCGTGCGCGGAGGCGGAGCGGCTCGGGGGCGTCCCAGGGCCCGGTCGAGATCGTGTGATGCACGCCGAGCGTGTCGAGCACGCGGCCGGCCAGGACGCGGTGGCCGCGCTTGGAGAGGTGCATCCGGTCGGGCGACCAGAGCACGGGGGAGTGGAACTCCCGCATCGCCCAGTAGTCGACGAGGATCGCGCCCCGCTCGCGGGCGATCCGGCGGACGGCGCTGTTGTAGAGGTGGTTGCGGCGCAGGAACATCCGCGGGGCGGGCAGTCCCGGGATGTCGACGCCGGTGAAGAGCACGAGGGAGGCGCCGGTGGTCGCGAGCGCGTCGACGAGCGCCTCGTAGCGGGTGATCAGATCGACGGTGTCGGTGCCGAGGTCGAGGATGTCGTTGCCGCCGGCGTACAGCGTGATCAGGGTGGGGCGGAGCGCGAGGGCGGGCGCGAGCTGGTCCTCGGTGATCTGGGCGAGGCGCTTCGAGCGGACGGCGAGATTCGCGTACTCCCAGCCCGGCTCGGCCTTCGCCAGGCGCTCGGCGACGCGGTCGGCCCAGCCGCGCACCCCGTTCGGCAGGCGCGGGTGCGGGTCGCCGACCCCCTCCGTGAAGGAGTCGCCGAGGGCGACGAAGCGGCGGCGGCGGTCGTCCATCCGCTCAGCCTCGCCCCCGGGGGAGGACGCGGGGTGTCCGCCGGGTGTCGGGGAGGCGGCGGCGGGCTCCGAGCCTCCTGCGAGGTGCGCGCGGCTAGGGTGTTGCGGTGATCGATGGTGGACCGGGCCGCTCCCCGGAGGACGACGACGCGGCGACCCCGCCGGCGGACCGCGGGCCGGACGCCGTCCCGGAGGACGACGCGGACGACGAGGCCCTGGAGTGGGCGGGCGAGGGCGCGGACCCGACGCTCGCCGCGGGGACGGCGCGCGTGCGCCGGACGCCCCGCACGGTCGCGGGGGCGGGCCCGGCGGACGACGGCTCGGACGACGACGACTCCGAGGTCGAGGACCCCGACGACGAGGCCGCGTCCTCGTCCGCTCTACTGATCGCGGCGGGCATCGCGGCCGGCCTCTACCTCCTGTACGCCATCGCCTGGGCGATCACGGCGACGCGGCAGTCGCCGGTCGCCGCGGCCGGCTTCGCGGGCGATGCGCTCGGCGGCGCCCTCTACTCGCTCGGGCTCTGGCTGGCGGTCCTGGCGCCGCCGGTGTGGTTCGCCGTGGTGCTCCTCGCCACCCGCGACTCCCGGGTGCGCACCCGCGTGCTCTGGCTGGTCGCCGGACTCGTCCTCCTCGCTCCGCTGCCGTTCCTGAAGGGGGCCTGATGACCGACTCGACCCGGGCCACCCTCGGCGGGACCGGCCGGCGCGACCGGCCCGGCCGTCGCCTGGCCGCTTCCGTCCTCGTCGCCGTGGTGTTCGCGCTCTTCTTCGCCTGGGACGTCTGGGAGGCGGTCGGCAACCTGATCGGCCTGCGCAGCTACGCGGCCTCCCTCGGCACCGACCTGGATCCGACGGGCTGGGCGGTGCTCCTGCTCGGCCTGGTGCTGCCGGTCGCCTGCTTCGTCGCCGCCGTCCTGCTCGGCCGCCGCCGGGGACTCCCGGCGCGCGTCGGACTGCTCGCGGCGGCCCTCTGCCTCTCGGCGGCGCTCTCGCTCGACGTGCAGCTCGTCCTCGGCGTCGAGAGCCTGGTCTCGCTGAGCTGACCGGCGGCGTCACACGGCGCGGGGCGCGCGCACCCCTCCGCTACAGTGACGGGGGGCTGCCGACGCCCCCGCCTCGGTGCCCGCTCCGTCCCCTCTCCGAAGGAAGCGCCTCTCGTGACAAAGCCGGTCGTCCTGATCGCCGAAGAACTCTCGCCCGCCACCGTGGACGCGCTCGGTCCCGACTTCGAGATCCGCTCCGTGGACGGCACCGACCGCCCGGCGCTGCTCGAGGCCCTCGCCACGGCGCACGCGATCCTCGTGCGCTCCGCGACGCAGGTCGACGCGGAGGCGATCGCCGCGGCCCCCTCGCTCCAGGTGATCGCCCGCGCCGGTGTGGGCCTGGACAACGTCGACATCACCGCCGCGACCGCCGCGGGCGTCATGGTCGTGAACGCGCCGACCTCGAACATCATCTCGGCCGCCGAGCTCACCGTCGGCCACATCCTGAGCCTCGCCCGCCACATCCCCGCCGCGCACAGCGCGCTCGCGCAGGGCCTCTGGAAGCGCTCGAAGTACACGGGCGTCGAGCTCTACGAGAAGACCGTCGGCATCATCGGCCTCGGCCGCATCGGCGCGCTGATCACCGCGCGCCTGCAGGCCTTCGGTGTGAACGTCGTCGCCTACGACCCCTACGTGACCAGCGCCCGCGCGCAGCAGCTCGGCGTCACGCTCCTCTCCCTGGAGGAGCTGCTGGCCGAGAGCGACTTCATCACGATCCACATGCCGAGGACCCCCGAGACGACGGGCATGATCTCGGACGATCAGCTGGCGCTGATGAAGCCGTCGGCGTTCATCGTGAACGTGGCCCGCGGCGGCCTCATCGACGAGGACGCGCTGCACCGCGCGCTCGTCGCGAAGACCATCGCCGGCGCCGGACTCGACGTGTTCGTGAAGGAGCCGCCGACCGGATCGCCGCTGCTCGCCCTCGAGAACGTGGTCGTCACTCCGCACCTCGGGGCCTCGACCGACGAGGCGCAGGAGAAAGCCGGCGTCTCGGTCGCCCGCTCGGTGCGCCTCGCGCTCTCGGGTGAGCTCGTGCCGGACGCCGTGAACGTCGCCGGCGGCGTGATCGACGAGTACGTGCGCCCCGGCATCCCGCTGGTCGAGAAGCTCGGCCAGGTCTTCTCGGGCCTCGCGGACTCGCCGGTCACCTCCATCGACGTCGAGGTGCGCGGCGAGCTCGCCGGCTACGACGTGAAGGTCCTCAAGCTGGCGGCTCTCAAGGGCGTGTTCACCAACGTGGTCTCGGAGACGGTGTCCTACGTCAACGCGCCGGTGCTCGCGGAGCAGCGCGGCATCGAGGTGCGCCTGATCACGGAGCCGGTCTCGGACGAGTACCGCAACGTGATCACGCTGCGCGGCGCGCTCTCGGACGGCTCGCAGATCTCGGTCTCGGGCACGCTGACCGGCACCAAGCAGGTCGAGAAGATCGTGGCGATCAACGGCTACGACGTCGAGGTCCCCCTCGCGAAGCACCTCGTCGTCATGAGCTACGTCGACCGCCCCGGGATCGTCGCGGTCTACGGCCGTGAGTTCGGCGACGCCGCGGTCAACATCGCGGGCATGCAGATCGCGCGCACCGAGGCGGGCGGCAAGGCGCTCTCGGTGATCACCATCGACTCTCCCGCCCCCGACGGCCTGCTCGAGAAGGTCCGCGTCGCGATCGACGCCGACCTCATGCAGGAGATCGACATCACCGAGCAGTGAGCACGCGGCGGTTCGCTCAGGTCGACGTCTTCGGCGCCGCGCCGTTCCGGGGCAACCCGGTGGCGGTCGTCGTCGACGGCGACGGCGTGGGCGACGCCGCGATGGCGGAGTTCGCGCAATGGACGAACCTCTCCGAGACGACCTTCCTCCTCCGCCCGAGCGACCCCGCGGCCGACTATCGGCTGCGGATCTTCACGCCGGGCGGGGAGCTGCCCTTCGCCGGGCACCCGACCCTCGGGAGCGCGCACGCCTGGCTCGCGGCCGGAGGGACGGCCCGCGCGGCGGGGGAGCTCGTGCAGGAGTGCGCCGCGGGTCTCGTCCGGCTGAGGGTGACGGAGGAGGGCATCGCCTTCGCCGCCCCGCCCCGCCGGCGGACCGGGCCGGTCAACGAGGCGACGCTCGAGCGGGTGGCTGCGGCTCTGCGGATCCCGCGCGCGGAGATCCTCGACCACGAGTGGGTCGACAACGGTCCCGGCTGGCTGGCCGTGCGGCTCGCGTCGGCGGAGCAGGTCCTCGCGCTGCGGCCGGACCAGGCTCTCCTCGCCGGGCTCCCCGTCGGCGTCGTGGGCGAGCATCCGGCGGGAGGCGAGTGCGCGGTCGAGGTGCGGGCGTTCATCCCCGACGCCGGTGTGTCCGAGGACCCGGTGACGGGGAGCCTCAATGCGGGGATCGCCCAGTGGCTGATCGGCAGCGGCGTGCTGCCCGAGCGCTACACCGCGGCCCAGGGCGCGGAGCTGGGCCGAGCCGGGCGCGTGCGCGTCGAGAGCACGGACGGCGCGATCTGGATCGGCGGCGCGACGGTGACCCTGATCGACGGGGTCGTCGAGCTGTAGCGGGTCCGCCGGGGCGGCGCGACTCAGCTCCCGAGGAGGCGCTGGACGACCGCGAGGACGTCCTCGGCCTCGCCGCGCGACGGCGAGCCCGTGGGGAGCAGGGCGGAGTTGTAGTAGAGCCCGTCGCTCATCAGGACGATCGCCCGGGCGACGAGCGGGTCGCCCACGGCGTCGGCGACCACCTCGTTCCAGCTGTCGTGGATCCGCGCGAGGCCGCCGCTGGCGCGCTCGTCGTGCCCCTGCGCGATGCGCGACACGGCGAGGATCGTGCGGTCGAAGGCCGAGTCGGCGGCGAAGGAGGTGCGCAGCAGGTAGGCGACCACGCCCTCGGGAGCGGCGAGGCTCTGCGCGACGTCCGCCTCCCGCCGCGCGTCGAGGCGCTGCAGGAGCCCGTCGACGAGGGCGTCCTTCGAGGGGAAGTGGTAGAGCAGCCCGCCCTTGGAGACTCCGGCCTCGCGGGCGACGGCGTCGAGGGTCGCGGCGCGCTCGCCCTGCTCGCTGAGGAGCTGCTCGAACGCGTCGAGGACGCGGTCGCGGGCGGGGGCAGGAGGCACGGCGACCATCCTACGGCGGATCAGTGGCGACTGTACCGGCTGGACGGTATACTCTCTCCGTTCTCCTCTGAAAGGTCGTCCCCGTGTCCGCGCGCACCGCTCCCGTCTCCACCCACGACACCGCCGGCGCCGCCGACCGGGTCGGGCGACGCGCCTGGGTGGCGCTCGCGGTGCTGATGCTCCCGGTGCTGCTGGTCTCGGTCGACAACACGGTGCTGAACTTCGCGCTCCCCTCGATCGCCGAGGATCTGGGCCCCTCCGGCACCGAGCTGCTGTGGATCGTCGACGCCTACCCGCTGGTGCTCGCGGGCCTGCTGGTGGCGATGGGCAGTCTCGGCGACCGCGTCGGGCGGCGGCGCCTCCTGCTGGTCGGCGCGGTCGGCTTCGCCGCCGTCTCGGTCGTGGCCGCGTTCGCTCCCACCGCCGCGGCGCTCATCGGCGCCCGCGCGGCACTGGGCTTCTTCGGCGCGATGCTGATGCCCTCGACGCTCTCGCTCCTGCGCAGCGTCTTCCCCGACCGCGACCAGCGCCGCCTCGCGATCGCGATCTGGGCGACCGGCTTCGCCGTGGGCTCGGGCATCGGCCCGCTGGTCGGCGGCGTGCTGCTCGAGCACTTCCCCTGGGGGTCGGTGTTCCTGCTCGCGGTGCCCGTGCTGCTCCCGCTGGTCGTCCTGGTGCCGATCCTGGTGCCGGAGTCGCGCGACCCGCAGCCCGGCCCGGTCGACGTGGTCAGCATCCTGCTGTCGCTGGCGACCATGGCGCCGGTCGTCTACGCGGTGAAGTCCTTCGCCGAGCACGGGATCGACGCGGTCGGCGTCGCGGCGCTCGTCGTGGGCGTCGTCTCGGGAGTTCTGTTCGTCCGCCGCCAGCAGCGCCGGGCCTCGCCGATGCTCGATCTCTCGCTCTTCCGCCGCGGCTCGTTCAGTGCGGCGATCGTGGTCAACCTCCTCAGCGTCACCGCGCTGGTCGGCGGGCTCTTCTTCCTCTCGCAGCACCTGCAGCTCGTGGTCGGGCTCTCGCCCCTGGAGGCGGGCCTCGTGCTCGTGCCGGGCCTCGCCGTGATGATCCTGGCCGGGCTCGGCGTGGTGCCGATCGCGCGCCGCGTCGCTCCGCGCCTCGTCGTCCCGGCCGGACTGCTGGTCTCGGCCGTCGGGTACATCCTGCTGGCCCTCGGCAGCGGGGCGCCCGGAGGAGCGTCCGCGCTCACCGTCGCCGTCGCCTTCGCGTTCCTCGGCCTGGGCATCGGTGCGGCCGAGACGGTGTCGAACGAGCTGATCCTGGCCAACGCGCCCGCCGACAAGGCCGGTGCGGCCTCCGCCGTCTCCGAGACCGCCTACGAGCTCGGTGCCGTCCTCGGCACCGCGACGCTCGGCACGGTCCTCACCGCCGTGTACCGCGGGGGAGTCGTGCTGCCCGAGGGCCTCGACGCCGCGCAGGCGCAGCGGGCCGGGGAGACCCTCGGCGGCGCCGTCTCGGTCGCCGGCGAGCTGCCCGCCGACTCCGCCGCGAGCCTCGTCGCGTCGGCGAGCGCGGCGTTCGACTCGGGCGTCGGCTGGTCGGCCTGGCTCGGTGTCGTCCTCGTGCTGGCCGCCGCCGCGGTCGGCGCCTGGCGCCTCCGCCGGAGCTGACGCTCCTCCTCTCCTCCCGAGGGAGGCCGCCCGGGACGCGCAGCGCCTCCCGGACGGCCCTCGCCAGCCCGACGGGGGGCGCGTGCCCCGGACCGCGGCGCGGGCGGGCCGCGAGTACGCTGGGGGGACTCCGACCCCGTACGCCTGAGGACCGCCATGCCCCGCACCGTGAAGCTCGCCGTCATCCCCGGAGATGGGATCGGGCCCGAGGTGACCGCCGAGGCCGTCAAGGTCCTCGACGCCGTCACCGCCGACTCCGACCTGGTGCTCGAGACGACCACCTTCTCGCTCGGCGCCGCCCGCTACCTCGAGACCGGCGACGTCCTCACCGACGAGGACCTCGCGGCGATCGCGGGGCACGACGCGATCCTCCTGGGCGCCGTCGGCGGAGCACCGGGGGACCCGCGCCTCCGGGACGCGAACATCGAGCGCGGGCTGCTCCTGCGGCTGCGCTTCGAGCTCGACCACTACGTCAACCTGCGGCCGACCCGTCTCTACGCGGGCGTCCCCTCGCCGCTCGCGGCTCCCGGCGAGGTCGACTTCGTGGTCGTCCGCGAGGGCACGGAGGGGCCCTACGTCGGTACCGGCGGCTCGATCCGGCAGGGCACCCCGCACGAGGTCGCCAACGAGGTGTCGGTCAACACCGCCTACGGGGTCGAGCGCGTCGTCCGACACGCGTTCGAGCTCGCCCGCACGCGCCGCTCCCGGCTGACGCTCGTCCACAAGACGAACGTCCTCGTCTTCTCCGGCTCGCTCTGGAAGCGGATCGTCGACGAGGTGGGGGCCGCCTTCGAGGACGTGGCCGTCGACTACCTCCACGTGGACGCCGCCACGATCTTCCTCGTGACCGACCCTGCTAGGTTCGACGTCATCGTCACCGACAACCTCTTCGGCGACATCCTGACCGATCTGGCCGGCGCGATCAGCGGCGGCATCGGACTCGCGGCCTCGGGCAACATCAACCCCGACGGCGCGTTCCCTAGCATGTTCGAGCCGGTCCACGGATCCGCGCCCGACATCGCAGGACGGCAGCTCGCCGACCCGACCGCCGCGATCCTCTCGGCCGCGATGCTGCTGGACCACCTCGGCCGGAGCGACGAGGCCGCCCGCGTCACCGCGGCCGTGACCGCCGACATCGAGTCGCGCGACGGCACCCCGCGCTCCACGGCCGCGATCGGCGACTCCGTCGTCGCCCGCCTCCGCTGATCCCCCGCAGAAGGACACCACCACGATGAGCACCGACTCCGCCCCCGCCGACCTCGCGTTCGAGGTGACCGCCGCCCCCGCGCCCCGCTCCGCCGAGGAGCGCGCCCGGATCCTCGCGAACCCCGGCTTCGGCATGCACTTCACCGACCACATGGTCGGCCTCCGCTGGACCCGCGCGGACGGCTGGCACAGCGCCCGCGTCGAGCCCTACGGCCCGCTCGCGCTCGACCCCGCCGCCGCCGTCCTGCACTACGCGCAGGAGATCTTCGAGGGGATGAAGGCCTACCGCCACGAGGACGGCTCCGTCTGGACCTTCCGCCCGGAGGCGAACGCGCGCCGCCTGCAGCGCTCGGCCCGCCGTCTCGCGCTGCCGGAGCTCCCGACGGACCTCTTCGTCGAGTCGCTGCGGCAGCTGATCGCGGTCGACGGCGACTGGGTCCCCTCGGAGCCGGAGACCAGCCTCTACCTGCGCCCGTTCATGTTCGCGCAGGAGGCGTTCCTCGGCGTGCGCGCGGCCGAGGACGTCGGCTACTACGTGATCGCCAGCCCCGCCGGCGCCTACTTCTCGGGCGGCGTCGCCCCCGTGTCGATCTGGCTCTCCACCTCCTACGCCCGGGCGGGCAAGGGCGGCACGGGAGCGGCGAAGACGGGTGGCAACTACGCCTCCTCCCTCCTCCCGCAGCAGGAGGCCTACAGCCACGGCTGCGCGCAGGTCCTCTTCCTCGACTCGCAGGAGTCGCAGTGGATCGAGGAGCTCGGCGGCATGAACGTGGTGCTGGTGAAGAAGGACGGCACGCTGGTCACCCCGGAATCGGACTCGATCCTCGAGGGCATCACGCGCGACAGCGTCCTGCAGCTCGCCGAGGACCGCGGCCACCGCGTCGAGCGGCGCCGCGTGAGCATCGACGAATGGCGCGACGGAGTGGCCTCCGGCGACGTGGTCGAGGTGTTCGCCTGCGGGACCGCCGCCGTGATCACCCCGATCGCCGAGCTCAAGGGCGAGGGCTTCTCCGTCGGCCGCGAGAGCGCGCCCGCCGGGGAGCTCACGATGTCGCTCCGCGAGGAGCTGACCGGCATCCAGTACGGACGCCGCGAGGACACGCACGGATGGATGACGAGGCTGGACGCATGAAGATCGCACGATTCGCCACGCAGCGCGACGGGGACAACGGGGGAGCGATCCACTTCGGGATCGTGGACGAGGACGACCTGGTCGTGCTCGCCGGCGACCCGATGTTCGCCGGGTTCGACACCACGGGGGAGCGCATCCCGATCGCGGAGGCGAAGCTCCTCGCGCCGGTGATCCCGCGCTCCAAGATCGTCGGCATCGGGAAGAACTACGCCGACCACGCGGCCGAGATGGGCGGCGACGCCCCGGCGGAGCCGCTGGTGTTCCTCAAGCCGAACACGTCGGTCATCGGCCCGGACGAGGCGATCGTCCTCCCCGAGGACAGCCAGCAGGTGGAGTTCGAGGGCGAGCTGGCGATCGTGATCGGCGCCGTGGCCCGCAACGTCCGCGCGGAGGACTACGAGGACGTGGTCTTCGGGTACACGATCGCCAACGACGTCACCGCACGCGACCTCCAGCGCTCCGACGGCCAGTGGGCGCGGGCGAAGGGCTACGACACCTTCTGCCCGCTCGGACCGGTCATCGAGACCGAGTTCGTCTGGAACGAGAGCGCGATCGAGACCCGCGTCAACGGGCGCGTGCAGCAGTCGGGCAGCACCGGCGACATGATCCACGGGGTGCCCGAGCTCGTGGCCTACGTCTCGCGCATCTTCACGCTGCTCCCCGGGGACGTGATCCTCACCGGGACGCCCGCCGGCGTCGGGCCGATCGCGAACGGGGACACCGTCGCGGTGGACGTCGAGGGCATCGGCACGCTGTTCAACCCGGTGGTCGTCCGGCGCTGAGCCCGGGCCCTCCTGCGCGGAGGGACGAGCGCCTCCGGCCCGCAAGGATCCTCGGATCCGGCGGGCCGGACGCGTCCGAGCGGGACGTCAGTCGGCGCTCGCCGGGTCGCTGCCTACCGCGCCCTCGGTCTCGTCCGGCAGGTCGGCGTCGCCGGAGACGGTGTCCCCTCCGCTGTCGCCGTCGGTCACGGCGTCCGTGACACCGCGGTCGATCGCGGTGCCCCCGGGAGCGGCCCCCGCGGCGGAGGCGTCGGCCGCGTCCTCGCCGGGCAGCACCGTCTGCGCGCCGCCGGTGTTCGGGGCGGCGTCGCCGCCGGATCCGGGAAGGTCCTCGTTCACGTTCTGGTCGGCCATGTCGGCTCCTCTCGTCGGGGCTCCAGCCCAGCACGCGACGGGCCCCTCCGCAGGACGTTGACAGCGCGGGGGCGAGGGGGCAGAGGCGGGCCGTGAGGCCGGGCGACGCGCCTTCACCGTGCTGCCCGGCGCTGTCAAGCGGACTGCCTCCGGGGCCGTCTGGTCGTAGCGTCGAGCTATGAACTCCTCCCGCACCGACTCCGTCAGCCGCATCGCCCGGGAGGACTTCGGCTGGTCGTCGCTGCTCCCCGGTCAGCGCGAGGCGATCGAGTCGGCCGCCTCCGGGCGCGACACGCTGCTGGTGCTGGCGACGGGCGGCGGCAAGTCCGCGGTCTACCAGATCGCCGGAGCCGAGCGCGGCGGCGTCGTCCTGGTCGTCTCCCCGCTCGTCGCCCTGCAGGCCGACCAGCTCGCCGCGATCGAGGCGGCTCCGGCGGCCCCGCCCGCCGTCGCGATCAACTCCTCCCAGGGCGCCGCGGCCGTCGCCCGCGCCTGGGACCGGATCGACGAGGGCGGCCCGCTCTACGTGCTCCTGGCGCCCGAGCAGCTCGCCAAGCCCGAGAACGTGGCGCGTCTGGCGGCCGCGGGAGTGTCGCTCCTGGTCGTCGACGAGGCGCACTGCGTCTCCTCCTGGGGCCACGACTTCCGCCCCGACTACCTCCGCCTGGCCGATGTGCGCGGCGAGCTCGGAGACCCGCCGGTGCTCGCGATGACCGCCACCGCCTCCGGGCCGGTGCGCGACGAGATCATCGAGCGCCTCCGGATGACCGACCCCGAGATCCAGGTGCACGGCGTCGACCGTCCGGAGATCCGGCTGGTGGTGCACCGCCACGAGAGCGAGAACGAGAAGCGCGCCGCCGTGGTCGAGGAGGCCCGCAGCTGGACGGCTCCGGGCCTGGTCTACGTCGCCACCCGCAAGGAGACGGAGGCCTACGCGGCCGACATCGCGGCGGAGGGGCGCCGGGTCGCGGCGTACCACGCCGGACTCAAGGTGTCCGAGCGCAAGGTCGTGCACGAGCAGTGGCGCGCCGGCGAGCTCGACGTCGTCGTCGCGACCTCGGCCTTCGGGATGGGCATCGACCGGGCCGACGTCCGCTTCGTGCTGCACGCGACGACCACCGAGTCGCTCGACGCGTACTACCAGGAGATCGGCCGCGCGGGCCGCGACGGCGAGCCGGCGACGGGCGCGCTGCACTACCGCGCCGAGGATCTGGGTCTCCGCCGCTTCTTCGCCAAGCGCTCGGTCGACAAGGCCGCGCTGCGCGTGATCTGGGCGGCCGTCTCGGAGCAGCCGGGGCTGGACTCCGCGGCTCTCGCGAAGGAGCTGGGGAAGCCGGCCCGCACGATCGCCCGGATCGTCAACGATCTCGCGGACGCGGGGCTGGTGGAGACCGGCTCCGGTCTGCGCGGGACGCGCGAGGCCTCCGGCGACGAGGCCGTGCACGCGGTGAAGGAGGCTCTGGCCTCCCGCGAGCGGATCGCGGAGTCGCGCCTGTCGATGATGCGCGCGTACGCGGAGACCAGCCAGTGCCGCCGCCGAGTCCTGCTGGACTACTTCGGCGTGGAGTCGGCCGAGTGGTGCGGCAACTGCGACGGCTGCGAGCGGCACGAGGCGAGCGGCGAGACCGTCGAGGCGCCCGTGGACGCCCCTCTGAGCGTCGACGAGTCGGTGGAGCACCGCGAGTGGGGCGCCGGCACCGTGATGAGCGTGGAGGCCGACCGGGCGACGATCTTCTTCGAGTCCGAGGGCTACAAGGTGCTGTCGTTCCAGGCGCTCGAGTCCGGCGTCCTGCGCGAGCACGAGCACGCCTCCGCCTGACCCCGGCTCTCCGCGCCGGCCGATCGCCGCTCGCGGGACGCCGCTCCGGTACGGCAGGCACGGCGTGCCGTGCACCGGAGCGGCGTCCCGCGGAGGGGGTCAGACCTTCGAGACGGCCGAGCTCACGTCGGTGGGCTTCTCGTAGTCGCCGTCCGGGATCGCACGGAGGGCCTCGAGGACGTCGCCGTCCGCGCCCTCCTTCTCCGCGGTCTCGACGATCGTGTCCTTCGAGGCGGGGTAGTCGATGCCCGAGAGGTACTTCTGGATCTGGATCGGGTTGGGTGCGTCCATCGTGCTGTCCTTTCGTCGCCTTGCTGAGTGTTACGAGTGCTCTTCGGCGAAGAGCCGGTCGAAGGCGTCGACGCGCCGGTCGGTGACCGTCGTGGGCGTCTCGAGGTGCACGGCGCCGCTGGGCACGAGGCCCGCGCCGCCGAAGCGCTCCATGACGCGCCACTGCGCGGCGACGTCCTCACCGCTGTGCTCCGGGGGCAGCTGCTCCCAGAAGTCGAAGCCGCCGACGGCCAGGAGGGCGTCGCGGCGGTAGAGGACGCACGCGCCCAGCCAGGCGACCCGGTACGCGCGCCAGGCGCCCTCCGGGACGTCGAGGCGGGCGGCGACGTGCGTGAGATTCGCCGCGTTGTGCAGCGGCCAGCGCTCGAACTCCGGGGTTCCGCGCCGCACCCGCTCGGGCTCGACGCGCTCCTCCCAGGTCTCGAACGACTCGGTCTCGTGCGGGCGCACGTCCTCGAGGTAGGACAGGCCCTGCACCGCGGAGCCGACGAAGCCGCAGTCGAGGCGCTCGAGGGCCTCGTGCAGCCGCGAGAGCGTGCCCGGCTCGAGCCACACGTCGTCGTCGAGGAAGAGGACGGCCGGGGCGGTGGCGAGGGAGAGGAGGTAGTGCCTCTGCTCCGCGAGCCCGCGCCGGGGCAGGTGCCGGCGCACCACCGGAGCCCGGCCCTGTGCCTCCAGCACGCGCAGCATCGCGAGGATCGTCGGGTCGCTCTCGGCGACCGCGTCGTCGGACTGGTCGCTCACGATCACGCGGAAGGGCGGGTCGTCCTGAGCGGCGAGTCCGGCGAGCGTGGCGGCGAGCTCGGCACGGCGGCCGACCGTCGGCACCAGCACGTCGATCAGCGGCTGCCGGGGAGCCTCCGGGACCCCCCAGCGCCCGGACCACCGGCGGCTGGTCACGGCGCGGCCGATCGGATGCGCTGGACCATCTCGGTCGTGGAGTGCTCCGAGACGTAGCCGACCGTGGTGACGACGCCCCCGTAGGAGCGCACGACGGCCGCCTCCGCGAGCATGTCGGGGTTGTAGTCCCCGCCCTTCACGTAGACGTCGGGCTGCACGCGCTCGAGCAGCGGGATGGGGGTGTCTCCGTCGAAGAGCGTCACGTAGTCGACGCAGCCCAGCTCGGCGATCACGCCCGCGCGGTCGCCCTCCGGGTTGATCGGCCGTCCCTCGCCCTTCAGCCGCCGGACGGAGTCGTCGTCGTTCACCGCGACCACGAGCACGTCGCCGAGCTCGCGGGCCTGGCGGAGGTAGGCGGTGTGGCCGCGGTGCAGGACGTCGAAGCAGCCGTTGGTGAACACCACGCGGCGACCGCGGCGCGACTGCTCCGCGAGGACCTCGACGAGGGCGTCCTCGCCGAGCACGACGGCGCCGGGAGCGGCGAGGGAGGCGAGCAGGTCGTCGCCCGAGCAGACGGAGGTGCCGGGGCGCTGCACGACCACGTCGGCGGCGGCCTGCGCCAGATCGACGGCGGTGGCCAGGGAGCGGCCGGCGGCGAGGGCGAGGGTGGCGGTCGCGGCGAAGGTGTCGCCGGCGCCGGATGCCTGCTTCTCCTCCGCTGGCTGAGCGAAGGTGCGGCTGACCGTGCCGTCGGCGTCGAGGGCGGTGGAGCCGTCCCGGTCGAGGGTGACCACGACGTGCCGGGCGCCCGAGCGGGCGCGCAGGTCGTCCGCCGCGTCGCGCACGGCGGCGGCCCGCTCCGTCCCGCGGCCGAGGGAGCCGCCGAGCAGCCGCTCCGCCTCCTTGGCGTTCGGGGTGACGAGGTCCGGCCGCGCGAAGGCCCAGTCGGCGAGCTCGTGCGCGTCGATCACGAGGAGGCCGGGGCGCCCGACGGCGAGCAGGCGCTCGACGGCCTCGCGGAGGATCCCCGAGCCGTAGTCGCAGACCAGGACGGCGTCGGCGCCCGCGGCGGCCTCGGCGGCGGCACCGGCGAGCAGGGCCAGCTCGTCGTCGGCCGGGTGGTGCGGACCGGAGTCGACGCGCAGCATCACGCTGTCGCCGCCGACCACGCGGGTCTTGATCGTCGTCGCAGCGCCGGTGCGGACGACCCGGGAGGTGTCCAGGCCGGCCCGCTCGAGGGCGCGCACGAGCCGATCGCCCTCGGAGTCGCGTCCGGCCACGCCGACCGTGCGGACGACGGCGCCCAGCGCGCGCAGGTTGGCGGCGGTGTTGGCGGCCCCGCCCGCGACGTCGACGACGTCCTCGAGCCGCAGGACCGGCGCGGGCGCCTCCCGCGTGACGCGCTCCGCCTCGCCGAGCCACCAGGAGTCGAGGATGAGGTCTCCGATCACGGCGACGACCGGCGGGCGCTCGTGGACGTGCGCCAGGAGGGCGCTCGCCCGCTGGAGCGCCGAGCCCTCGAGGCTCATCGCGCGCCTCCCGGCAGAACGGGCAGGCCGAAGTGCACGACCGTGGTCGTGGTCATCTCGTCGAGCAGCTCCGGGCCGTAGCCGAAGCCGGAGCCGGACGCTCCGCGGGGCTGGGCGCTGCCGCCCGGCGCTCCTCCGAAGACGCCGTTGACCTTGACTGTGCCGACCGGCAGCGTCGCCGCGGCGCGGTGCGCGTGCTCCATGTCGGCGGTGAGGATCGAGGCGGCCAGGCCGTAGGGGCTCGCGGCGGCCAGGTCCAGGCCCTCGTCGAAGGAGTCGACGACGCGGATCGGCGCGACGGGCCCGAAGGTCTCCTCCGTCATCACCAGCATCGACTCGGTGCAGTCGGCCAGGACGGTCGCGGGGTAGAAGGTGCCGTCCCCGGGAGTGCCGCCGGTGAGGGCGCGCGCGCCGCTGCCGAGCGCCTCCGTGACGTGCTCGTGGACGGCGTCGCGCATGCGGGCGTCGACCAGGCGGGGGAGCGGGCCCGCGCTCCAGCGGTCGGCCTCGGCGACCAGCTCCGCCGTGAACGCCTCGGCGATGTCGCGGTGCACGTAGATCCGCTCGACGGAGGTGCAGATCTGGCCGGCGTTGGCGAAGGCGCCCAGCGCGGCCTGCTCGGCGGCCCAGACCGGATCGACGTCGCGGTCGACGACGAGCGCGTCGTTGCCGCCGTTCTCGAGGATCACGTGCGCGCCGGTGACGGCGGCGACCCGGGCGAGCGCGCGGCCGGTGGCGGTCGAGCCGACGTGGGCGAGGACATCGACGCCCTCGGTGCGCGCCAGCTCGTCGCCGACCGCCCCGTCACCCTCGACCAGGGTCAGCACGCCCTCGGGCAGCGCCTCGGCGAGGATGCTCGTGAAGAGGGCGCCCGTGCCCGGGCTGCGCTCGCTCGGCTTGTGCACGACGACGTCCCCGGAGACGATCGCGGCGCCCAGGAGGCCCGCGGCGACGGCGACCGGGTCGTTCCACGGAGTGAGGGCGAGCACGACACCGCGCGGGTGCGGCAGGGCCAGATCGACGTTGAGAGCCCCTCCGCGCAGGCTCCTCCCGCGGTGCAGCGGGCCGAGCTCGGCGTACTGGAGCAGCGTGTCGACACCGGCGCGCACGCCGCCCAGCGCGTCGCCGGCGGGCTTGCCCGTCTCCTGCGTATTGAGGTCGGCGAGCTCCTGCTCGCGCTCGGCCACGCGGTGGGCGGCGGCACGGAGCAGGGCGCCGCGCTCGGCGGGCGCGGTGGCGGCCCACGCGGGGAACGCGGTCCGCGCGCGGCGGACGGCGTCGGCGGCGGTCGTGGCGGGGGTCGTGATGTCGATGGTCACGGTCACCTCTCGGTCGGGGGCGCCCGCGGAGTGGCGGACGCATCCGTCCGGTACCCGGGTGGTGCGCGCCTAGACACGCCGCCTCGGGAATCCGCCCCCGGATCGGCGACGAGGGCTCGCCGCCGATCCGGTTTCGGATCGGTCCCGGCGGGGAAGTGGAGGAGTGCACCGTCCCTGGAGCGGCGCCCGCGCGCCCTCCGCACCTGAGAGGAACCCGTCGTGGTCGCCATCGCCCCCCTCCGAGAGCCCTTCGCCGGAGTCGAGAGGATCGCCGTCCTGCGCGGCGGCGGACTCGGCGACCTGCTGTTCGCGCTGCCCGCCGTCGACGCCCTCGCGGCCGCCTACCCGGGAGCCGAGATCACCCTGCTCGGGACGCCCGCGCACCGGGTCCTGCTGACGGGTGTCGAGTCGCCGATCGCCGACGTCGAGATCCTGCCGGTGGCGCAGGGCGTCCGCGACGGAGAGGGGGAGGACCCCCGGGTCGTCGAGGACTTCACCGAGCGGATGCGCGCGCGCCGCTTCGACCTGGCCGTGCAGCTGCACGGCGGCGGGCGCTACTCCAACCCGTTCCTCCAGCGCCTCGGCGCGCGCCACACGATCGGGTCGCGCACCGACGACGCCGCGGAGCTCGAGCGCACGATCCCCTACGTCTACTACCAGCACGAGATGCTGCGGGCGCTCGAGATCGTCGGGCTGGCAGGAGCGCCCGCGACACGCCTCGAGCCGGCGCTCGCCGTGGATCCGGAGCGGCGGGACCGCCTCGCCGCGGCGCTGCCCGCGGGCGGCCCGCTGGTGCTGATCCACCCCGGCGCGACCGATCCCCGCCGGCGCTGGCCCGCCGCCTCCTTCGCCGCCGTGGCGACGGAGCTGCTGGCGGACGGCGCGCGCGTGCTGGTGGTGGGCGACGCCTCGGACGTGCCCGCCGCCGACGAGATCGTCGCCGGAGCGCCGGGAGCGGTCTCCTGGGCGGGCGTCGTGGACCTCCCGGACCTCGCTCCGCTGCTCTCGCTCGCCGACCTCGTGCTCGGCAACGACTCCGGACCCCGCCATCTCGCCGCCGCGGTCGGCGCTCCGACGGTCGGGGTCTTCTGGGTGGGCAACGCGATCAACGCCGCGGCCCTCGGGCGGCAGCGCCATCGGGTGCAGCTGAGCTGGACCACGCACTGCCCGGTCTGCGGGCGCGACGCCACGCAGGTCGGCTGGACCGCTCCGCGCTGCGAGCACGACGTCACGTTCGTCGGCGATGTGCGCGTCGAGGCGGTGCTCGAGGACGTCCGCGGGGTGCTCGCCTCCACCCGCTGAACCGCGAGACGCCACCTCGGTACGCGACGCGCCGGGGCGTGCGAACCGAGGCGGCGTCTCGCGGAGGGGGATCCGGGGCGCGCCCGGATCAGCGGATCACGGCCAGGACGGCTCCTCCTCGTGCGTGATGACGAGCTCGCGGACCTCGCAGCCGCGCGGCTGGCCGAGGACGAACATGACGGCGTTCGCCACGTTCTCCGGATCGTTCAGCAGCGCGTCCGGACCCGGCTTGTACTGCTCGTCGCGGTCGTCGAAGAAGCGCGTCTTCATGCCCGACGGGATCAGCGTGGTCACGCCGATCTCGCCCTTGGTCTCGGCCGCGAGCGCGCGGGTGAAGCCGAGCACGCCGAACTTCGAGGCGCAGTAGGCGGTCGCGTCCGAGACGGCCTTGATCGCGAGCGAGGAGGCGACGGTGACGACGCGGCCGTGGGTCTCGGTGAGGAAGGGCAGGGCCGCCCGGACGACGGCCGCGGTGCCGAGGAGGTTGACGGAGATGACGCGCTCCCACTCCTCCGGCTCCACGTCCACGAGGCGGCCGCAGCGGTCGATGCCGGCCGCGGTCACGACGGCGTCGAGCCCGCCGTGCTCGCGGGCGATCTCGACGACCGCCTTCTCGGCCTCGCGGGTCTTCGCGACGTCGACCTGGTAGGCGGCGACGCCCTCCTTCACCGACGAGACGTCGCGGTCGAGCACGATCGGGGTGCCGCCGGCGGCGGCGACCGCGGCGGCGACGGCCGCACCGAGCCCGGAGGCTCCTCCGGTGATCAGGACGCGGCCGATGGGGGTGGGAGTGGTGCTCATGGTTTCCTTCCGGGGGTGGTCTGCGGGCCTCGTGGGCCGCGGGTCAGCCGACGCGCGCGAGCGCGGCGGCGAGATGGGTGGTCGAGCGGCCCGGGTGGTACGGCACGGTCAGGACCCGGCCGCCCCACTCCGCCACCGTCGCCGTCTCGGGGAGGGACTCGGCGGAGTAGTCGCCGCCCTTCACCCAGACGTCGGGGCGGATGCGGCGCAGCGCCTCGTCCGGCGTGTCCTCGCCGAAGACCAGCACGGCGTCGACGCACTCGAGCGCGAGCAGCAGGTCGACGCGGTCGTCCTCGGGGATGATCGGCCGCGCCGCGCCCTTGAGGCGCCGGACGGAGTCGTCCGAGTTGAGGCAGACGATCAGGCAGTCGCCGAGAGCCCGTGCTGCGGAGAGGGTGCGGGCGTGGCCGGCGTGGAGCAGGTCGAAGCAGCCGCCCGTCGCGACCACCGTTCCTCCTGCCGCGCGGACGGACTCGGCGACGCGCAGGGCGTCCACCCCGCCGCCGTGGAGGAGTGCGGGGTCGGCGGGAGCGGAGAGGGAGGCGACCCCTCCCGCGAGGAGGTAGGCGCCGGCTGCGGCGACCGCCGCCTGCACCGCCTCCGACGTGCTCGCACCCTCGGCGAGGGCGACGGCGGCGGAGGCGGCGAACCGGTCGCCCGCGCCGCACGGGTCGGTGGGCGGCACGGCGACGGCCGGTGCGACGACCGGGACGCCGGCGCCGCGGGAGCGCAGCAGGGCGCCGGAGGATCCCATCGTCACGGTGACCGCACCGCAGCCCCAGCGCTCGAGGAGGGTGGTCGCGGCGGACTCGGCGCGCGTCGCTCCGCGGCCGACGGCTCCCGAGAAGGCGGTGGCCTCGGCCAGGTTCGGGGTGGCGAGGGAGGTGGCGGCGACCGGCTGCGAGCCCCGCGGGTGCGGATCCCACACCAGCGGCACGGTGAGCGCGTCGAGCGCCGTGCGGAGCGACGGCTCCTCGGTCAGGCGGCGGCCGTAGTCGGCGACGATCACGGCGTCGGCGTCGGCGAGCGCGGCGAGCATGGCGTCGGTGACGCCGGGGACGGGCGGCGTCTCGCAGCCGCGGTCGATCCGTACGACGGCCTGGCCGGAGGCGGCGACGCGGGTCTTCACCGGCGTCGGCGCTCCCGAGGGCCCGGCGACCAGGCGGACGCCGGACAGCTCGGCGCGCAGCTCCGCCACGTCCGGATCCGAGTCCTCGGCGAGCGCGGTCACCAGCGTCACCTCGTGCCCATCGCGGGCGAGCATCCGGGCGACGAGCCCGGCACCGCCGGCGCGGGCGCTGCGGGCCGACACGTCGACCACGGGGACGGGGGCGTCCGGGCTCAGCCGCTCGGCGGGTCCGGAGAGGTCGACGTCGAGCATCACGTCGCCGACGACGACGAGGCGCAGGCGGCTCACGCGGCGGCCGCCGTCCGTGCGCGGATCCGGTGCTCGAAGGCCCGGCAGAGCGCGTGCACGAGCACCAGCTGCGCCTCCTGCACATTGGAGCCGTGGCCCTCGAGGGCGATCGCCTCGTCGCAGAGCTCGGTGAGCGGGTTCGGCCCCTCGCCGGTCAGCGCCCACGACCGGGCGCCCGCCGCACGGGCGGCCTCCGCGGCGTGGAGGAGGTTCGCGCTGCGTCCGCTGGTGGAGAGCAGCACCACGACGTCCCCCGCCCGGGCGTGCGCGGTGACCTGGCGCGAGAACACGTGGTCGAAGCCGTAGTCGTTGCCGATCGCGGTCAGGCTCGACGTCTCGGCGTGCAGCGAGATGGCGGAGAAGGGGACGCGGTCGCCGTCGAAGCGGCCGACGAGCTCGGCGGTGAGGTGCTGCGCCTCGGCCGCGGAGCCGCCGTTGCCCGCGGCGAGCAGGCGCGCGCCGGAGTGCAGGCGGTCGGCGAGCTCGACGCCCCAGGCGGCGATCCTGTCGGAGTGGCGCTCCAGCTGCGCGACCGCGTCGAGCGCGCGCGCCACGTGGTCGTCGACGAGGCGCCGGGCGGCGTCGGCCGGGGTGTCCAGAACGGTGTCGATGGTCGCGGTGTCGATGGTCATCGTCGCGGAGCCGCCTTCCGGGTGGTGGGGGATGAGGGTGCGCTCGTGGCGCCGGTGAGGAGCGACTCGTCGCCGAGGCCGGCGAGGGTCGTGACGTAGGCGCGCTCGGTGTCGGCGGCGACGCGGTCCCAGGAGTAGCGGGACTCGACGCGCTCGCGTCCGGCGGCCCCGTAGGCGCGGGCGCGGTCGGGGTCCTCCAGCAGCGAACCGAGGGCGGCGGCCAGGGCGACCGGGTCGCGCGGAGGCACGTGGACCCCGGTGACGTCCTCGACCACGGTGTCGATCAGGCCGCCCACGGAGGAGGCGACGACCGGCACGCCGCAGGCCATCGCCTCGAGCGGAGTGATGCCGAACGGCTCGTACCAGGGCGCGCAGACCACGACGTCGGCCGAGCGGAGCATCGCGGGCATCTCGGTCTGCGAGAGCTGGCCGACGAAGTCGACGCGGTCCGCGACGCCGAGGCTCTCGGCCACGCCGTGCAGCCGCTGGTACTCGGGGTCCGCGGTCAGCGCGTCGCCGGAGCCGGAACCCCCGACGACGACGAGCTCGGCGTCGTGTCCGGCCGCGACCAGGTGCGCGAGCGCCTCGATCGCGATGCCCATGCCCTTGCGCGGCACCAGGCGTCCGATGGTCATCAGCCGCGAGCGCTCGCCGCGGGGCGCGACCGGGCCCTCGACCGAGAACCGGTCGATGTCGACTCCGCAGGGCACCACCGAGATGCGCGAGGTCTGCACGCCGAGCCCCTTGAGCTCGAAGGCCTCGTCCGAGCAGGTGGCGACGACGCCGTCGGCCTTCTGGCCCACTCCGGGCTCGAGCCAGGCGCGCTCCTCGGGGCTGGTGTCGAGCGCGCCCTGCTGGCGGCGCTTGACCACGCCCAGCGCGTGGAAGGTGTGGAGGACGGGCACGCGCCGCCCGGTGGCTCGCTCCACCCGCTCGGAGGCGTCGAGCGCGGCGACCCCGGACATCCAGAAGTGGCTGTGCACGAGGTCCGGCCGCTCCTGCAGCCACTCCTCGGCGAGGTCGACGGCGAAGTCGCCCATGAAGGGCAGCAGCTCGTCCTTCGACACCCGGCTCGGCGGGCCTGCGTCGATGTGCACCACCTCGACGCCCGAGGTGAAGGGCACACGCCGGGGGAGGTAGGGGTCGTCGCGGCGGGTGTAGACGACGACGCGGTGGCCGCGGCGCGCGAGAGCGTCGGCGAGGGCCGCCACGTGGACGTTCTGGCCGCCGGCGTCGACGCCGCCGAGGGTCGCCAGCGGGCTCGCGTGCTCCGAGACCATGGCGATCGTGAGCGCGGGCGCGGCGGAGAGGTGCTGCTTCATCGGGTGCTCCCTTCCAGAGCGGGCTCCGGCGACCGGCGTCCGGGGAGGTCGGCGAGGACCTCGTCCCAGTCGCGGTGGAACCGGGCGAGGCCGTAGCGCGCGAGCGCGGCCTCGCGGGCGACGGCGCCGGCGCGGGCGGCCCGGTCCGGGTCCTCGACGAGCGCCCGGGCCGAGGCGACGAGGGCGTCGAGGTCGTTCGAGATCGCTCCGGCCTCGGGCGGGACGGCGCGCCCCGCCTCCGTCACGTCGAGCGCGACGACGGGCATCCCGAGGTGCATCGCCTCCAGCAGTGCGAGGCCGAGGGAGGTCCATCGGAACGGGTGCAGGTAGACCCGGCGGCGGGCCAGGGCCCCGTGCATCGCCTGCGTGCGGACGTCGCCGAGGACCGTCACGTCCTCCAGGCCCGGCAGCTCGGCGAGCCGGTCGGTCTTCATCCCGAAGACGTCCAGCGGAGCGACGGCGCCGAAGTGGGGGAGCAGGTCGGTCCCCGCGACCCGGCCCCGGCGGACGGGCTCGTTGACGACCACGCCGAAGTGCGGCAGCTCGCCGGTGTAGAGAGGGCCCGGGTCGTGGATCCCGTGCTCGATCACCGTCGTCCGCGTCGATCCGGTGTCCCACATCAGGGCGTTGAAGTGGGTGACGTGGACGATCAGCAGGTCGTCGCGGTCGGCGAGCGGGTGGCGGTTGTCCGGCACGTCCCCGCGGGGGGTGTTGTGCTCCACGTAGACGGCGGGCACGTCGCGGCCGAGGCGTCGCCCGAGCAGGCGCTCGGCCTCGGCGAGCTCCTCGGGCCTCTGGAGGAGGACCGCGTCGACGTCGGCGTCGTGCAGCTCCTCGGGGGCGATCTCGACGGCGCTCGGCCAGTCGCGGCCGCCGGTGCCCAGGCCCCAGCCGTCGCGGGCCGGAGTCGTGGGGAGCAGGTAGGTATGGGCGCCGCGGACGAAGGCGTCCGCCCAGCCGCCGTGCACGTGCCAGAGCAGGATCCTCATGCGATGGCCTCTCTCGGGGAAGTCGTGGGTCGGAGTCGGAGGGCGGCGGCGACCGCCTCCTCGGCGCTCACCCCCGCGAGGCAGGGATGGCCGGGGACGGGGCACACGCGGGCGCGCGAGCCGGCGCAGGGCGCCTCCTGGTCGCCGAGCAGCGCGACCGGGACGCCGTAGGGCGCCCAGCGCACGGCCGGGACGACCGGCGCGAAGAGGCTGACCATGGGGGTGCCGACCGCGGCGGCGAGGTGCGCGGGGCCGGTGTTGCCGCAGATCACGACCTCGGCGCCGGCCAGCACCTCGGCGGCGCCGGGGAAGTCCGTCGCCCCGCCGAGGTCGATGCCGCGGGAGCCCGCGACCTCGGCCGTGAGGGAGCGCTCGCCCGGGCCGCCGGTGACGACGACGGCGAGGCCCGCGTCCGCCAGCAGCTCGACGGCGCGGGCCGCGTTCGCCGCGGGCCAGGCGCGGGCGGGGACGGCTGCCCCGGGGTGCACGACCGCGTAGGGGCCGATCCCCTCGAGAGCGGCGGGCAGCACGCCCTCGCGGCGCACGCGGAGCCGTCCGTCGTCGCCGGCGGGCAGCGCGAAGCCGGCCGCCGCCGCGATCGCGAGCGCGCGCTCCGGCTCCGGCTGGTCCTCCTCGAGGGTCTCGCCCGGGACGAGGCGCACATCGAGCAGGGCGCCCGCGAAGTCGACCGAGGCGCCCGTGATGCGGGCGACACCGGCGAGGCGGAGCAGCAGGGCCAGCGGAAGCGGCGACTGGTGGAAGGAGGTGAGGATCACGGCCTCGTCCGGCGCGAACTCCTCGACGATCGCGCGCAGCTCGTCGACGAGCTCGGCGTCGACGGGGCGGGAGGCGTCGCCGATCCACGGGCACCACCAGGTGCGGACGGAGGAGGGACCCGGCAGCAGCGCGGCCGCGGGCGCTCCCTGCGGACCGCTCAGCAGCAGCACCTCGGCGTCGGCCGCGATCGCGCGGACGGCGGGTCCGCACAGCAGGACGTCTCCCGCGCTGTCCAGGCGGGCGACGAGCACGCGGCGCCTCACTCGGCGTCCTCGTCGGGCTGCATCGCGAGCAGCAGCTCGACCGCCTCGAGGAGCGTCGCCGCCTGCAGCGGAGCGGCGTCCACCTCCTCGGCGCGGGTGACCGGAGTCGGCACCAGCACTCCACGGGCGCCGGCCGCGGCGGCGGCGCCGACGTCGGCCCCGATGTCGCCGATCACGGCGAGGGACCGTGCCGGCAGTCCCAGCTGCTCGGCGGCGCCGAGAACCATGCCGGGCCGGGGCTTCCGGCAGGAGCAGTCGTCCTCCGAGCCGTGGGGGCAGAGCATCCACACGTCGAAGCCGCCGAAGAGCTCGTCCACGCGCCGGTTCACCGCGTCGGCCTGGCCGCGGTCGATGATCCCGCGGGCGATCCCGGACTGGTTGGTGACCACGCCCACGGCCAGCCCCGCCTCGCGCGCCCGCTCGACCGCGGCGAGGGCGGTGGGCATCGGGGAGACCTGCGCCGGGTCGCCGTTGTAGGGCACGTCGACCACGAGCGTCGCGTCGCGGTCGAAGAGGATCCCCCGCAGGCGCGGGGCCCTCGCGCGCTCGTCGGCGCTCCGGGAGGAGGAGTCGTTCACCTTCTCCTCGTACCCCTCGACCGGGGATGTAAACCCCCTTCCGGAGAAGTCGGTCCCTCCGGGCGCGTCGCTCGCATCTGCGGGCGGCGCGTCTGAGGTGCGCGCAGCGGGGTACGGGGACTCCGACAGGAAGGAGGCGCCGTGCGCGCTCTCACCGCCCCGGACGGGACTCCGGAGATCCTCGCGCTGCGCGCCCTCAAGCTCGGCGACCTGCTCGTCGCCGTCCCGGCGCTCAAGGCCCTGCGCCGCGGCTTCCCGGACCACCGGCTGATCATGGCGACCACGCCCTGGCTCGAGCCGATCGTCGACCTCGTCGAGGGCCTGGACGCGCTCGTGCCCACCCTCCGCGGACTCGACGACCCGCTGCCGATGGCCGCCGGCCGGGTCGAGCTCGGCGTGAACCTCCACGGCAACGGCCCGGAGTCGCGGCTGCGGCTGCGCGAGATCGCGCCCGAGCGCACGCTGGAGTTCCGCGTCCCGGCGCTGGACCCGGGCGCGGGCCCGGAGGACCCGCGGCCGCTCTGGATCGACGGCGAGCTCGAGCGCGCCCGCTGGGCCCGGCTGGTGAACTCGATCGGTCTCGACGCCGACCCCGAGGACGTCGCGATCGCCGTCCCGGAGGAGCCCGCCTCGGCCCCCGGAGCCGCCGTCGTGCACATCGGGGCCTTCTACGGCTCGCGCGAGTGGCCGGAGGAGCGCTTCGCCGCGGTGGCCCGCGCCCTCACCGCCGAGGGGCACCGCGTCGTCTACACCGGGGGCGCGAACGAGGCCGACCGCGCCCGCCGCGTCGCCGAGCTCGCCGGCACGGGCGAGGTGCTGGCGGGGGAGCTCGCGCTCAGCGGGTTCGCCGCGGTCGTCGCGGCCGCCGAGGTCGTGGTGACCGTCGACACCGGAGCCGCGCACCTCGCCTCCGCGTACGGCGTCCCCTCGGTCGTGATCTTCGGTCCGGCACCGCCCGAGGCCTGGGGCCCTCCGGCCTCGGGTCCGCACGTCGTGCTGACCGACGCCTCCCTCCGCCGCGGCGATGTCTTCTCCGCCGAGCCGGACCCGGCGCTGCTCGCGGTCCAGGTCGACGACGTCCTCGCCGCCCTCTCGTCGCTCCCGTCGCGTGCCGAGGCCCACCTCAGGCGGACTTCAGCCGCGTCGCCGGTCGGACCGGAGTGACCGTGGCCACGCGGGCCCGGGGAGCGCGCGGCTGATGGCTGCGCGAGGGGGCGCCGAGCCGGTCGGCGAGCTGCGCGAGGATCCGCCGCTGCAGGCGCGAGACCTGCATCTGCGTCGTCCCCAGGGCGTCGGCTATCTGCTGCTGGGTCCGCTCCTCGACGAAGCGCATGCGCAGGAGCTCGCGCTGGCCCTCCTCGAGCTCGGCGAGGGCCTCGGCGAGCCCGTGCCGCCGGTCGATCTCGAGCAGCCGCTCGTCCTCGCCGCCGAGGGTGTCGCCCAGGCCGACGCCGCCCTCGCCCACGGTCTCGTCGAGGGAGAGCGGATGCCCCGCGAGGCGCGCGTCGGCCACCTCCGTCGCGTCCACTCCGAGGCGGCGGGCGATCTCCTGGTCGGTGGGGTGACGGCCGAGCTCCTGCGCGAGCTCGTCGGCGACGACGGCGGAGCGGCGGTGCAGCTCCTGCACGCCGCGCGGCGGCCGGATCATCCAGCCGAGGTCGCGGAGGTGGCGCTTGAGCTCGCCGGTGATCGTGGGGACGGCGAACGCGGCGAAGCTGTCGCCGCGCTCGGGAGTGAAGCGGCGGGCGGCCTTCACGAGGCCCACGTAGGCGACCTGGCGCAGATCCGCCCAGTCGCCTCCGCTCCTGGAGACCCGGCGGGCCATGGCCTCGGCCAGGCCCAGGTGGTCGAGCACGATGCGCTCGCGGATGCGCGCGCCCTCGGCGGCCTCCGCGCTCACCGCGGCCTGGAAGAGCGAGAGCGTGCGGGCGTCCTTCTCCTCCCGTGCCGCCTCGGTGAGGGCGCTCGGGCGGTCGGTGCGGGGGTCGAGATCGATCGTGCTCATCAGTGCTCCTTCCGGGCACGCTCGCGCGGAGGCCCGGCGCGGCCTGCGGTGCGGCGCTCGGGCCCTCTCGACGAGAGGCCCGGGGTCAGCGCACCACTGCTCCTGCTCGCTCGGGGAGTCCGTTGACTCGGAGCAGTGCTGTCCGGTAGAAGCAGTCGCCGCGAGGCGCGCACCGTGCCCGGGGCGGAGGCGCCACGGCCCCCGCGATCCCGGGCGCCGCACCGGCTCCCGCCGGTAGGATCGGCCTCGTATGTCTGAGCTCACCCCGCCCCTGGAAAGCGCGCCGGACGCGCACCCGTTCACGACCGCGACCGGGAGCGACGTCCGCGTCCGCTTCTGCCCCTCGCCGACCGGGACCCCGCACGTCGGCCTCATCCGCACCGCCCTGTTCAACTGGGCGTACGCGCGCCACACCGGCGGCACGTTCGTCTTCCGCATCGAGGACACGGACGCCGCCCGCGACAGCGAGGAGAGCGTGGAGCAGATCCTCGACGCGCTGCGCTGGCTGAAGCTCGACTGGGACGAGGGCGTCGGAGTCGGCGGCCCGCACGGCCCGTACCGGCAGTCCGAGCGCACCGATGTCTACCTCGACGTGATCGCGCGCCTGACGGCCTCGGGGCACCTCTACGAGAGCTACTCCACGGCCGAGGAGATCGACGCGCGCAACGAGGCGGCCGGCCGCGCGAAGCAGCACGGGTACGACAACCACGACCGCGATCTCACCGAGGAGGAGCGCGCCGCCTTCCGCGCCGAGGGCCGCGCCCCGGCGCTGCGCCTGCGCGTGCCGGACGCCGACCTGTCCTTCGACGACCTGGTCCGCGGCCCGATCACGTTCCCCGCGGGCTCCTTCAGCGACTTCGTCGTGGTGCGCCCCAACGGCCAGCCGCTCTACACGCTGGTGAACCCGGTCGACGACGCGATCATGCAGATCACCCACGTGCTGCGCGGCGAGGACATCCTCCCCTCGACCGCCCGGCAGATCGCGCTGTACCACGCGCTGATCGACATCGGAGTGACGACCTTCGTCCCGCGCTTCGGGCACCTCCCCTACGTGATGGGCGACGGCAGCAAGAAGCTCTCCAAGCGCGATCCGTCCTCGAACCTCTTCCACCACCGCGACCGCGGCTTCATCCCGGAGGGCCTGGTCAACTACCTCGCCCTGCTCGGCTGGTCGCTCACGCACGACCGCGACGTCTTCTCGATCGACGAGATGGTCGCCGCCTTCGACGTCGCCGACGTGAACCCCAACCCGGCCCGCTTCGACCTCAAGAAGGCCGAGTCGATCAACGGCGACCACATCCGCCTCCTGGCCGTCGACGACTTCACCGAGCGGACGATCCCGTACCTCGTGGCGGCCGGAGTGCTCGCGGGCGAGCCGACCGCCGAGCAGCGCGCGGTGCTCGACGCCGCCGCGCCCCTCGTGCAGGAGCGGATCGGCCTGCTGGGGGAGGCCCCCGGGATGCTCGGGTTCCTCTTCACCTCCTCCGACGCGCTCGAGTACGACGAGGACGCGCTGAAGGGCCTGCCCGCGAACGCCGGCGAGGTGCTCGCCGCCTCGATCGGCGCTCTCGAGCTCGTCCCCGCGTCCGAGTGGCTGACGGCCTCGATCCAGGAGGCGCTCGCCTCCGCGCTGATCGAGGGCCTCGGCCTCAAGCCCCGCATCGCCTACGGGCCGCTGCGCACCGCGGTCTCCGGGCGCCGCGTCTCGCCGCCGCTGTTCGAGTCGATGGAGATCCTCGGCAAGCAGGAGTCGATCGCCCGCCTCGACCGCCTGGGCGCTCACCTCGGCGCCTCCCGGCAGGCCTGACCGTGGCGGAGACGGTCGGCGGACGCTACGACGTCGTCGTGATCGGCGGGGGCCCCGCCGGGCTCTCGACCGCGCTCAACCTCGTCCGGGCGCGCCGCAGCGTGCTGCTGCTCGACAGCAACCGCCCGCGGAACGCCGCGACCCTGCACTCGCACGGGTTCCTCACCCGCGACGGCATCTCGCCGCTCGAGCTGCGCCGCCTCGGCCGCGAGGAGTTCGAGCGCTACGAGGCCGCCGAGGTGCACAACGCCCTGGTGACCTCGGTCGAGCGCTCCGGCGGCGAGTTCGTCGTCGGCGCCCGGGGCGTGCGCGGCAGCGCCGACCGCTCCGTCGTCGCCACCGCCGTCGTGGTCGCCGCGGGACTGCTCGAGACGCCGCCCGCGCTCCCGAGCTTGCGCGCCTACTACGGCACCGCCGTGCACAGCTGCATGGAGTGCGACGGCTACGAGAAGGCGGGGGAGGCGCTCGCCCTGATCGGCGAGACCGACGACCTCGCGGAGCGGGCCATGCTCCTCTCGCAGTGGTCGACCGACCTGATCGTCTTCACCAACGGCGTCGGGACGGTGAGCGACGCCGACGAGTCGCTGCTCGCCTCCATCGGCATCCGGGTCGACCGGCGCCCGGTCGCCGACCTCGCCGGGGAGCGCGCCGAGATGACCGGCGTCCGCCTCGTCGACGGCGACGTCGTCCCGCGCACCGGGGCGTTCGTCCGCCCCGTCTGGACGCCCGCGCTGGACTACCTGGACGCGGCCGGCCCCGACCGCGACGCCGACGGCTTCCTCCGCGTCGACGCCGGTGGCCGCACGTCCGTCCCCGGCCTCTACGCAGCCGGCGAGGTCACCCCTCCCGGCCCGCAGCAGCTGATCGTCGCCGCCGGATCGGGCGCCCAGGTCGCCTCCGCGATCAACCGCGACCTCGTCCGCGCCCGCCTCGGCGAGGCCGCCCCGGAGTCCGAGGGCAGCGTCGTCCGCGGCTCGATTTGAGCGGGATGCCCGCGTAGGGTACTGTCGTCTCTCGGCGCTCGGGTCTCGATCCGGTCGCCGCCTGGTCCCGGGATCACCTCCGGATGACCATTGGGGTATGGTGTAATTGGCAACACGGCTGATTCTGGTTCAGTTGTTCTTGGTTCGAGTCCAGGTACCCCAGCACTGATCTCCTCTGCGGCACTCCGCGCGACGCCCTCGTTCGTGGCGTCCTCCTCCGGGCCCGCCCCCTCGTGATCCGCTCTCGGCGGCGTCCGCAGTATCCCCCCTCCGGCCGACGCGGCCGTCCGAGGCGCTGTGACACGATGGAAACTGTACGTCTCTCAGGTACCCGCGTCGCGCGGGTCGGACGAAAGGTCGCCCGCCCATGGAACCGGATCTCCTCTGGATCGTCCTCGCCGGAGTCGCCGTCGGCGCACTCCTGCTGATCGCCCTCATCGGCTTCTTCCTCTTCCGCGCCTGGTACCAGGTGCCGCAGGCCGACGAGGCGATCGTGATCGTCGGGAAGAAGCAGAAGGGCGAGGACGGCCTCACCTCGAACATGACCGTCATCACCGGCGGCGGCGCGTTCGTGAACAAGCTGACCCAACGGTCCGACCGCATCTCGCTGCGCTCCCGCCAGATCAAGATGGAGCCGGTCGCGCAGACCAAGAACGGCGTGACCATCCACCTCGCGGGCGTCGCCCTGGTCAAGATCGGGTCCACGGCCGACCAGGTCCGCGCCGCCGCCGAGCGCTTCGCGTCGCAGGACCAGTCCATCGACGTCTTCACCACCGAGCAGCTCGAGGGCGCCCTCCGCGGCGTCGTCGCGAAGCTCAGCGTCGAGGAGGTCATGCAGGACCGGCAGAAGCTGGGAGACGAGATCGCCGAGGGCATCAAGGGCGACCTGCTCGCCCAGGGCCTCGTCCTCGACTCCTTCGCCATCCAGGGCGTCACCGACCGCAACGGCTACATCGAGGCGCTCGGAGCGCAGGAGATCGAGCGCGTCCGCCGCGAGGCCGACGTCGCGCGGATCAACGCGGCCCGCGAGGTCAAGGCTCGCCAGCTGGCCACGGACGAGGCGAACCTGATCGAGCAGACCGCCTACGACAAGAACACCGCCGCCGCGAAGTCCGAGGTCGGCCGCGCCAACGCCGAGGCCGAGCAGGCCGAGAACCTGGCCCGCGCCGAGCGCGAGCAGGCCGTCCTCGTGCAGCGCGCCGAGAACCGGCAGGCCGAGCTCGACGCCGACGTCAAGCGCGTCGCGGACGCCGAGAAGTACCGCCGTCAGACCGAGGCCGACGCCGACGCCTACGGACGCGAGAAGAAGGCCGAGACGGACCGCCAGGTCGCGCAGCAGGTCTCGGACGCCGAGGCGTACGCCGTCCAGCGCCAGGCGGAGGCGCGCCAGGCGTCCGCCGCCGCCGAGGCCGCCGCCGTGAGCGCCCGCGCCGAGGCCGAGGCCCACGCACTGCGGGCCAAGGCGGGCGCAGAGGCCGAGGCGCTGCGCGCGAACGCGACCGCCGAGGCGGAGGCCATCCGCGCGAAGGGCGAGGCGAGCGCGGCGGCCATCGCGGCCGAGGCGGAGGCGCTCCGCGAGAATCAGGAGGCGATCCTGGGTCGCGAGCTCATCGGGCAGCTGCCCTCGCTCATGGCCGAGTTCGCGAAGGGCTACCAGAACGTCGGCTCGGTGACGCTGATCGGCGGCGACACCGCCGGCACCCACATCGCGCGCGAGCAGGCGGCGGGTCTCGCCGCGACGTTCGACAGCGTCAGGTCGGCGACCGGCGTCGACCTCGGCGCGATCCTCCAGGGCCAGGCCTTCGGCCGGGGGATGGCGACCGGCGGCACCGTCGTTCCGACCGGCGCGTCGGTGGCGACGGGATCGGGTGACGCCCCGCGTCCGTCCGGCACCGGCGACCCGACCGCCGTCGCCTCCACGAGCTGACCGCAGGGTCCCGCCGATCCCCGGCGGTTCCACCACTGCCGCCGCCGTGCTCGTCGGTGGGCGCCCGTCGGCGTCCGCCCTCGAGCACGGCGTGCGGCGTTCTGCGCGACCGGGTCGTGCCCCTGCCCGGCGTCGAGCGGCCCCGCTCAGACCAGCGGCTTGCGCATCTGCAGGGACGTCGTCTCGTAGCCGAGCGACTCGTACAGAGCCCGCGCGGCGGTGTTGAAGCCGAACACGTTCAGCGCGAGGGCGGACCCGCCCTGGGAGCGGACGTGCGACTCCGCGAGCAGCAGCGCCGCCCGGCCGAGGCCGCGGCCGCGCTCGGCGGCGTCGATCTGCACGTCCCAGACGTACCCGACGCCCTCGAGTCCGCTCGGGTGCGGGCCGAGCCAGAGCGACCCGACCGCGCGGCCGTCCTCGGAGACGAGGAGCAGGTCGTGCCCGGCGGCGGGGGAGCTTCTCGGGAAGTACTTCTCGTACGAGGCGTCGGCGTTGCGCGTCGCCGCGGCCTCGTCGTCGCCCGCCCGCATCCGGTCCTCGATGTACGCCGAGCGCTGGACCCGCATCCAGGTGGCGAGAGCGGCGGCGGGCATCGGCTCGAGCGTGACGGTCATCCCCTCACGATCCCACTCCTCACCGCCCCCCGCGATCGATCCGCCGCGGACGGCCCGCAGGGGATCCGCGGACGGGCCGCTCGCGACGGATCGCCGCCGGCCCGGATCAGTCCGGGGTCCGCTCCGCGTGCTTCCGCTTCCCCAGGCGGGTGGCGAGGAACAGCAGCGTCCCCACGACCACGTAGCCCGCTGTCGCCAGCCAGACCACGCCCGTCTGCTGCGTCAGCAGCACCACGCTCGCGATGGTCGCGAGCACCGGCACCACCCGCGGCACGGAGTAGTGGGCGTGGTCGACGCGGTCCTTCTTCAGCACCAGCACCGACACGTTCGCCGCGATGAACACCAGCAGGAGCAGCAGCACCGTCGTCTCGGCGAGCGTGCCGACGTCGCCGATCAGGCTGAGCAGCATCGTCACTCCGCCGACGACCACGATCGACACCCACGGCGTGCGGCGGCCCGGCAGCACCTTCCCGAAAGCGCTCGGCAGCAGCCCGGAGGTGGCGAGCCCGAAGCCGACCCGCGACGCCATCACCATGAACAGCAGAGCGCCGTTCGCGATGGCGACGAGCGCGATCAGGCCGAACAGCCACGGCGGCACCGCCACTCCGCTCGCCGCGACCACGTCCAGCAGGGGGCCGCTGGAGGCCGCGAGCTCGTCGTTCGGCAGCACGATCACGGCGCCGAGCGCGATCAGGAGGTAGACCACGGCGGCGGTGATCAGCGCACCGAAGAGGGCCCGCGGGTAGACCTTCGAGGGGTTCCGCACCTCCTCGGCCATGTTCGCCGCGGCCTCGAAGCCGAGGAACGAGAAGAAGGCGACGATCGAGGCGGCGAACGCCCCCTGCAGCGGAGCGACGTCGGGGTTGAACTCGAGCACGCGGGAGGCGTCGCCGTCACCGGAGCCGAAGAAGACCGCGGCGCAGACGATGACGATGACCAGTCCGCTCACCTCGATCACCGAGGCGACCAGGTTCGCGGTCAGCGACTCCTTCACCCCGCGCAGGTTCACCAGGGTGAGGATCGCGATGAAGACGATCGCGGTGGGGATCGGCGGCACGTCCAGCAGAGCCCCGAGGTAGTCGCCCGCGAACGCGTTCGCCAGGGAGGCGGCCGTCGTGATGCCGGAGGCCATCATCAGGAAGCCGATCAGGAACGAGAGGTACGGCTTCCCGAACGCGCGGTCCACGTAGCGCGCCGCCCCTCCGGCGTGCGGGTACTTGGTGATCAGCTCGGCGTACGTGCCCGCCGTGAGCAGGGCGACGACCAGCGCGATCAGCAGCGGCAGCCAGATCACGCCGCCCACGTCCTCGGCCATCGTGCCGACCAGGGTGTAGATGCCGGCGCCGAGTGTGTCGCCCACGATGAAGGCGAACAGCAGCGGCCCGGTGATCACCCGCTTGAGCGACGCCTTCCCGGGAGCGGTCTCGGCGGTGTCCGTCGTGTCGGTCATCCGGACACTCCACCGAAGCGGAGGGTCCGAGCGCAAGCCTCGCCGCCCGATCGCTGCGAGATTTCTCATCATCGCGACCCGTGTGGCAGGGGCCCGGGCGGCGGGGACTCCCACAGCGCGCGGATCCCGGGACTCGGGCGATCGGCCGCATCAGAGGGAGCGGACCCGGTGCGCACAGGGTGAACAGGGGGCGACCGCGCGTGCCGCCGCGCGCCCGCACTGGGTAGGCTGGAGCGCTTCGTCGTGAGTGGAGCGGTCGCGGAGGAATCATGGGCAAGAAGCGCAACCAGGGACGATCCGGAGGCGGTCAGAGCGGGTCCGGCGGTCAGGGCGGCGGCCGCACGGCCGAGACCGCGCTGATGGTGCGGTTCCGCAGCTGGTACCGCTCGCACCTCGCCGAGGTGGGCATGCAGCACGAGCACCTCGAGGCCGACGAGGCCGTCGAGGTGCTGACCGACCTCTTCGCGATGACCCGCGACCTGCGCCCGCGCGGCTCCTTCGCCCAGCCCGACGCCGAGCTGCTCGAGGCCGTCTTCGACCAGATCGAGGCAGACCTGTCGGGGGAGGAGAGCGAGGCCGACCTCGACGACACCCTCTTCACCGTCGCCGAGGTCGTCGAGCACTTCCTCGACTTCCTCACCGACGAGGACCTCTGGACCGGCACCGACGAGGAGCTGGACGAGTGCCAGGCCGTCCTCGACGAGGTCCTCGACCTCGCCGGCTCCTTCGTGGAGGCCGTGCTCGACGACCTCGCCGAGCTCGACGAGGTCCCGGCCGAGGAGCAGCTCTCCGCCGTGCGCGCCACCGCTCTCGTGCACGCCGCCGACGTCGTGGTCGAGCACCTCGCCGCCGACGACGGCGCGACCCTCACCGAGCGCGCCGCCCGCGAGATCGCGGTCGAGGCGGGCATCTCCTCCGCGGGATCCACCCCGAGCGACGACTCCGTCCGCATCCCGGTCTCGGCCTGGTGGGACGCGCTGGTCGGCTCGGCCGTGCTCGAGCAGGAGGGATCCGCCGCAGGTCTCGGCGAGGCCGCCGTGCTCTGGCGCAGCTCCGACGCGCACGAGGCCGCCGCCGAGCGCATCGCCTACGTCGCCCGCTTCCTCGAGCAGTGGATCCTCAGCGCCCAGACCGCGCTGGCGGCCGCCGACACCGAGGACGGCGCCTTCTCCCCGGAGGAGCGCGCGGTCACCACCACCGACGCCGTGCTGGTCCGCATCGCGGTCGCCTGCCAGGCCGAGATCCACCCGGGCCTGGTCGTCGGTGAGCTGGTCGACGAGCTGGCCGCCGACTCCGGAGTCTCGCTCGACGAGGCCCTCGACGAGCGCGAGCGCATGGTCGGCACGGCCGAGCGGATGCTCGACGACACCGCCGAGCTCGGGCTGCTGCTGCACTCGCCCGAGTTCGGCTACGCGGTGCCGGAGGGCCTCGCGCCCGTCCTCGCCTCCGTCGTCCGCGCGACGGTCGTCCTCCTCGGCGAGCGCGAGGCCACCCGCCTCGAGATCCTCGACGAGGCGACCCAGGACACGGCGACGGCCTACGCGCTCCACGTCGCCCTGCTCGGGACCAAGCCCGTCGTCTGGCGGCGCCTCGAGCTCTCCTCCGAGTCGTCGCTGCGCGATCTGCACCTCGCGCTCCAGCTCTCGCTGGGCTGGACCGACGCGCAGCCGCACTACTTCAGCGTGGGCGTGCCCGACGAGGAGCAGGCTCCGATCGGCTCACCGTCCGACGCGGAGGAGTTCGGCGCCGACCTCGTGGACGAGGCGGGCGTCGCGCTCGCCGAGGTCCTCGAGCAGGAGCAGGACGAACTCTTCTACGTCTACGACCTCGAGGACGAGTGGCGCCACGTCATCCGCCTGGAGGCGATCGCGCCGCTGTCGACGGCTCTGCCGCGCTGCACGGGCGCGCGCGGCGCGGCTCCGCTCGACGTGCCGGGAGGCCCCGCGGCCTGGGCCGACACGGTGCGGGCGGCGACCGACCCGTCCTCGGCCGACCACGCGGAGGCGCTCGAGGCTCTCGGCCTCGCCGCCGGAGCCTCGTTCGATCCGGCCGCGGTCGACGTCGACGGCATCAACCGCTCGCTCGGACTCCTGCGCTCCGCGGTCTGACGCCCCGCCGGAGGGCATCACCGGAGGAGGCCCCCGCTCCCGCTCACCGCGGGCGGCGGGGGCCTCCTCCGGTGCGGGGCGTCACAGGGCGAGCAGCAGCTTGCCGATGTGGCCGGAGGAGCGCATCACGTCGTGCGCCCGCTCGGCCTCGGCGAGCGGGACCACCTCGTCCACCACCGGGCGCACCGTCCCGGCGGCGACCAGCGGCCAGACCTCTGCGCGCACCCGCGCGACGATCGCGCGCCGCTCCTCGAGGGGCCGGGCGCGGAGGGTCGTGGCGTGCACCGCCCCGCGCTTGCGCATCAGGACCCCGAGGTCGAGCGAGCCCAGCGCGCCGGACTGGTTGCCGATGAACACCACGCGCCCGCCCACGGCCAGCGCCTCCAGGTCACGGGCCAGGTAGTCGCCGCCGACGGGGTCGAGGATCACGTCGACGCCGCGCCCGCCGGTCGCCTCGCGGATCCGCTCGACGAAGTCCTCCTCGCGGTAGTCGATCAGGACGTCGGCCCCGAGCGCGCGGCACGCCTCGAGCTTGCGGGCGCTGCCGGCCGTGACGGCGACGCGGGCGCCGAGGGCGGCGGCGATCTGGATGCCCGTGGTCCCGATCCCGCTCCCGCCGCCGTGGAGGAGGACGGTGTCGCCGGATCCGAGCCCGGCCACCATCACGAGGTTCGACCAGACGGTGGACGTCGTCTCCGGGAGGGCGGCGGCCGAGACGAGGCCGACGCCGTCCGGCACCGGCAGCACCAGGCCCGCGTCGACCGCGACGTACTCCGCGTAGCCGCCGCCGGAGAGCAGCGCGCAGACCTCGTCGCCCTCCGCGAACCCGGTCGCGTCCTCGCCGAGCGCGACGACCGTGCCGGACACCTCCATCCCGAGGATCTCGGAGGCGCCGGGCGGCGGCGGGTAGACCCCGCCGCGCTGGCCGAGGTCGGCGCGGTTGACGCCGGCGGCCGCCACGCGGACGAGGACCTCGCCGGGTCCGGGGGAGGGCGTCGGCACCTCCTCCAGCACGAGTCGGGAGTCGGGGCCGGGGTTCTCGATGCGGATCGCCTGCATGAGGGGGATGCTACGCCGCGGGCCTCGGCGCTCGCGGTGCTCCCGCCCGGCAAGGGGCCGGCTCAGCGCTGCTCCGCCAGGAACGCCAGCACCGCGTCCTTGAAGCCCCGCGCGGGCACGGTGCTGGTGTGGTCGCGGCCGGGGACGCTCACGAACCGCGCCCCCGCCTCCGCCGCCAGCAGCTCACCGCCGGGAGCGATCGGATCCGCGCCGCCGGTCACGAGCAGCGTCGGCAGGCCGGGGTGCCGCCCGTGCTCCGGGTGCGCCCCGCCGCGGACGCCGTCGGCCACCGCCACCAGCGCTGCGAGGTCGTTGCCCTGCACGCCCTCCGCCATGCCGATGAAGGCGCGGGTGAAGCCGTCGTCGATCTCGCCGCCGGAGGCGACGCGGGCCCGGGCCGCCTCCGCGTCGAAGGAGCGGAGGGGCTCGCCCACCGTCAGCCCGCCGAGGCTCAGCGATGCGAGCCGCTCCGGGTGCTCGAGCCCCAGCACCCAGCTCATCCGGGCGCCGAGGGAGTACCCGAGCACGTGGGGCGCGTCGAGGTCGTAGGAGTCGAGCACCCGCACCAGGTCGGCCACCATGGCGTCCACGCTGTAGGAGTCGGAGTGGTGCGGCTTCTCGCTCGCGCCGTGCCCGCGCTGGTCGAGCGCGACGACGCGGTACCCGGCCCGGTGCAGCGTCCGCAGCCAGCCCGACGTCTCCCAGTTGAGCACGGCGTGGGAGGCGAAGCCGTGCACGGCGAGGACGGTCGGGGCGCTCTCCTCGCCGACGGAATAGGTGGCCAGCCGCACTCCGTCGTCGGCCACGACGTACACGGGCGGAGGGAAGGCGATCACTCCACCACCCTGCCCGCCGCCGCGACGTGGAGGGGGGCACCGCGCCGCGGACACGCCGGGCGGAGTCCCAGGAGCGGAGAGCCGCCGTGCCCGGTGTCCCCGGACGGTCAGCGCGGCGGACGGGTGGAGCGGGCGAAGGGCACGGCGATCCAGAGGCGCACGGTACGGCCCTGGCCGGACCGGACTCCGAGGACGACGCACAGCACGAGGTTGAGCACGGCCAGCGCGAGGATCGCCGAGATCGTCGCGAGCGGCCAGTCGGCGCCGAGCGAGTCGCGCACCGATACCAGCGCGAGGTGCAGCGGGACCAGCATCAGCTGGAGCGCGAGGTAGGTGAGCTGCCAGTTGACGGCGACCAGGCCGTTCCGGTCGCTGAGGGTGCCGATCCGCCGCCGCGACCCCCACACCATCACGGTCGCCGTGAGGGAGATCACGGGGGAGATCACCACGAAGCCGGCGAGCGCCGAGAGCCCGGCGAACCAGACGGCCCGGGCGCCCTTGCGGTCCCGGGTGCGGTGCCGCAGCTCGTCGTCGTCCATCGTCGCCGCCTCCTCGCGCCGGGACCAGTCTCGCACCCGCCCCCGCCTCGAGGCGGGGGATCGCCCCCGAGTTCCGGGGGTTCCCCGGATGGGGCGGGTCCGGGCTCGTCCGTAGCGTGGAGGCATCGCCGGAGCACACCGGCAGCACCGCCGGCCCGCCCGGCGGGACCGCATCCCGCCGGGCGACCGGCACCCGAGAAGGAGCACACCGTGACCACCGACGACCGCACCGCCCGCCTCTCCACCCCCGCCGACGAGCAGCCGACCGTGGACCTGGGCGCGACCGCCGTCCTCACCGAGGAGCGGCCGTCCGCCGGGGAGCGCCCCGCCGCCGAGGAGTCCGCCTCCTCGCAGCAGGCCCGCGCCCCCTACGGCACCCCCGCCGTCCCGCCCGCGGCGCTCGCCCCGGCGCCCTCGACCCCGTTCTCGCTCACCAGCCTGATCCTCGGCGTCACCTCCGTCTTCTTCGGACTGACCGTGATCACTCCGGCCGCGGGCCTCGTCTTCGGCATCCTGGGCCTGCGGAGGGAGCCGACCGGCCGCACGCTCTCGATCTGGGGCATCGTGCTCAACTCCGTCATGCTCGGCCTCGTCCTGCTCTTCGCGATCGCCGTGCTCGTCGTGGTCGTGCTCGTGCCGCTCGCGGCCCTCGCGTCGGGCAGCGACTACCGCTGATCCGCCGCTTCCCGCGTCCCGCGCCTCCTGTCCGCTCCGGCGGCGGGAGGCGCGGTCGTTCCGCGCCCGCCGAGCGGACGCTCCGCGCCCGCGTCCGCCGCCGCCCCGTGCCCCGGGGATAGGCTGGCCGCGCAGTTCGCGAGCCCCCTGCACCCTCCGGGGCCGCACGACGACAGCAACGGAGCTGGACGTGACCCTCGCACCGAGCACCCTCCCCGACCGCGACCCGGAAGGCAGAGCCCTGGACGACACCGAGACCCCCGCCACGCGCACCGAGAGCGACTCCCTCGGCTCGATGGAGATCCCCGCCGAGGCCTACTGGGGCATCCACACGGCGCGGGCCCTCGACAACTTCCCGATCTCGAAGCGCCCCATCTCGATCTACCCCGATCTCGTCCGGTCCCTCGCGACGGTCAAGCTCGCGGCCGCCCGGGCCAACACCGAGCTCGGCACCCTCGCCCCCGCCAAGGCCGAGCTGATCGAGGCCGCGTGCCGCCGCATCATCGACGGCGAGTTCCACGACCAGTTCGTGGTCGGGGTGATCCAGGGCGGCGCCGGCACCTCGACGAACATGAACGCGAACGAGGTCGTCGCCAACGTCGCACTCGAGATCGGCGGCTTCGAGCGGGGCGACTACGCGCACCTGCACCCCCTCGACGACGTCAACCGCAGCCAGTCCACCAACGACGTCTACCCGACCGCGATCAAGATCGCGATGACCTGGTCGCTGCGCCGCCTGCTCGACGAGCTGGCGCTGCTGCGCGAGTCGTTCTCCCGCAAGGCGGTCGAGTTCGGCAGCGTCCTGAAGGTCGGCCGCACGCAGCTGCAGGACGCGGTGCCGATGACGCTCGGCCAGGAGTTCCACGGCTTCGCGACGACCCTCGGCGAGGACCACGCCCGCCTCTCCGAGACCATCTGGCTGCTCGCCGAGGTCAACATCGGAGCCACCGCGATCGGCACAGGCATCACCGCCGATCCGCGCTACGGCGCGGCCGCTGTCCGCCACCTCAACGAGATCACCGACCTCGACCTCGAGATGGCGCAGGACCTCGTCGAGGCGACGAGCGACACCGGCGTCTTCATGTCGTTCTCGAGCGCGCTCAAGCGCTCCGCGATCAAGCTGTCCAAGATCTGCAACGACCTGAGGCTCCTCTCCTCGGGCCCCCAGGCCGGCTTCGGCGAGATCAACCTGCCTCCGCGCCAGGCGGGATCCAGCATCATGCCCGGCAAGGTGAACCCGGTCATCCCCGAGGTGGTCAACCAGGTCGCCTACTCGGTGGCCGGGGCCGACGTCACGGTCACGATGGCGGCCGAGGCGGGTCAGCTCCAGCTCAACGCCTTCGAGCCGGTGATCGCGCACTCGCTGCTGCAGAGCATCACCTGGATGACGCAGGCCTGCAGGACGCTCCGCGAGAACTGCATCGACGGCATCACCGCGAACGTCGACCGGCTCGAGGCCATGGTCGCCTCCTCGGTCGGGGTCGTGACGGCGCTCACGCCGAGCATCGGCTACACCGCGTCCGCCGCCCTCGCGAAGGCCGCCCTCGCGACCGGCCGCAACATCGCCGACCTGGTGGTCGAGGCGGGGCTGATGTCCCGCGAGGAGGTCATGCGGCTGATCTCGCCGGCGCGGCTCTCGGGCATCGAGGCGATGACCGCGGCGCTCCCGATCATCGACCCCGCGCCGGAGGCGTGACCGCGGCCGCGAGGCGCGCCCCGGCGTAGCTGCGCCAGGGCGCCCAGCGGCGCCCGGCCTCGGCCAGCCCGCGCTCGCCGGCGGGCAGGCCGCGCGCCGCCGCGCCCCGCCGGAGCACGGGATCCCCTGTGAGCAGGACGTCGGGATCTCCGGTCGCCCGCTGTGCCACCTCGGCCGCCGTGGCCGCGTCGATCCCGGGGACCGCCAGCAGCTGCTCGGCGAGCTCCTCCCGGTCGGCGTCGAGCCGCAGGGCTCCCTCGGCGAGCAGCGTGCAGGTCCGCACCAGCACGTCGGCGGATCCGCGGAGCACGTCGGCGGCGTGCTCGGCGATCACCGCGGGGGAGGGGAAGGCGCGTGCGATCGATCCGCTCGCCACGGACTCCGGGAGCGTCGCGCCGAGCGCCGCGACCAGCCGTGCGGCCTCCCGCCGGCCGAGCAGCGCGCGCACCAGCGTCTCGGCCGGGTCGACGGAGCCGGGCACGCGGACACCGGGGCGGGCGGCGACGCTCGGAGCGAGTGCGGGATCGGCCGCGAGGGCCTCGTCCACGGCGCGGGCGTCCGCGTCCAGGTCGAGCAGCCGCCTCACCCGGGCGACCAGCGGCCCGACGTCGGCGACGGAGACGAGCGTCGCGCTGCAGCGGACGCTCTCCCCGTCCGCCGCCAGCCGGATCAGCGCCGCGCCCCCGGGCAGAACGAGCGAGCGCGCGTAGCCGCCGGGGGACGCCTCCTCGATGCCCGGGAGCGCGGTGCCGCCGAGCACGTCGAGCACCCCGGGATCGAACGGAGCCCGCACTGCCAGCCGGAGCTCCAGCGTGGTCGCGCCGTCGTGGACGCTCGCCTCGGAGCGCGTGCCGCGGGCCGAGGCGCGCAGGGCCGTCGGGGTCCGCTCGTACACCTCCGCCAGGGTCGCGTTGAACTGCCGGATGCTCGTGAAGCCGGCGGCGAAGGCGACGTCGGACACGGGCAGGTCGGTGCTCGTGAGCAGGAGCCGGGCGGTCTGGGCGCGCTGGGCGCGAGCGAGGGCCAGCGGAGGCGCGCCCAGCTCCTCGCGCAGGATGCGGCCGAGGTGGCGCGCGCCGTAGCCGAGCCGGGCGGCCAGCCCCTCGACCCCCTCGCGGTCGACCACTCCGTCGGCGATCAAACGCATGGCGCGCGCCGCCGTGTCGTCGCGCAGGTTCCACTCGGGGGAGCCGGGGACAGCGTCCGGCAGGCAGCGCTTGCAGGCGCGGAGCCCCGCCTCGTGCGCTGCGGCGGCCGTCGGGTAGAAGCGCACGTTCGCGCGCCGCGGCGTGATGGCGGGGCAGCTCGGACGGCAGTAGATGCCGGTGGAGTGCACGCCGGTCAGGAACCGCCCGTCGAACCGGGAGTCGCGGGAGGCGACGGCGCGGTAGCGCTCCTCGAAGAGCGGATCGGAGTCGGGCACGCCTCGAGCCTCGCACGCGGCGACGTCGAGCAGGAGCGGGAATCGGACACGGGCGTCCGCACCCCGGCCCTCCTCCACGCGCCCGGCGCGTGTCAACCGCCGACAGCGCACCCCGCCCGTGCCCTACTGTCGGCCCCATGAGCGCCTATCCGCCGCCCGCACCGCCCGCCACCGCCCGCCCCTCCGTCGTGCCGACCGTGCTCGGCTCGATCGGCGTGGCGCTCCTCGGGATCCTGCTGCTGCTCGTGCTCGCCTACGTGGTTCTCGGACTCGGCGTCAGCGCCGCGGGGATCTGCGCGGTCATCGCCCTCGTCCCGCTGACCGTGGTTCTGCTGGGCGTCCGCTGGGTCGACCGGTGGGAGCCGGAGCCAGCGCTGGGCCTGTGGTTCGCGTTCCTCTGGGGCGCGGCCGGGTCCGTCGCGATCGCGCTCCTGGTCGACCTCGGCGTGCAGATCGCCGTCTACGCGTCCGGGCAGCAGCCGAGCGGATCCGACTTCGTCGGCGCCGTGATCCAGGCGCCGCTGGTCGAGGAGACGGCCAAGGGGATCGGCGTCCTCCTCGTCCTGCTGATCTGGCGCCGGACCTTCGACGGGCCCGTCGACGGCATCGTCTACGCGGCCGTCGTCGCCTCCGGGTTCGCCTTCGTCGAGAACATCCTCTACTTCGGCAGCGCGCTGGTGGAGGGCGGTCTCGGCTCGCTCGCCGTGACCTTCTTCCTCCGCGGGGTGCTCTCGCCCTTCGCGCACGTGCTCTTCACCGCCTGCACGGGCGCGGCCCTCGGCTTCGCCTCGAACCGGCCCGCCGTCGCGCGGCTGCCCATCGCCCTGCTCGGGCTGGCGCTCGCCGCGTTCCTGCACGCGCTCTGGAACGGCTCGTCGTTCCTGGTGTCCGACTGGTTCGGCTTCTACGGCGTGGTCCAGGTGCCGCTGTTCGCGGTCGCCGTGGTCGTGGTGGTGCTGCTGCGCCGGCAGGAGCGGCGCGTGACGCTCCAGCGGCTCGACGACTACGCCGTCGCCGGCTGGCTCTCGCCGGCCGAGGTGCGGATGATCGGCACCGCGGAGGGGCGCCGCACCGCCGCTCGCTGGGCCCGGAGCGCGGGAGGGGACCGGCCGCGGGCGATGCGGGACTTCCTCCGCTCGGCGACGCGGCTCGCGCACCACCGGCAGCACCTCCTGCTCGGCCGCGGCGGACGCACCGGAGCGGTCGACGAGCAGGTCCTGCTCGACGAGCTCGTCGCCCGCCGGGCGGTGCTCACCCGCTGAGCCGGGGCCGCCCCCGCTCAGCCCCGGCGCGCTAGGCGGAGGCGCTGCGCACGCGGCGCTCGCCGGCCGTCACGGGCACGCCGAGCCGGTTCTGCGCGGGCGGCAGCGGGCAGTTGTAGTGGGGCGAGAAGCCGCACGGCGGGATGTACGCCCGGTTGAAGTCCAGGAGCACCGGAGCGGGGGTGCCCGCGTCGGCCGCGCCGCCGATCCGCTGCACGACGAGGAAGCGGCCGACGGGGTAGCTCGCGAGCTCCGGGTCGTCGCTGCGGTTGGTCGGATCGCCGAACGGGACGAGGAGCGTGCCGCCGTCGTCGAACGCCGCGACCGTGTACTCGCGGGCGCGCCCGTCGTCCACGAGCGAGAAGGTGATGTCGCCGGGCACGACGAGCTCGCGGGTGGCGCCGTTGTCGCGCAGGTGCTCGAACGGGACCGTGCGGTCCTCGGCGACCGGCTCGAACCACGCCTCGAGCACCCAGGCGGCGTCGAACGGGAAGGTCTCGATGGCGTCGAAGGACCGGATGCCGTCGGAGGCCGCGTCCCAGACGCGGTAGCCGTACTCGGGCTCGCCGGTGTCGAGGTTCTCGCGGCGCATCCGCGTCAGGGTCGCCGAGGGGCCGTAGCCGGCCAGCGCCTGCTCGTCGTCGACGCTCTCGCCGGGCTCGAGCCAGCGCGTCTCGACGAGGGCGAGATCGCCCCGGGGTCCGGTGACGCGCTCGACGCGTCGGGCGAGCCACGACTCCCAGCCGGCGCGTGCCGACTCCGTGAGGTCGATCGAGGCGCGGGAGGGGGCGGTGACGCTGCTGCTCGGAGTGGCCATGGGGCGTGCAACGCGGGGCCGTCCGGTTCTCTTCCCGGTCGATGACCGGACGGAGGACGGACACCCGCGAGAAAGAGCTCGTCGCCCTGCGGCAGCGGCAGGGCCGGCTGCTCGGACGGGGCGTCGAGCTCTTCGTGAGAGAGAGGATGCTCCTCCGCGGCGCCGAGCGCAAGAGGCATCCGGATCCCGCTGTCGGCACGGCCCGCTTCGGATCGCTCGGTAGACTGGACCGCCTGTTTTCCCGCGGCCCCCGGAGCGCATCCCGCGCCTCCCGGCCCGCGGCGGCGGACCCTCGGAAGGCGGACGATGACGGACGGCAGCACTGTGCAGGCCACCGAGCTCTCTCGGGAGCGCGACTACGTGGCGGCGCTCTACGCCCGCCTCGACGAGCTGATCGCCCAGGCCCGCGAGGCTCTGGACACGGTCCGCATCGAGAGCGTCGGCGGCAACCACCAGAGCCGCTCCGAGCGCGACGCCTACGCGCGGCTCTACGAGGACCGCATCCGCTCGCTCACCGGCGCCGACGACCGGCTCGCCTTCGGCCGGCTGACGCTCGCGGACGCCGACGCCGAGCACCGCTACATCGGCCGGATCGGCCTGCGCGACGAGGAGCAGGACACGCTGCTGCTCGACTGGCGCGCCCCGCAGTCGGCCGCGTTCTACCAGGCCACCGCCGCCCGGCCGATGGGGACGCGCGCCCGGCGCCACCTCACCACTCGGGGCCGCGAGGTCCTCCGCTTCGAGGACGAGGTCTTCGACGAGGAGCTGCTGCGCGAGGGCACCGTGCTGCAGGGCGAGGGCGCGCTCATGGCGGCCCTCGGTGCGCAGCGCACCGGCCGGATGCACGACATCGTCGCGACCATCCAGAGCGAGCAGGACCGCATCATCCGGTCCGAGCTGCGCGGCGTGCTCGTCGTGCAGGGCGGGCCGGGCACCGGCAAGACCGCGGTCGCCCTGCACCGGGCCGCCTACCTCCTCTACTCCTACCGCGACCGCATCGCCTCCTCCGGCGTGCTCGTGGTCGGCCCCTCACGCTCCTTCCTCCGCTACATCGAGGCGGTGCTGCCCTCGCTCGGCGAGACGGGTGTCGTCCTCTCGACGCTCGGCCAGCTCTACCCGGGCCTCGACCTCGTCGAGGAGGACGTGCCCGCGGTCGCCCGCGTGAAGGGCTCGGCGCGGATGGCGGAGCTGCTCAAGCGCGCGGTCCGCTCCCGCCAGACCGTCCCGGCCGAGACCCAGGTGCTCGACGTCAACGGCGAGAAGCTCCGTCTGGAGCCGCAGGACGTGGAGCGCGCGATCACCCGGGCGCGTGACACCCGCAAGCCGCACAACGAGGCGCGCGTCTCCTTCGTCAAGACGCTGCTCTCGCAGCTCACCCGCCAGCTCGCTGATCAGCTGCGGAGCCACGGCAGCACGGTCGACGAGGCCGACGAGGCGGTGCTGCGCGAGGACGTGCGGACCGCCCACGACGTCCGCGTCGCTCTCAACACCGCGTGGATCCCGCTGACCCCCGAGAAGCTGCTGCAGGACCTCTACGCCCGTCCGAACTGGTTCGCGACCCTCACGCCGCGCTGGACCGCCGCGCAGCGCTCCCTCCTCCGCCGAGACCGTGACGCTCCGTTCACGGTCTCCGACGTACCGCTGCTCGACGAGGCCGCGGAGCTGCTCGGCGCCTACGACGACCACGCCGACGCCTCGAAGAAGGCCGAGAAGGAGCAGCGCAAGCGCGACGTCGAGAACGCGGAGGCCGCCATCCGCAACATGGGCGTCGACGGCCTCGTCAACGCCAAGGACCTCGCGGCCGGCTTCGCCGAGCGCTCGGTGCTCGGCACCACCGCCGAGCGGGCCGCGGCCGACCGCACCTGGACCTACGGGCACGTCGTGGTCGACGAGGCGCAGGAGCTCTCGCCGATGCAGTGGCGGGTGCTGCTGCGCCGCTGCCCGATGCGCTCGTTCACGATCGTGGGCGACGTCGCGCAGGCGTCCGGCGCCTCCGCCGCCTCGAGCTGGGACGCCGCGCTCCGCGACACCTTCGGCCGCCAGGGCCGGGGAGTGGAGGCGGCGCCGTGGCGCCTGGAGGAGCTGACGGTCAACTACCGCACGCCCGCGCAGATCGTCGCCTTCGCCGAGCGGACGGCGCGCGAGAACGGGCTGGAGATCACGCCGGGGGAGGCCGTGCGCTCCACCGAGTGGCCGGTGCGGACGATCCGCGATCGCGGCGACGCGAGCCTCTCGGAGCGCGTGCTGGCGGCCGTCGTCGAGGACCGGGCGATCGAGGCGGAGGGGACGCTCGCGGTCATCGCGCCCGACGACGACCTCGCCGCGATCGCCGAGCGCCTCGAGGAGCGGTTCGGCCGGGAGGTGGGCCGTGGAGCGACCGGGCTCGACCGCGCGATCGCCGTGCTGTCGACGAACGACGCCAAGGGGCTCGAGTTCGACTCCGTGATCATCGCCCGCCCTCGCCTCATCGCGCAGACCGGCGAGCGCGGCGCCGCATCGCTCTACGTCGCGATGACCCGGCCGACGCAGCGCCTCACGCTCGTGGAGTGAGTGCTCGCAGCCCGCTCCCAGACTCCGCTCCCGAGCGCCGTAGGATCGAGGCATGAGCAGCGAGAACCTGACCAAGCCCGAGGTCGACGCCCCTGAGGGCCCGGCCCCCGACACCCTCGTCGTCGAGGACATCGTCGTCGGCGACGGCGCCGAGGCGCAGCCCGGCTCGACCGTCGAGGTCCACTACCTCGGCGTCGAGTACGACACCGGCGAGGAGTTCGACTCCTCCTGGAGCCGCGACCAGTCGATCAACTTCCCCCTCAACAACCTCATCCGCGCCTGGCAGCAGGGCATCCCGGGGATGAAGGTCGGCGGCCGCCGCAAGCTGATCTGCCCGCCCGCGCTGGCGTACGGCCCGGCCGGCGGAGGGCACCCGCTCTCCGGCAAGACCCTGATCTTCGTGATCGACCTGCTCGGCACCAAGTAGCTCCGAGCACACGACGAAGGCGCAGCTCCTAGCGGGGCTGCGCCTTCTTCACGCGGTCGACCAGCTCGCGCCAGGCTCCGTCGAGCTCGGTCTCGCCGAGGCGGACGTGGTGCGTCTGCACGCGGATCTCGTAGACGAAGCGGTCGGCCCGGCCGGGGGACTCGCCGTCGGCGGCGTCCCAGGGGAGCGAGCCGAGCAGGTCGCGCCAGGCGCGCTCGTCGGGCTGCTGCTCGACGTCGACCCGCCACACCCGGCGGAGGCCGGCGACTCCGCCGCTGCGCGACACGATGACGTCCATGCGCGCGATGCTACCCGCCTCCGTCCTCGAGCGGACCGGCTCAGGCGGACAGCGTCACGCCGACCGTCGTCCAGCCGGTGCGCACGGCGGCCTCGACCTCGGAGCCGGATCCGTAGCGCTCGGCGGCGGCCCGCACGGTGAGCGCCGCGAACGCCTCGAAGTCGGCCGTCGCGGTGAGGACGCCCCCGGTCAGCACGTCGTACCAGACCTGCCCAGCGCGCTCCCACGCCTTCCCGCCGAGGGTCGTCGCCGCCACGGCGAACGCGCGGTTGGGGATCCCCGAGTTGATGTGCACTCCGCCGTTGTCGTCGTCGGTCTCGACGTAGTCGGCCATCGAGCCCGGCTGCGGGTCGGAGCCGAGGACGTCGTCGTCGTAGGCGGTGCCGGGGGCGATCATCGACCGCAGGGCCGTGCCCTGCACCTCGTCGGTGAAGAGCCCCTCGCCGATCAGCCAGCTCGCCTCGTCGGCGCTCTGGCCGGCGCCGTACTGCTCCATCAGGGCTCCGAACACGTCCGAGACCGACTCGTTGAGCGCTCCGGACTGGCCGCGGTAGACGAGGTTCGCCGTGTACTCGGTGATGCCGTGGGCGAGCTCGTGGCCGATCACGCTCTGCGAGACGGTGAAGCGGCGGAACACCTGGCCGTCCCCGTCGCCGAAGACCATCCGCGAGCCGTCCCAGAAGGCGTTGTCGTAGTCGTCGCCGAAGTGCACGGTCGCGTCGAGCGGCAGCCAGGCGTCGTCGATCGAGTCGCGGCCGTACGAACCCTGCAGGAAGGCCGACATCGCGCCGAGGCCGTCGTACGCCTCGTCGACGGCCGCATCCCCCGTGGCCGCCTCGCCCTCGCGGCGGACGACCGTGCCGGGCAGCGTCTCCTCGGTCCGCGCGTCCGCGATGGTGCGCTGAAGGGACTGCACGCGGGTGCGCGGCGAGGACGTCGCGGCGGCGGTCGGCGCCCCGCGGTCGGGCGCGGGCTCTCCGGGCCGGACGCGCCGGAACGGCACGTCCTGCTCGAGCGAGCGGCTCGCGGCCCGCGCGGCCCGGGCGAAGGCCGGATCGTCGAGGCGGGCGATGCGGACGAGGAGGTACGGCGGCACGACGGTTCGTCTCATGCCCCGATCCTGGCACCGACGTCCGACACGGTCCCGGGCTCGCCCGGCGGGCCCGCATGCGGTAGCGCCGAGCGGTAGCGTGAGCGCGACGAGCGGTTTCCAGCGATCCGGGGCCAGGCCCCGAGGACGACGAGGGCGGACATGGGCATCATCACGCGGGGCTTCTTCGGCAAGAGGGAGGCGGACCCGGACCTCCCGCCGGGCCAGCACCTCGAGAACGGCTTCCCCGTCCTCTCGATCGGGCCCACCCCGAACATCCACGAGTGGGCCTTCTCCATCGACGGCGGACCCGCGGGCGTGCGCCGCTGGAACCGGGAGGAGTTCGACGCGCTCCCGCACGAGGACGTGCACACCGACATCCACTGCGTGACCCGGTGGTCGAAGCTCGGCACCAGCTGGCGCGGCGTCTCGGTCGACACTCTGCTGGAGGGCCTGGAGACGGACGCCGGCTTCGTCATGGCGCAGAGCTTCGGCGGCTACACGACGAACCTCCCGCTCGCCGAGATCCGAGGCGGGAGGGCCTGGGTCGTCACCGAGTTCGAGGGGAAGCCCCTCGCGGCCGAGCACGGCGGCCCCGCCCGGCTCCTGGTGCCGCACCTCTACTTCTGGAAGAGCGCGAAGTGGGTGCGGACGCTCCGCCTGATGCCCGGCGACGAGCCCGGCTTCTGGGAGCAGAACGGCTACCACATGCACGGGGACCCCTGGAAAGAGGAGCGCTACTGGTGATGTGGACGGAGGCGGTGGCCGAGTCGGTCGCGCCGCTCACGCCCACGTCGCGCCTCCTGGTGCTCCGCGTGCCCGGGTGGCCGGGCCACCTGGCGGGGCAGCACCTCGACGTGCGCCTCACCGCGCCCGACGGCTACCAGGCGAGCCGCTCCTACTCGATAGGCGCCCCGGCCGACGGGGAGCGGGTCGAGCTCGCGGTCGAGCGGCTGGACGACGGGGAGGTCTCCCCGTACCTGGTCGACGGCCTCGAAGCGGGCGACCGGCTCGAGATCCGCGGTCCGATCGGCGGCTGGTTCGTCTGGCGTCCGGAGCAGGCGGAGCCGGTGCAGCTGATCGCGGGCGGGAGCGGCGTGGTGCCGCTGATGGCGATGGCGCGCGAGCACGCCCGGTCCGGGAGCGCGGCGCGGATGCAGCTGCTCTACTCGGTCCGCTCGCCCGTCTTCGCCTACTACCGCGAGGAGCTGGCGGCGCTCGCCGAGCTGCCGGCCGCGACGGGCGGAGTCGCGGTGGACCACGTCTTCACCCGGGTGGCGCCGGCGGGAGCGGCGCGTCCGGCCGGCCGCGTCACTCCGGAGCTGCTCGCCGAGGCGGCTCTGCCGGCCCCGCTCGAGCCGACCGTCTACGTGTGCGGCCCGTCCTCGTTCGTCGAGGCCGTCGCCACCGCCTTGGTCGAGCAGGGCCACGCGCCCGAGCGCGTCCGCACCGAGCGCTTCGGCGGCGCCTGACGCCTGTCCCCGCGAGGCGCCGCGCCCCGGCGGCGCCTCGGGGGGAGGGATCACTCGAAGGAGACGGTGCGGTTCTCGCCGATGTCGGGCTGTCCGCCGGTGACGGCGGCCTTGAGGACCTTGAACAGCACGACCGGACGGGGCTCGTCGGTCGCCCACAGCTCGACGGTCTCGGCCTCGACGCGGATCAGCGCGACGGTCGGGTCGTCCTTGCCGTCGGGGAACCAGCCGGCGACGGCCGGGGACCACAGCTCGTCCACCTTCGCCGGGTCGTGCACGACAGTCGCCGAGCCGGCCACCGACAGGTAGCCCTTCTTCGACTCGAACGCGACGTTGACGCTCGGGTTCGCGCGGATGTCGTCGACCTTGGGCGACGGGTCCTGCGTGAAGAACCACAGTTCGCCGTCGAAGTCGATGTCCTGGGCCTTGAGCGGACGGCTGACGAGCTGCCCGGTGGCGTTGACGGTGGTGAGGAGCCCGATCCCGGCGCTCTTCACCATCTCGGTGATCTGCTCGCGGTCGTCGGAGTCGGCGGGAGTGATGTCGATGTCGGTCATGGTGCCGACGCTACGCGGACCGTGCGCCGCCGCAAGGGGTGGCGACGCCTCACCGCGCGTGTCTAGCGTCGAGGCATGGACACCGAATCGACGTACACCGCCATCCTCGACAGCGGAGCGGAGCAGGAGAGCATCCGCCTCGAGATGATCGACGGCTCCCCGCAGCGCTCCTTCACCCGCCTGGCCGACATCGACGGCGAGGAGGTCGAGGTGGTCTGGGAGCTGGAGCCCGACGACGACGGCTTCCACGTCTACCGCCCGGTGCGGGTCGAGGGCCGCGACGACGACAGCGGACTGGTCTCGGACGACCGGCTGACCGACGGCGGCGGCGCCGACGCGGCCTCCGGCGACTGATCCCCGGCGCGCCCGTCCGCCGGCCTGAGCCGAGCGGGCGGGCGCGCTGTCCCATCCGGCTCGAGGGAGACGCCCCTCCGCTCAGGCCGTCGGGTGCAGGGCGTCGTACCCACGGAACCCCGGTCGGAGTCGCAGCACCGCGGCGAGGATCGCGATGATCGCGAGCCCGCCCGCGAGCGGCGGCAGCCAGAGCAGCGCGAGCGAGGCGAGCAGTCCCGTGTAGAGGTCGCCGACCCGCGGGCCGCCCGTCACCACGACGATGAACACGCCCTGGAGCCGACCCCGCATGTTGTCGGGGACCGCGGTCTGCAGCATCGTCTGCCGGAAGATCGAGCTGACGTTGTCGGAGGCGCCCGCGCCGGCCAGGGCGACCGCCGCCAGCGCGATGAGCACCGCGTTCGGCGCCGACGCGTCGTGCTGCACGAGTGCGGCACCGAGCAGGACCGCGCCGAACGCGACCACGAACGCTCCGTACACCTGGATCGAGCGGCCGATCGCGAGGCCCTGCCGGCGGACCCCGGTCAGCCGGCCGGAGAAGACGCCGCTGATCAGCGCCCCGATCGCGAAAGCGGCGGTGAGCGCGCCCACCGTCACCGCGCCTCCGCCGAGCAGCACCGCGGCGGCCGCCGGGAAGACCACGCGCGGCTGTCCGAAGGTCATGGCCACGATGTCGACCAGGAAGGACATCCGGATGTTCGGGGCGCCCTTCAGGAAGCCCAGGCCGTAGCGGAGGGACTCCAGCCCCGGCCGCTGCCGCTCGCCCTCGGGCACGAGCGCCGGCAGCCCCGCGATGCCGAGGAACGCGGCGAGGAACAGCACGACGTCGATCGTGTACGTGATCGCGAAGCCGGAGGAGGCGACCAGCACGCCGGCGAGGGCGGGCCCCACGGTCACCTCGACTCCGCTCGCGATGCCGCCCAGCGCGGCGGCGGCGGGGACCAGCTCGGTGCGGAGCAGCCGCGGAGCCAGCGTCATCCGGGTGGTCACGATCACCGTCGTCGCCACCGCGTTCACGGCGGTGAGCGCGTAGAGGGAGAGCGGGGTCTCGGCGCCGAGCCAGGCGAGGGCCGCGATCCCCGCGGTCGAGCCCCAGGCCACGACCGCGGCGAGCAGGAGCACCAGGCGGCGGTCGAACGCGTCGGCGAGCATCCCGCCGTAGAGGCCGGCGATCACGGTCGGGACCAGCGCCACCACGCCGACCAGCGCGACCGCGAGGGTCGATCCGGTGAGCTCGTAGATGTGCAGGCCGACCGCGACGATCGTCATCTGGCCGCCGATGCCCGAGATCACGTTGCCGGCCCAGAGCCGGGCGAAAGCCGGGGACTCGCGGAGGGGGGAGACGTCGAGGACGTGGCTGCGCCGGGGGGCGCGGGGGGTCTGGCTCACTCGCTCCATTCTGCTGACTCCGCCGCCCCGGCGGGCCGCGTCGCGCCGATCCGGGGGCTCAGGGGTCATCCCCTAGGGTGAGAGGCATGAGCACGTCATCCGACGGCGCGCCCGGGCGTCAGGGTCCTCCTGCCCCGCGAGCAGCCGGAGCCGCCCCCTCGCGACGCTCGATCCGCACCGCCGCCGAGGCGGGCGCGCGTCGCGCGGCGGCCGCCACGGGCGGTCGGCGCAGCTCCACGGGCGGCGTCCGCGCCGGAGCCGCTCGGACCGGTGCCACGGCCTCGGGAGCTCGCGGGTTCCTCCGCCGCTACGGAGCCGGGATCGTCTCGGTCCTCCTGGCCGTCCTCGCGGTCCCGCTGTCGTTCTTCGTCTGGTACGCCCTGATCTCGCTCGGCGCCTACCCGGGCGACCAGGCCGTCAGCGACCTGCTGGTCGGCGTGCTCTACACCGCGCTCGTGCACGCGGTCCTGCTCGCCGGGATCCTGCTCGCCGTCTCCACCCTCCGCGCCCGGCGTCGCGAGAAGCGTCCGCCGATCGCCGGCTGGATCGGCGTGGTCCTCAACGTCCTCGTGCTCGTCTACTGGCAGCTGCTGGTCTCGCCGTGGCTCGTCGTACTCTGGAACCGGGCCACCGGCTCCTGATACCGCCCTCCCTCTGGTAGAGTCGTCCGGTTGCCGTTCGACGGCCGCGGATCAAGAGAGCCCACGCATCAGGCGCCGGGCACCGCGCAACGAGAGAGAGGGGATCCCATATATGGCACTCGAAGCAGATGTCAAGAAGGCGATCATCGAAGAGTACGCGACCCACCCCGGTGACACCGGATCCCCCGAGGTGCAGGTGGCCGTCCTGACCAAGCGGATCAAGGACCTCACCGAGCACCTCAAGGAGCACAAGCACGACCACCACTCGCGTCGTGGTCTGCTGCTGCTCGTGGGTCAGCGTCGTCGACTCCTCGGCTACCTGTCGGATGTGGACATCAACCGCTACCGCTCGCTGATCGAGCGTCTCGGTCTGCGCCGCTAGCTCCTCCCGGAGCAGGGCGCGGTCTCGATGACACCGCGAACTTCTTGCCGAACGGGCCGTCCTCCTCGCGGAGGGCGGCCCGTTCGCGTTCCCGGGCGGACGAGGCGCGCGGCGCCGGTCAGGGCAGGGGAGCGGGGCGGTCGACACCGCCCCACGAGTAGCCGCTCGAGGCCGAGAACCAGTCGGCCGCGGCCCGCTGGAGCGCCGTGTCCTCCTCGGGGCGGCCGGGAGCCTCCACGGCGTCGACGAGCCCGGGCAGGGCGATCCGCCAGGCCGCCGCGCTGCGCTGGGCGCGGCCCCAGTCGCGCGCGCACACCGGGTCCTCGGCCGCCGCGGCGAGAGCCCGCGGCGAGGTCACCCGCCAGCCGGTGTCCGACTCCGCGACCACGACCGCGCAGGTGAGCGCGGCGCCGCGGATGATGCTGTCGGGACCGGCGGAGGGGCCGATCGCCTGATCCTGAGCCGCGACCACCGCGGTGAGTGCGAGCTGCAGCCGGGTCGAGGGCTCGTCGGGCCGCGGTCGGATCCTCCCGTCGCCGGCCGAGACCGAGGCCGCCGATCCGGGTGCGAGGAGCAGCCCGGAGGAGGACTGCGACGCGTGCAGGCTCAGCAGCCCCGTCACTCCGTCCGTCCCGCTCGTCACGCCCCGCACCGAGGAGTCGCCGAGACTCCAGACGACGGGGGTGCGGTTGTGGATCGTGAGGCGCCGGTGGTCCTCGTCGAGGCAGGCCACGAGGTGGCCGGCCGGCACGCCCGCTCCGCCTTCGAAGGCGGACGAGGCGGCCAGCAGCTCCCGGGCGTCGTCGCACTGGGCGGGGGCGTCGGAGGCGGCGGCGGCCTGGTCGGCGACCGGCGCCCGGGGGGCGAGGGAGCCCTGCACGCCCGCGACCGCCGCCGTGGTGAGCGCCGCGGCGGCGAGGAGGAGGACCACGCCGCGCCTGCCCATCCTCCGCACCTCCTGGTCGGAGGCTAGCCCGGCACGGGCGCTCGGGCCAGCGCCGCGAGGGGCTCGCGAAGCGTCCGGCAGGAATTCTTTCGAGGAATCTCAGACCGGGTGCATCCGAGGAGGCGCCTCGGCCGGAAGTAGTGGTGAAGGCCCTTCTCGACCACCCCCCGACCCCTCGCGGGTCCCATCGTGAAAGAGGAACACCGTGACCACCTCCCGCTTCTCCCGCAGCCTGCTCGCCGGTGCCTGCATCGGAACCCTGGCCGTCGTCGGCATCGCCGCCACGCCCGCCGCCGCCGCCGACGCCGACTCGGCCGACCTCTCGGTCCTGCACGCCGTCCCCGACACCCCGGTCGACGTCTACGTCGACGGCAAGCTGACGCTCGACGACTTCACCCCCGGCTCGCTCGCCGGCCCGCTCGACCTCCCCACCGGCACCTACAAGGTCGCCATCACGGCCTCCACCGCCGCGGACGCCAGCGCCCCCGTGATCGGCCCGATCGACATCAGCCTCGAGGCGGGGAAGAGCTACACCGTCGCGGCGCACCTCAAGCCCGACAACACCCCCACCGCGACCCTCTTCACCAACGACATCTCGAAGACCGCCGCGGGCGAGGGCCGGCTCACGGTCCGCCACATCGCCGCCGCTCCGGCCGTGGACATCCTCGCCGGAGGGTCGCCCGTCCTGACGAACGTGACGAACCCGAACGAGGGCGTGCTGAACCTCGCCCCGGCCACGATCTCGACCGTGGTCGCCGCGACCGGGACCACCGCGCCGGTCATCGGCCCGGCCGACGTGCAGGTCCAGGAGGGCGTGAACACGATCGTCTACGCCTGGGGCAGCCTGGAGAAGGGCAACCTCGCTCTCGCGACGCAGACCATCGACGGACTGCACTCCTCGCCGTCGGGCGTCCCCGCCGGTGAGGCCGGCCTCGCCGCGGACAACCGCCCCGACGCCGCCGCGGGCTGGTGGGGCGGAGCACTGCTCGCCGCCCTCGCCGCTGCCGGCGCCGTGCTGATCGGCCGCCGCACCGCCGCCTCGCGTCGCTGACCCGAGGATCCGACCGCCGGGTCGGCCGTGCTGGAGCGCGGCCGTCCCGGCACCCCCGACCACGACCCAGGAGGACGCCATGAGCCGGAGCCCCTTCCCTCTGCGCGTCCTCGCCGTGGTCGGGCTGATCGTGGCCGGTGCCGGTCTCGCCGGATGCGCGGCGCAGGAGTCCCGGGTGGAGCCCGCTCCCGCCGCCGTCTCCTCGGCGCCCCAGCAGCCGGTGCCGGCCACGGTCCCCTCCTCGCCCGCGGCGACCCTGCCGGAAGCGGTCCCGTCCGTCCCGGTGGCGGATGCCCGGCTCGGCGCGACCCCCGCCCCCACCGCGCTCGCTCCCGAGCGGCTCGTCGTCGACGGGCTCCCCGTCGACATGGCCGTCGAGCCGGTCGGAGTCGCGGACGACGGCACGATGGAGCTCGTGCCCGACACGCAGGTCGCCGGCTGGTACCGCTTCGGCGCCGGCCTCGACGAGCCGGAGGGCACGGTCGTGATCGCCGCGCACGTCGACTCCCTCGCCTACGGCCTCGGGCCGTTCGTCGAGCTGAAGAAGGCGGTCCCGGGCCAGACCGTGACCCTCACCGGCGCGGACGGCGCGGAGCGCGCGTACACCGTCTCGACGGTGGAGACCACGGAGAAGACCACGGTCGACCTCTCGGCCGTGTTCGCCGCCGACGGACCGCCGCGGCTGGTCCTGATCACCTGCGGCGGCGACTTCGACTACGACACCCGCCACTACCTCAGCAACGTGGTGGTCACGGCCGTCCCGGCCGGCTGATCCGCCCGCCCGAGCCTCAGCGACGTACGATGAGCCTCGCAGCGCCGCACGCCCCCGGGCGGCAGCGCTCCCCGCAGCCCTGGAGGGATCCCCTGATCGAGACCATCGAGCCCGCCGACGGCGCCGAGGCCGACAGCGCTCTCGTGGCCCGGCTCGGCCGCCGCTTCGCCGCAGGGGAGGAGGCGGCGCTCGCCGAGGCGTACTCGCGCTGGTCGCCGCTGGTCTTCACGCTGGCGCTGCGCTCGCTCGGCGACCGCGGCGACGCGGAGGACGTGGTGCAGCGCGTGTTCGTCTCGGCCTGGACCTCGCGCTCGGGCTTCGACCCCGGACGGGCGGCTCTCGGAGCCTGGCTGGTCGGGATCTCCCGGAGGAGGATCGCGGACGCGCACGAGGCGCGGGCGCGCGAGCGGAGGCTCACCGAGGCCCTCGTCGCCGTCACGCCGGTCGAGGAGGGGGAGGCCCCCGTCGACCTCGAGGCGCGGATCCTGATCGCCGACGAGCTGGCCCGCCTGGATCCCGTCCCCCGGCGGGTGATCGGCCTCGCCTTCTACGAGGACCTCACCCACACCGAGATCGCCGAGCGCACCGGCCTGCCGCTCGGTACCGTCAAGAGCCACATCCGCCGCAGCCTCGACCGGCTCCGCTCCCGCCTGGAGGTGAGCAGCACATGACCCACCTCGATCCCGACGAGCTCGCCCTGCTCGCCCTCGGCGAGCACTCGAGCGACGCCGAGCAGGCCCACCTGCGCGACTGCCCCGACTGCGCCCGGCAGCTGGTCGAGCTCGGCCACGCCGCGGGCCTGGGCCGTGCGAGCCGTGCTGTCGAGCTGGAGGCGCCGCCCGCGATCGTCTGGGACCGCATCCGCGAGGAGCTCGCCCTCGGCGACCTCGGGCCCGGCGCCCTTCCGTCGTCGGCGGCTGCCGTGCCGCCTCCGCTCGCACTTCCCCGGGGACGGCACCGTCCCGCGCGCCGCCGCCGGCCCCGCGCTCTGAGCGCCGTTCTGGCAGCTCTCGGCGCGCTCGTCATCGGGGTCGCGGGCGGAGCCTGGTGGCAGGCCTCGCGGAGCGACGACACCGCCGCCGTCGTGGCGCGCGCTGATCTCGCCGCTCTCCCCGACTGGCAGGGAGCGAGCGGAACCGCGGAGCTGGAGGACGCCGACGGAGCCCGCCGCCTGCACGTGCACCTCGATGCGCAGAGCGCGGACGACTCGTACCGGGAGGTCTGGCTCCTCACCGCCGACGCCTCCGGGCTGGTAGGCCTCGGCGTGCTCGACGGGACCGACGGCGTCTTCGCCGTGCCCGATGACGTCGACCTCGCCGAGTTCCCGCTCGTGGACGTCTCCCAGGAGCCGTTCGACGACGACCCGGAGCACTCCGGCGACTCGATCGTCCGCGGCCCCCTGCGCGAGGGCTGAGGCCTAGGCCGAGCGCTCCGCCAGCACGGCCGTGAGCGCCTGCACCGCGGCGGAGGGGCGCGGCGCCGTGCAGACCGAGAGCTCCCAGACCAGCCCCGGCCATCCGAGCGCGAGGGCCGTGACGCCCTCCAGCGGCTCGACGCCCGCGCGCGGCACGATCGCCGGACCCAGCCCCGCCTGCACGAAGCGGGGGATCCCCGGCAGATCGGCGACCTCGGTGGCCACCCGGCGCGACGCCCCGGCCTCGCGGAAGGCGAGGTCGACGGCGACCCTGTTGCCGAAGCCGGCGGGCGTGTCCACGAAGGTGAGCCCGTCGAGGTCCTGCGGGGAGGGCGGTCCCGCCGCGGCGAGCGGATGCGCGCTCTCCACCAGCAGGACGTAGTCGCTGCGCACCAGCCGCGTCACCGCCAGGCCCCGCAGCTGCGTCGCCGGCAGTGCCAGCAGAGCGGCGTCGAGCAGGCCGCGGCGCAGGTCCTCGGCGAGACCGGTGGAGCCGGTGGTCGAGGTGCGCAGGAGCAGGTCCACCAGCGGGTGCCGAGTGCGGAAGACGCCGAGCGCGCCGGGCAGGTCGACGAGGTCGAGGGCGGAGAAGGTGCCCACCCGCACCCGCCCGCGGAGCCCCGCCGCGTCGTCGGCCGCGAGCGAGCGCATCCGGTCGAGGCTGTCGATCGCCGATCGGGCCGAGGGCAGGAGCGCCTCGCCGACCGCGGTGAGCGCCACCCGCCGGGTCGAGCGGGCGAACAGCGGCGAGCCGAGCTCCTGCTCGAGCGAGCGGATGCTCGCCGAGAGGGTCGACTGCACGACGAACAGGCGCGCGGCCGCCCGGGTGAAGCTGAGCTCCTCGGCGACGGCGACGAAGGCGGCGAGCTGGCGGTCGTCCATGCGCCCATTATCCAACAGGGACGATCAATTCATCCGAGATCCTCCGTTGGACACGGATGATGGGGCGGAGCACTGTGGACACTGTGACCACCACCGAGCGCTCCCTCCCGTCCGTCCATCGCCGCGAGCTCCCGCACCGTCACGGCTTCTGGGTGATCGCCGTCGCCTTCCTCACGGTGATGGCGTTCTCGACCGTGCCGACACCGCTCTACGCGATCTACCAGCAGCGCGACGGGTTCCCGGCCTTCGTCGTCACCGTGGTCTTCGCCGCGTACGCGGTCGGAGTCGTGGCGAGCCTCTTCCTCGCCGGGCACGTCAGCGACTGGCTCGGCCGCCGCCGGATCCTGCTCGCGTCGATCCTCGTCGAGGTCCTGGCGGCCGCCGTGTTCCTGCTCTGGCCGGACGTGCCCGGGCTGATCCTCGCCCGCCTGCTGACCGGGCTCGGCGTCGGCGCGCTCACCGCGACGGCCACCGCCCACCTCTCGGAGCTGCGCGCCGTCGCCCGCCCGGAGGAGGGCCCCGGCACCTCCCGCGCCGTCTCCGCCCTCGTGAACATGGGCGGGCTGGCGCTCGGCCCGCTCGTCGGCGGGGTGTTCGCCGTGACGGTGCGCGAGCCTCTGGTCGTCCCGTACGCCGTGTTCCTCGTCCTCCTGGTCGTCCTCGGGATCGGTGTCGCGCTCGTCCCCGAGACGGTCGAGCGGCGCGAGGTCCTCCCGGCCTACCGTCCGCAGCGCCTGGCCGTGCCGGCCGCCTCCCGCGGCGTCTTCCTCTCGGCCGCGGTCGGCGCGTTCGCCGGGTTCGCCGTATTCGGCCTCTTCACCTCGCTGGCGCCGACCTTCCTCGCCGGGCGCTTCGGCGAGACCTCCCACCTCGAGGCGGGCGCGGTCTCCTTCGGGGTCTTCGCCGCCGGAGCCGTCGCGCAGCTGGTCTCGATCCGGCTGTCCTCGCGGACGGCGCTCCGCCTCGCGGCCGTGGCGCTGACGGCCGGGCTGCTGCTGGTCGCGACCGGCGCCGTGATCGTCTCGGTGTCCGCCTTCATCATCGGCGGGGTGCTCGCGGGAGCGGGCGTGGGCCTGCTCTTCCGCCTGGCGCTCGGAGTCGCCGGCTCGCTCGCCACCGACGAGACCCGCGGCGAGGTGCTCGCGGCCGTGTTCCTCGCCGCCTACCTCGGCCTCGCGGTGCCGGTCCTGGCGATCGGTGCCGCGCTCGCGCTCCTGCCGGCCGTCCCGGTCCTGCTCGGCTTCGTCGTCGTCGTGCTCGTCCTGGTGCTCGCGGCGATCGCCCGGATGCGGCGCACCGCCTGACGCGAGCGGGGGGAGGGGCCGCGAGCTGGACAATGGAGGCATGAAGCTCTTCCCGTTCGGACGCGGCGACGCGAACCCCCTCCCCTCCGACGACCGCGGCTCGGGCAAGCTCGACGACTACGACTACGAGCTGCGCCCGAAGTCGCGGCGCGGCGACACCCTCCTCCGCCTCGCCGACTCCCGGCCTCACCAGGACGAGATCGCGCGGGTGCTCGCCCTCGGCGAGGACGAGGTCACGGCCGTGATCCCGCGCCGCACCGCGGAGGAGGAGCGCGTGGACGCTCCGATGCCGGTCCGCCTGTTCGCGGCCCAGCGCCCCTCGGGGCTCGTCGGCCAGGTGCCGCGCGGTCTCGAGAACGTGGTCGAGGCCGCCCTCGCCCGGCTCTCGGAGGCGGGGAGGTCGCCCCGCGTGCCGGCCCGCATCGTGACGGTGAGGGGCGGGCTGCGCGTCGAGCTGCTGATGCACGAGACGCGGGGCTGACGGGCGGAGGGCCCGCCGGGTCGGCGCGGTCCATGGAGGAACCGCACCGCGGCTGATAGCATGAACCGGTTCCGAATCCGAAAGCGACCGCCGGTCGACCCAGGATTCGAGCCACGGAGCAGGCCGGCAGGAAGCTGGTCCTCGGTGGTGGAGTCCCGGACGGCGGCAGCGTGCGACAGAGCACGGGCCGCCGCGGCACGAGTCGCAGGCGGCACGTCCCGCTCGCGGCACAGGTCGCGACAGCCCGGAGCTCTTCTACTGGTGGCCAGCACGAACGCCCTCCACACGACGGCACGGCGCGAAGCCCTGCCGTGGGATCGTCTCGATTCCTGACCGGACCGCTGCTCCGACGAACGCCGGCGCCCAGAAGGGGCGCCGCTGCAGACGTTAAGGAGACAGACCTCTTGGAAGGTCCTGAAATCACATTCGCCGAAGCCGTTCTCGACAACGGCTCGTACGGTACCCGCACCGTCCGCTTCGAGACCGGCCGCCTCGCGCAGCAGGCTCAGGGCGCCGTCGCCGCCTACCTCGACGAGGACACCATGCTCCTGTCGGCCACGTCGGCCTCGAAGAACCCGAAGGACAACTTCGACTTCTTCCCGCTGACCGTCGACGTCGAGGAGCGCTCCTACGCCGCCGGCAAGATCCCCGGCTCGTTCTTCCGCCGCGAGGGCCGCCCCTCCACCGAGGCGATCCTGGTCTGCCGTCTGATCGACCGGCCGCTGCGCCCCTCGTTCGTCGAGGGCCTGCGCAACGAGGTCCAGATCGTCATCACGGTCCTCAGCATCGCGCCGGACGAGTTCTACGACGCCCTCGCGATCAACGCCGCGAGCGCGTCCACGCAGATCTCCGGCCTGCCGTTCTCCGGCCCGGTCGCCGGCGTCCGCCTGGCGCTCATGTCCGACGGCTCCGGCAACGACCAGTGGGTCGCCTTCCCCAAGGCCTCCCAGCTGGAGAACGCCGTCTTCGACCTCACCGTCGCGGGCCGCGTCGTCACCAACGAGGACGGCTCCTCGGACGTCGCCATCATGATGGTCGAGGCCGAGGCCACGGAGTCCTCCTGGAACCTCATCAAGGCGGGTGCGACCAAGCCCAGCGAGGACGTCGTCGCCGAGGGCCTCGAGGCCGCCAAGCCCTTCCTCCGCGCACTCGTCGAGGCGCAGGCGAAGCTCGCCGCCGAGACCGCGAAGCCGGTCAAGGACTACCCGGTGTTCCTGCCCTACGCGCAGGAGACCTACGACAACGTCGCCGAGCTCAGCTACGACGAGCTCGTCCGCGTGTACCAGATCGCCGACAAGGTCGAGCGGCAGGACGCCGACGACGCCCTCAAGGCGCGCGTCAAGGAGCAGATCGCCGAGCGCATCGCGTCGGGTCAGCTGTCGGCCGAGGCCTACAACCAGGTCGGAGCGGCGTACAAGTCCGTCACGAAGGTGGTCGTCCGCGGCCGCATCCTCCGCGACGGCGTGCGCATCGACGGACGCGGCCTGGCCGACATCCGCCCGCTCGACGCCGAGGTGCAGGTCATCCCGCGCGTCCACGGCTCGGCCATCTTCCAGCGCGGCGAGACCCAGATCCTGGGCGTCACCACGCTGAACATGCTCAAGATGGAGCAGCAGATCGACTCGCTGTCGCCCGTCACCAAGAAGCGGTACCTGCACCACTACAACTTCCCGCCCTACTCGACCGGTGAGACCGGCCGCGTCGGATCGCCGAAGCGTCGCGAGATCGGGCACGGCTTCCTCGCCGAGCGCGCCCTCGTGCCGGTGCTGCCGAGCCGCGAGGAGTTCCCCTACGCGATCCGCCAGGTCTCCGAGGCGCTGAGCTCCAACGGCTCGACCTCGATGGGCTCGGTCTGCGCGTCGACCCTGTCGCTCCTCAACGCCGGAGTGCCGCTGCGCGCCCCGGTCGCGGGCATCGCGATGGGCCTCGTGTCCGACGTCGTCGACGGCCAGACCCGCTACGCGGCGCTGACCGACATCCTGGGCGCCGAGGACGCGCTCGGCGACATGGACTTCAAGGTCGCCGGAACCGCCGAGTTCGTCACGGCCATCCAGCTCGACACGAAGCTCGACGGCATCCCGTCGTCGGTGCTCGACGCCGCGCTCAAGCAGGCCAAGGACGCCCGCACCACGATCCTCGCGGTGCTCACGGCGGCCATCGACCAGCCCGACGAGATGGCCCCGACCGCGCCCCGCGTGATCTCGGTGCAGATCCCCGTCGACAAGATCGGCGAGCTGATCGGCCCCAAGGGCAAGACGATCAACGCGATCCAGGACGAGACCGGCGCCGACATCTCCATCGAGGAGGACGGCACCGTCTACATCGGAGCCGTCGACGGCCCGTCGGCCGAGGCCGCGCGTGCGCAGGTCAACGCCATCGCGAACCCGACCAACCCCGAGGTCGGCGAGCAGTTCCTCGGAACCGTCGTCAAGCTCGCGACGTTCGGCGCGTTCGTCTCGCTCCTCCCCGGCAAGGACGGACTGCTGCACATCAGCGAGGTCCGCAAGCTCGCCGGCGGCAAGCGCGTCGAGAACGTCGAGGACGTCCTCGGAGTCGGTCAGAAGCTGCTCGTCCAGATCACCAAGATCGACGACCGCGGCAAGCTGTCCCTCGCGCCCGTCGTGGCCGAGGAGGCCGAGGCAGAGGCTCCCGCCGAGAGCTGATCCCTCCTGCACGATCGTGACGCCCGTCCCACTCCGGTGGGGCGGGCGTCCGTCGTCGGCGGGGGCATGGGGTACGGTGGCGGGACCGCGCCGCACCGCCCCGACCGGAGGACTCCGTGACCGACCCGACGCCCCTGGCCACCGAGCCGGAGACGCCCCTCCTCTCACGCACCCTGGGTCGGACCGGCCTCCCCGTGCATCCTCTCGCCCTCGACGGCTCCGTCTTCGGCTGGGCCGCCGGGATCGACGACACCACCGAGGTGCTCGACGCGTTCGGCCGTCTCGGCGGCACCCTGATCTCGACCGCGGACCACTACGCGACCGGTCGGAGCGAGTACATGATCGGCCGCTGGCTCGAGCAGAGCGGGCTGCGCGAGCGGATGCTGGTCGCGACGAAGGTCGGCCGGCACCCGGACGCGCCGGGCCTCGCCCCGGAGGACGTCCGCATCGCGATCGAGGGGAGCCTCGAGCGGCTCGGCACCCGGATCGACCTGCTCTCGTTCGACAGCGAGGACCCCGGGATCCCCATCGCCGACAGCCTGGCGGCGGTCGCGCCGTTCCTGGCGGACGGCTCGGTCGGCGCCCTGGGCGCCGCGCACTTCAGCGGAGCCGCGATCACGGCGCTGCACGAGACGGCGACCGCGTTCGCGCTGCCGTCGCTCTCGGCCGTCGTGTCGGAGTACAGCCTGATGGAGCGCCGGACCTACGAGACCGACGTCGCCCCCGAGGTGGTGCGGCTCGAGCTCGGCACCCTCGCGCGGCTGCCCCTGGCGAGCGGCTACCTCACCGGCGCCCTGCGCAGCCGCACGGACGAGCCGGAGTCGGCCCTGTTCGAGGCGGGCCTGGACTACGTCGGCCGCCACGGCTCCCGCGTGCTCGCGGCCCTCGACGAGATCGCCGGGGCCCACGGCACGGAGCCCGGCGTGGTCGCGCTCGCCTGGGTGCTCTCGCACCAGGAGGTCTCGGCGGCGATCGTCCGGGCGCGGAACGCCGCGGAGCTCGAGTCGCTGTTCGCGGCGGCCGCGCTCCCGCTGACCCGCAGCGACGTCGCTCAACTGGACCGCGTCTCCGCCTGAGGCCCTCGCCCGCTGGTCCACCGCCGTCGGGCGCCGCGCCCCGCGCCGTGCTCGGAGCGGGGCGCGGCGAGGTTCAGCGGCGCAGGATGCGCGCCTCCCACGGGCCGAGCGTCGACCCGGTCGCACCGGCGACGTTGCCGAGGACCGTCTCGGCAGCCGCCCACTCCTCGAGCAGCGGCACCTCGAGCGGCTCACCGGACACGTTCCCGACGACGAGCAGCTCGCCCGGTCCGGTGCGCGTGAAGGCGAAGAGCGCGGGGTGCTCGGGCTCCAGCAGCGCGAAGCGGCCCAGCTGCACCGTCTCGTCGGCGTGCCGCAGCGCGATCAGCGCCCGGTAGTACTCGAAGACCGACCGCTCGGCGGCCCGATCGGCGGCGACGTTCACCTCGGCGGCGTTCGGGTTGACCGCGATCCACGGCTCGCCGGTCGTGAAGCCGGCCTGGAGGCTGTCGTCCCACTGCACCGGCGTGCGGGCGTTGTCGCGGCTCTGCGCGCGCAGCCCGGCGAGCACGGTCGCCGGGTCTTCGCCGCGCTCGCCGACGGCCTCGGCCCAGTAGTTCAGGGACTCGACGTCGCGGAAGTCCTCGATGCCGGCGAACGGGACGTTCGTCATCCCGATCTCGTCGCCCTGGTAGATGTACGGCGTGCCGCGCTGGAGGTGGAGGAGCGTCGCCCAGAGGGTCGCGGACTCGTAGCGGTGCGCGCCGTCGTCCCCGAAGCGCGAGACGAGACGCGGCTGGTCGTGGTTGCCGAGGTACAGGCTGTTCCAGCCGCGCTCGGCCAGGCCGTCCTGCCAGCGCGCGAGGTTGGCCTTCAAGGCGACCAGGTCCAGCGGCACCGGGTGGAACTTGTCGACTCCGTGGTCGATGCCGACGTGCTCGAACTGGAAGACCATGTCGAGCTCACGCCGCTCGGGATCGGTCACGAGCACCGCCTCCTCGAGGGTGACCCCGGGCATCTCGCCGACGGTGAGGAAGGAGCCCTCGCGGTGCGCGAACACGGCCTCGTGCATCTCGCGGAGGTACTCGTGGAGCCGCGGACCCACCCCTCCGACGATGCCCGCGCCGCCCTGCTCGCCGTCGACGGCTCCGACGTCCTTCGAGACGAGGTTGATCACGTCCATCCGGAAGCCGTCCACTCCGCGGTCGAGCCAGCGGTTCATCATCGCGTGCACCGCGTGCCGCACCTCGGGGTTCTCCCAGTTGAGGTCCGGCTGCTGCACCGCGAAGAGGTGGAGGAAGTACTCGTCCGTCGCCGGGTCGAGCGTCCAGGCCGGGCCGGAGAAGTAGGAGCGCCAGCCGTTCGGCTCGGCGACGTCGAGGCCGGCGCCGGCGGCCGCCTCGAGCTCGCGGCCGGGCTCGGCCGAGCGGCGCCCGCGGCGCCACCAGTACCAGTCGCGCTTCGGGTCCTCCTGCGAGGAGCGGGACTCGACGAACCAGGCGTGCTCGTCGCTCGTGTGGTTGACCACGAGGTCCATCACGATGCGGATGCCGCGCTCGTGGGCCTCCGCGAGGAGCAGGTCGAACTCCTCCAGCGTCCCGAACCGCGGGTCGATGTCCTCGTAGTCCGAGATGTCGTAGCCGTTGTCGTGCTGCGGCGACGGGTAGACCGGCGAGAGCCAGATCACGTCGACCCCCAGGTCGGCGAGGTGGTCGAGCTTCGAGCGGATGCCGCCCAGGTCGCCGATGCCGTCGCCGTTCGAGTCCGCGAACGAGCGCGGGTAGATCTGGTAGACGACGGCGCTCGTCCACCAGGGCGCTGACGTCTCCCGCTCGGGGGAGTCGGAGGTCGGGGCGGCGGTCTCGGAGGGGGTCGGGGCGGCGGAGTCCATGGTCGCGAATCTAGCCCGGACGGCCGACACGGAGGGGCCCGCCGCACCGCTCGCCGGCGCGAGTCGACCCCGCCGGCGGCGCCCGTGTAACGATCTGGTGAACCGTGCGCGACCCGGCGGAGTGGCGGCTACGGCGCTCGGATACTCTCTCCCCTGGCGGGACCCGAGCCGCCGCAGGGAGAGTGGTGGCGTGCCCAGGGACAGGACCGGCGCCGTCGTGCGGGCTCCCCGTCACAGTGCCGTCCCGCTCCCGCCCGCGGCCTCCCGCGCAGCCTCCTCGAGCGGCGTCCTCGCCGAGACCGGCCCCGTCGAGCCGACCGCCGTCGCACCCTCGCACCGCCGGCCGATGGGCGACTCCGGCCACGATCTCTTCCCCTTCGTGCTCGACGCGGCGGCGCTCGGCCGCGACGACGGTGCCGCGCTGCTCGAGCGCTACGCGGCGTGGGGCGGCAACGGCGTCGTCGTCACCGACTCGAGCCTCGCGGAGGGCGTCGGCGGCTGGCCCGCCGGACACCGCGACCGGGACCGCTTCCTCCTGATCGGCCGCTTCGCCGCTCCGGTCGGCGCGCCCGCGACGCCGCGTGCGCTCGTGGACCGTGTCGAGGGGGCGCTGCGCCGCCTCCGCACCGATCGCCTCGATGTGCTGGCGGTCCGCCCCGACGGGGCCGGGCGCCTCGACGAGCTCCTCAGCGCTGTCGACGTGCTGCTGGCGCGCGGGCTGGTGCGGTCGGTGGTCGCCTCCGGATTCTCCCCGGAGGAGCTGTTCGAGGCGCGCGTCCTGGCCGCCCACGGGCTGCCCCGCCTCGCCGGCGCGGAGGTCCGCTGGAACCTGCTGGAGCGGCCCGGCTCGGAGGGCGATCTCGGCCTCGTCGCCGCCGGCCAGGGACTCGCCCTGCTCGCGACCGTCCCCCTCGCCCACGGGTTCCTCCGCGGCGCCGAGCGCACCCGCCGCGAGCTCGGCCGCCTGCCCGACGGGGCACTCGCCGCCGCCCACCTCGGGCGCCGCGGACGCCGGGTCCTCGCCGTCCTCGACGCAATCGGTGCCGAGCTCTCGGCCGCTCCCGCCGCCGTCGCCCTGGCCTGGCTGCTCGGCCGGCCGCGGCTGACCGCCGCGACGGTCGCCCCGCGCTCACCCGCCGACGTGGACGCGCTGGTGCGCGCGGTCTCGCTCGAGCTCGACCCCGGACACCTGGCCGCGCTGGAGCGCGCGCGCCGCTGACCGCGCCCGTCCGCGACGCCCCCTGCACCTCTCCCGCCACGGCGCGACAGCCCGGCTCGGGCCGCCGTCGCGGTGGCCTAGGGTGGGCACGATGAATCACGGAGTCGCACTGCCCCTCGACCAGCCGGAGACGTCAGTCCGGGCCGCAGGCGGATCCACGGTCCGCCGCTCCGTCCTCCCGAGCGGTGTCCGCATCCTCAGCGAATCGGTGCCCGGCGCCCGCAGCGCCACGATCGGCTTCTGGGTCGCCGCGGGTTCTCGCGACGAGCGGCCCGGCCGCCCCGCGACCGCGGGCGAGCCCGCCGTGCCCTCCAACGTCGGCTCGACGCACTTCCTCGAGCACCTGCTGTTCAAGGGCACGCAGAAGCGGTCCGCCCTCGACATCGCCGTGTCCTTCGACTCCGTGGGCGGGGAGCACAACGCTCTCACCGCCAAGGAGTACACCTGCTACTACGCCAAGATCCAGGACCGCGACCTCCCGATGGCGGTCGAGGTGATCGCCGACATGGTGACCTCGAGCCTGATCGATCCGGACGAGTTCGAGACCGAGCGCGGGGTCATCCTCGAGGAGCTGGCGATGGCGGACGACGATCCGGCCGACGTGGCGGGCGAGAAGCTGTTCGAGGCCGTGTTCGGCGACCACCCGCTGGGCCGCCCGATCGGGGGCACCGCCGCGACCATCGGCGAGGCCACCCGGGACGCGGTCTGGGCGCACTACCGCGCCGCCTACCGCCCGCGAGACGTGGTGATCACCGTCGCCGGCGCCGTCGACCACGAGGCGCTTGTCGCGCTGCTCCAGCGGGTCCTCGTCGCCGACGGCTGGGACCTCGGCACGGCGGCCCCGCCCGTCGAGCGGCGCGTCGGCGGCCGTGCGTCCTACACCCGCGGCAGCGCCCTGTCGGTGGTGCACCGCCCCACCGAGCAGGCGAACCTGCTGGTCGGCTTCCCCGGTCTCGCCGCGGGCGACGAGCGGCGGATGACGATGGGCGTCCTCAACTCGATCCTCGGCGGCGGCATGTCCTCGCGGCTGTTCCAGGAGGTGCGCGAGAAGCGCGGCCTGGCCTACTCCGTCTACTCCTTCGCCCCGTCCTACTCGGACGCGGGCCTCTTCGGGCTCTACGCCGCGTGCACCCCGGCGAAGGCGGGGACGGTCGCCGAGCTCCTGCTCACCGAGTTCCACCGCCTCGCCGAGGACGGCGTCACCGACGACGAGCTCGCCCGCGCCCGCGGCCAGCTCTCGGGAGCGGCGGCGCTCGCGCTGGAGGACTCCGACACCCGGATGTCGCGCCTCGGACGCGCCGAGCTGACCTTCGGCGAGTTCGTCGACCTCGACGAGAGCCTGCGCCGACTCGCCCTCGTCGGCGCGGAGGACGTCCAGGCACTCGCGGCAGACTTGGCCCGGGGGCCGTCGTCGATCTCGGCCGTCGGCGCGGTCGACGAGTCGGCCTTCGCCGGGATCGCCGGGATCGAGAGCGCCTCCGCGATCTGATCCGATCGTCGAACGCCCGCTGACCGCGCACCGCCGCGCCGCACCAGGGAGGACCCCGTGTCCCACTACATCTACCTCGTCCGCCACGGCGAGCAGCAGGACGCCGAGCACGGCATGCCGGACGGCCCGCTCTCGGCCCGTGGTGAGCGCCAGGCGAGGCTCATCGCCGAGCGGCTCGGCGGAGTCCCCTTCACGGGAGCGTGGCACTCCCCGCTGCGCCGGGCCGAGGAGACGGCCGCACGCTTCCAGACGCTTCTGCCGAGCCTGCCGCTCCAGCCGTCCTCGCTGCTGTTCGACTGCATCCCCTCGGGGCCGACACCGGACATGCCCAAGGCGTTCGAGCCCTTCTTCGGCAGCGTCACCGCGGCCGAGATCGAGGCGGGGCACGCGCAGATGCAGGACGCGGTGGCCGAGTTCCTGGCGCCGTCGCGCGAGGACCGCCACGACCTCCTCATCACCCACAACTTCGTGATCGGCTGGTTCGTCCGCCACGTGTTCGACGCTCCCGACTGGCGGTGGCTGGGCCTCAACCAGGCCAACTGCGGGCTGACGATCATCCGCGTCCGCTCCCGCAAGCCGCCGGTGCTCGTCGTGCACAACGATCTCTCGCACCTGCCCGTGGAGCTGCGCACCGGCCTGCCCGAGGCCCAGCCGTACTGAGCCGCGGGCTACGCTGAGTCGGTGACTACCTCCGTCGCCGTGGTCGGCGCGTCCGGCCGACTCGGCTCGTTCACCTGCTCGCTCATCGAGGCGTCGAGCGAGTTCTCGCTCGTCGCGCGGCTCGGCTCGCGGAGCGATCCCGCCGAGATGCTCGCGGCCGACGTCGTCGTCGACATGACCGTGCCGGCCGTCAGCCAGCAGATCGTCGACTTCGCCGTGGCCAACGGGAGGAAGGTGCTCGTGGGCACCTCCGGCTGGACCGGCGACCGGATCGCGGCCCTCCGGCGCAGCGTCGCCGAGCAGCCCGAGGCCGGCGTCGTGATCATCCCCAACTTCTCGCTGGGCTCGGTGCTCGCGACCGCGCTGGCCACCGTGGCCGCGCGCTTCTTCGACGCCGCCGAGATCGTCGAGACCCACGGCGCCCGCAAGGTCGACTCGCCCTCCGGGACCGCGGTCCGCACGGCCGAGCTGCTGCTGCGCGCCCGGGCCGAGCTCGGTCCGGTGCAGGCTCCGCACACCGACCAGCGGGCCCGCGGCCAGCAGGTCGCGAGCGTCCCGGTCCACAGCCTCCGCCTGCCCGGAGTGGAGGCGCGCCAGGAGGTCGTCTTCGGCGGCACCGGCGAGACGGTCACCATCCGGCACGACACCACCTCGCAGGCGTCCTACGAGCAGGGCGTCCTGCGTGCTCTCGACGCGGTCCGGACGACCTCGGGCGTGGTAGTGGGCCTCGACGCGCTGATCGACCTGCGCGCCGCCTTCGACGCCGCGCCTCTCGCCGAGCGGCCGGTCGACGAGCAGCCCGTCGTCGACCGGCCTCCGTCCGGCCAGGCCGCCGCAGCGACGAGCACCTCGTGAGGACCCGCGTCGGCGTCGTCCTGATGGCGGTCCTGCTCGCCCTCTACCTGTTCGTCTGCCTGCAGTACTCCGTCGTCGCCTTCGCCGCGGCGACGGTGCCCGGCATCGTGATGGGCGTCGGCCTGCTGATCCTCGGCGCCGTCGGCGTCTGGGGGCTCGTGCGCGAGCTGCTGTTCGGGCTCCGCGCCGAGAAGCTGGCCCGTCGGCTGGAGGGCGAGAACGCGCTGCCGCAGGAGGTCCTCGACTCGCGGGCCAGCGGGCGTCCGCTCCGGGAGGAGGCGGACGCGCTGTTCCCGCGGTACGCGGAGGACGTCGACAAGCAGCCCGGGAGCTGGCGCGCCTGGTACCGCCTCGGCCTCGCCTACGACGCCAGCGGCGACCGCAAGCGCGCCCGAGGCGCCATCCGCCGGGCCATCGCGCTGGAGCACGAGGCTCCGGCCTGACCGCTCGGCCGCGACCCGAGCGCGGCTCTCCGGGCGAGGACCGCTCGGGCGGCCGGGATCAGGCGAGCACCCACTCCAGCGCCGCGCCGACCGTGCGGTGGCGGAACTCGAAGCCGTCGTCGAGCAGCCGCTGGGGGACCAGGCGCTGGCTCGAGAGCAGGAGCTCGTGCCCGGCGTCGCGCAGCGCGAGCTCGATGATCTTCTCGGGGACGGCCAGCTTGAACGGGCGGTGCAGCTGCTCGGCGAGGGTGCGCATCACGTCGTTCGCGGTCGCCGGCACCGGTCCGGCGAGGTTCACCGGGCCCGAGAGCGAGGACGTGAGCAGGTGGCGGATCGCCGCGGCCTCGTCGTAGAGGCTGATCCAGGGCCAGGCCTGGTTGCCGCTGCCGAGGGGTCCGCTGAGGCCGAGCTTCGTCAGGGGCAGGAGCGGCTTGAGCGCGCCGCCGTCGCCGAGGACGAGCCCGGTGCGAGCGGTGACCACCCGCGTGGCCTCGGGCGCGAGGTGGGCGGCCTTCTCCCAGCGGTCGACGACGTCGGCGAGGAACCCGTCGCCGCGCGAGGACTGCTCGGTGAGCTCCTCGCCCGGGCGGTCTCCGTAGTAGCCGACCGCGGAGGCGTTGATCAGCGTCGTCGGCGGGGTCGAGGACATCCGCATCGCGTCGGTGAGGGTCTGCGTGGACTGGATCCGCGAGTCGAGGATCTCCCGCTTGTAGGACGCGGTCCACGGCAGGCGGCTGATCGAGGCGCCGGAGAGGTTGATCACGGCGTCGACGCGGTCGAGCACGCTGAAGTCGAGCATGTGCGAGGTGGGCGCCCAGTGGAACTCGTCCGGGCTCGACGGCGCGTGGCGCACCAGGCGCAGGATCTCGTGCCCCTCGGCGCGCAGCTGGCGGGTCAGCTCGGAGCCGATCATCCCGCTGGCGCCCGAGATCAGGACGCGGAGCCGGGGAGCGGACGCGTCCGGCCGGGCCGAGGGCAGCTCGGACGGCGTCGACACGTGCTCGCCCGGCGTGCGCGCGGCGCGTCGCGGCGAGCCGGAGTCCGTGGTCCCGTCGTGGTCGGAGTGCCGTGCGGATGAGTCGCTCATGGTGCCTCCCGGAGCCGGTCGCGGGCCGCCCGCGAAGCGGACCCAGCCTAGAGCCTCACGCCCGGGAGCCGGCCGAGCGCCCGACCAGGCCGGCCCGCGCGAGCACGAGGTAGAGCTCGCAGCCCAGGCAGAGGCCGAACACGGCGTTGAGGAAGGCGGCGAGGAAGGCGACGGCCGCGGCGACCGGAACCGATCCCGGGACGCCGGCGACGTGCAGGAGGACGCCGGCGCCGGTCACCACCAGGCCGATCAGCTGGGCGAAGCGCGGCGGGCGGGCGTCCTCCCACTCGCGCGGCGGTGCCAGGTGCGGCCGGACCACCCGGCGGAACAGCACCGCCCAGGGGCCGGAGCCGACGCCGCGCGCGGCCGACCAGGCGAAGAGGGCGGCGAGCGCGAGCAGCAGGAGGAAGCCGGGCTGGGAGAGCCGGCCGTCGAGGTCGGCCCGGGCCGCGGCCGCGAGCCCGAGGCCCACGGCCGTGAGGAGGAGTGCGGCGGTGACTCCGGCGGCGACCCTCGGGCCGCGGGGATCGACGGTGCCGGACGGGGGAGTGGCGCCGGTGGTGGAGGGGGAGCGGGTGCTCATCATGTCTCCTGGAGTCGGTCGAGCTCGATGGTCAGGGCGGCCCGGGTCGGAGCGCCGCCGACGCGGCTGCGCGGCACTCCGTCTCGATCGAGCAGGAGGAGCGTGGGCGTCTGCCGGACGCGGAAGCGCGCCGCGAGGTCGGGGCGGTGCGTCAGATCGACGTCGAGGTGCGCCAGCCCGGGCCGCTGCTGGGCGAGCTCCCCGAGCATCCGTCGCACTGCAGGGCACCGCGTGCAGACGTCGGTCGAGAACTGCACGACTGTGGCCCGGGTCCCGAGCACTGCGCCGGGGACGAGCTCGCCGGGGTCGATCGCGGGGTCCTGGCGCGAGGGGGCGCTCGCGACGCGCCCGGAGCGGGCCCGATGGACAGCCCCGAGGACGACGCCCAGCACGACGAGGCCGAGCAGTGCGGCGAGGATCGTCACGGGCTCCATCCGGGAAGCGTAGGTCGGCGCGGGCGCTCCGCGGACGACTGTTTCGGGATGTGACGACGGCCGCGGTCGGAGCGTGGTCTAGGTTCGATCCGTGACCGAACAGAGCAGCCTCAGCGCAGACCCGAGCAGTCCCGTCTTCCGCAGTGATGTCGTCGTCGAGCTGGTCCGCGCGAGCGCCCACGACTCCGACGTGCTGTTCGCGGCCCGCGTCTCGACCCAGGGCGAGAAGACGCTCGCCGAGGCGCTCGACGGCGAGGAGTCCGACGCCGAGCTGCAGCGCAAGCGCGACCGCGGACTGATCAACTACCTGATGCGCGACCGCCACGGCTCGCCGTTCGAGCACAACTCGATGACCTTCTACGTGCAGGCGCCGATCTTCGTCTTCCGCGAGTTCATGCGGCACCGCATCGCCTCCTACAACGAGGAGTCGGGCCGCTACCGCGAGCTCCGCCCGGTCTTCTACGTACCCGGTCCCCGCCGCAACCTCGTGCAGGTCGGCAAGCCCGGCGCCTACTCCTTCGAGCCCGGCACCGCGGAGCAGGCCGAGCTCGTCGCCGAGGAGACGCGCCGCGTCAGCACGCAGGCGTACGAGTCGTACCGGCGGATGCTCGGCGAGGGCGTCGCCCGCGAGGTCGCCCGGATCGTCCTCCCGCTGAACATCTACTCGTCGATGTACGTCACGCTCAACGCCCGCTCGCTGATGAACTTCCTCTCCCTGCGCACCAAGCGCGAGGACTCGACGTTCCCCTCCTTCCCGCAGCGCGAGATCGAGATGGCGGCCGAGCAGATGGAGACGCACTTCCAGGAGCTGATGCCCCTCACGGCCGCCGCCTTCGCGGCGAACGGCCGGGTCGCCCCGTAGCCCGCCGACCGGCGAGCACGAGCGGGCCGTCCCGCCCGATCCGCCTGCTGCCGTTCGCGCGGGCGGCTCCGGGAACCTCCTCCCGGCGGCGCGGCGGCGACCCGCTACCCTGGCAGCGTGTCAACTCCGGAGAATCCCTTCGGCCAGGTCCTGGTCGCCCTGGTCACCCCGTTCACCGCCGACGGCGAGGTCGACTGGCCCGGTGTCGAGAAGCACATCGACGACTGCATCGCAGCGGGCGCGGACGGCATCGTGGTCACCGGGACCACGGGCGAGACCAGCACCCTGACCGACCCGGAGAAGATCCGCCTCGTCGAGGTCGGCCGCTCGGTCGCCGGGGGCCGCGCCAAGATCATCACGGGAGGCGGCTCGAACGAGACCGCCCACGCCATGCAGCTCGCCCGTCAGAGCGAGAAGGCCGGCGCCGACGGCAACATGATCGTCACCCCGTACTACAACAAGCCCACGCAGGCGGGCGTGCTCACCCACTTCCGGATGATCGCGGATGCGACGGACCTGCCGGTCATCCTCTACGACATCCCCGGCCGCACCGGCGTGCCGATCCGCTACGAGACGATCCTGCGGGCGGCCAAGCACCCGAACATCCTGGCCGTGAAGGACGCGAAGGGCGATCTCTCCGAGGTCAGCCGCGTGCTCAACCAGACCGACCTGATGTACTTCTGCGGCGACGACGCGAACGTGCTCCCCGAGCTCGCCATCGGCGCCACGGGGCTCATCGGCGTCACCGCGAACATCGCCGCCGCGCCGTACCGCACGATCGTCGACGCCGTGAACGCGGGCGACCTCCACGCGGCCACTCGTGCGCACCAGCAGCTCGAGCCGCTCGTGCGCGCCGTGATGACGCACGTCCCCGGGACCGTCGCCGCGAAGTACATCCTGCACGGCCTCGGCCGCATCTCCTCGCCGCGCGTGCGGCTGCCCCTGGTCGGCCCGGAGGAGTCGGAGGCGGCGCTCATCGAGGACGAGCTCGGCCTGGTCCGCGACATCCCGGGCGTCGACTTCCGCAACTTCCGGCCCGACCGCAACGCCGCGGCCGGCGGCGCCCTCCCGAAGGTCGCCGGCACCACCCGCTGAGCCCGAGCGGCACGTCCCGAGAAAGCACCGCTGGAGAAGGAGGGCGCATGCCCGGTCCCGTGATCATCCCCGCCCCGCTCGCTCCGGGAACGCTCCGGATCATCCCCCTCGGCGGCCTCGGCGAGATCGGCCGCAACATGACCGTCTTCGAGATCGACGGCAGGCTCCTGGTCGTCGACTGCGGCGTGCTCTTCCCGGAGGAGGACCAGCCGGGCGTCGACCTGATCCTCCCGGACTTCACGCCCATCCGGGACCGGCTCGACGACATCGTCGGAGTGGTCCTCACCCACGGCCACGAGGACCACATCGGCGCCGTCCCCTACCTGCTCCGCCTGAAGCGCGACATCCCGCTGATCGGGTCCACCCTCACGCTCGCCCTCGTCGAGGCGAAGCTCAAGGAGCACCGGATCACGCCGTACACGCTCACGGTGAAGGAGGGCGACGTCGAGAACCTCGGGCCCTTCGAGCTCGAGTTCGTCGCCGTGAACCACTCGATCCCGGACGCGCTGGCCGTGTCGATCGTCACCGACGCCGGCTCGGTGCTGCACACCGGCGACTTCAAGATGGACCAGCTGCCGCTCGACGGCCGGATCACCGACCTGCGCGCCTTCGCCCGCCTCGGCGAGGAGGGCGTCGATCTGTTCATGGTCGACTCCACCAACGCCGACGTCCCCGGCTTCACGCCGAGCGAGCGCGACATCGGCCCGGTCATCGAGAGCGTCATGGCCAGGGCGACCCGCCGCGTCATCGTCGCGAGCTTCTCCAGCCACGTGCACCGGGTGCAGCAGGTGCTCGACGCGGCCCACGCCACGGGCCGCCGCGTGGCGCTGCTCGGCCGCTCCATGGTCCGCAACATGCGCATCGCCGCGGATCTCGGCTACCTGCACGTCCCTCCGGGAGTCCTGGTCGACATGAAGAAGTCGGGCGACGTCCCCGAGGACAGGATCGTCTACATGTCCACCGGGTCGCAGGGCGAGCCGATGGCCGTCCTCAGCCGGATGGCCAACCTCGATCACCAGATCGAGCCGGGGGAGGGCGACACCGTGATCCTCGCCTCCAGTCTCATCCCCGGCAACGAGAACGCGGTGTACCGGGTCATCAACGGGCTCACCCGGCTCGGAGCGACCGTCGTGCACAAGGGCAACGCGAAGGTGCACGTGTCCGGGCACGCCGCGGCCGGCGAGCTCCTCTACTGCTACAACATCCTCAAGCCGCTGAACGTGATGCCGGTGCACGGCGAGTACCGGCACCTGGTCGCGAACGCGCAGCTCGCGCGCGAGACCGGGATCGCGGAGGAGAACACGATCATCGCCGAGGACGGCACCGTGATCGACCTGCTCGACGGCAGGGCGACCGTCGTCGGACGGCTCGACCTGGGGTTCGTCTACGTCGACGGATCGTCGGTGGGCGAGATCACCGACGCCGACCTCAAGGACCGGCGGATCCTCGGCGAGGAGGGCTTCATCTCGATCATCGTGGTGGTCGAGGCGGGCACGGGGCGGATCGTCGTCGGCCCCGAGATCCACGCGAAGGGCTTCGCGGAGGACGACAGCGTCTTCGACGAGGTCAAGCCGCGGATCGCGGCCGCGCTCGAGGAGGCGGTGCGGAACGGGGCGAGCGATCAGCACGCGCTCTCGCAGGCCGTCCGTCGCGTCGTCGGCCGCTGGGTCAACACCTCCTACCGCCGCCGGCCCATGATCGTGCCGCTCGTCATCGAGGCCTGAGCCTCCCGGCCGGCGGCGGATCGGCGCCTGCCGTCGCGGCGCGGGTCACCGGCCCTGACGGGGGCGGCGGGTACGGTGGCCTCATGGCGACCAGTACCAAGACGACCTCGCGCGGGCGCGGCAGCGCGACTCCGCGCTCCGGCGCGCCGCGATCCGGCCGGGGCTCGGGCAAGGCGGCCGCTGAAACGAAGACGGTGGCCTTCGAGTCCGCCCCGCGCACCAACCCCGCCGTGCGGCTCTGGATGGCGCTGGCCCACCTCGCGGGCGGCGCCGCCCGCGCCCTCGGTCCCGAGCGGCTGGCGAAGGAGGAGCGCCGCGACGGCGTCCCCTTCCTGCTGCTGCTGCTGGCCGTCGCGGGCGCGGTGGTCGAGTGGTTCCTCGCGACCGACCCGGTCGCCCTGGTGCTCGACGCGTGGAGCTTCGGCGGCTTCTTCGGCCGTGTCGCCTACGTGCTGCCGGTCGTCCTTCTCCTCTTCTCCCTCTGGCTCTTCCGGCACCCCCGGTCCGTCGACGACAACGGGCGGATCGGCGTGGGCGTCATCACGCTGCTCGTCGCCTCCGCCGGCATCTGCCACGCGCACCTCGGCCTGCCGCAGCCCGGCCAGGGAATCGAGACCATGGCGGCCGCGGGAGGCGTCCTCGGCTGGCTGGTGGGCGCCCCGCTCGCGGCGATCGCCACCGTCCCCGGCGCGACCGTGCTGCTGTCGCTCGTGATCCTGCTGTCGCTGTTCATCATCACCAAGACCCCGCCGAACCGCATCGGCGCGCGCTCGCGGGAGCTCTACGGCTACCTCTTCGGCGCCCCCGTGCTCGACGACGAGGAGCGCGCCCGCCTCAAGGCCGAGCGGGCCGCCGCCAAGGCCGCGGCGAAGGCGGAGGCCGAGCAGGAGGAGGACGCGCAGCAGGACGGCGGAGAGCTGCCCTGGTGGCGGCGCACCGAGTCCGGGCGCGAGGACGAGCCGACCGTGCAGACCGAGCTCCCGATCGACTCCTTCACCGAGGTGCTCGAGGGCGCCGCGCCCGCCCGCGGCCGCGCGAAGGGCTTCGACACCGCGCTCGAGGAGCGCGACGACGAGGCCCACCCGCCGACCCGCTCCTACGCCACCGAGGTGCTGGCCGAGGCCGAGACCGCCGAGGCGGCGCTCGCCCGCTTCGAGCAGACGGGCGCTCCCCGCGGCGCGACCGGCGTGGTCGACGACGACGCGACCGAGGTCATCCGGCTCGACCGCCTCGACGTGGCGCCCGCCGTCCCGGTCCCGCCCGTCATCGAGACCGGCCCGATCGCGCCCCTCGCCGAGGAGGACCCGACCGCCGGGTTCGACTCCTCGTTCGAGGACGACGCGCCGTACCGCCTCCCCTCGGCGGCCGCCCTCTCGACGGGCACGCCCTCCAAGGCGCGCTCGGCGGCCAACGACGAGATGGTCCGCGCCATCACCGAGGTGCTGCAGCAGTTCAACGTGGACGCGACGGTCACCGGCTTCTCCCGCGGCCCGACCGTCACCCGCTACGAGATCGAGCTCGGCCCCGGCGTCAAGGTCGAGCGCGTCACCGCGCTCAGCAAGAACCTGTCCTACGCCGTCGCCAGCAACGAGGTCCGGATCCTCTCCCCGATCCCGGGCAAGAGCGCGATCGGCGTCGAGATCCCCAACACGGACCGCGAGATCGTCTCCCTGGGCGACGTCCTCCGCTCGCCGGCCTCGACGACGTCCACGCACCCGATGACCATCGGCGTCGGCAAGGACGTCGAGGGCGGCTACGTCGTGGCGAACCTCGCCAAGATGCCGCACCTCCTGGTCGCCGGCTCCACCGGCTCCGGCAAGTCCAGCTTCGTCAACTCGATGATCACGAGCCTGCTGATGCGCGCGCGCCCGCAGGACGTGCGGATGGTCCTGATCGACCCCAAGCGCGTGGAGCTCACCATCTACGGCGGAGTGCCGCACCTGATCACTCCGATCATCACGAACCCCAAGAAGGCCGCCGAGGCGCTGCAGTGGGTCGTGAAGGAGATGGACATGCGCTACGACGACCTGGCGTCGTTCGGGTTCCGTCACATCGACGACTTCAACGCGGCCGTCCGCGCGGACGAGATCAAGCTCCCGGCGGGCAGCAGCCGCGTCCTCAAGCCGTACCCGTACCTCCTCGTGGTGGTCGACGAGCTCGCCGACCTGATGATGGTCGCCCCGCGCGACGTCGAGGACTCGATCGTGCGGATCACCCAGCTCGCGCGCGCCTCGGGCATCCACCTCGTGCTGGCCACGCAGCGGCCGAGCGTCGACGTGGTGACCGGCCTCATCAAGGCGAACGTGCCCAGCCGCCTCGCCTTCGCGGTGACCAGCGTGACCGACTCGCGGGTCATCCTCGACCAGCCGGGAGCCGACAAGCTCATCGGGCAGGGCGACGGCCTCTTCCTCCCCATGGGCACCAACAAGCCGATGCGCGTGCAGGGCGCCTGGGTCCGCGAGGACGAGATCGCGAAGGTCGTCGAGCACGTCACCCGTCAGGCGCAGCCCGAGTACCGCCAGGACATCACCGTGCAGGCGCAGCGCAAGGAGATCGACTCCGACATCGGGGACGACCTCGAGCTGCTGGTCGCGGCGGCCGAGCTCGTCGTCAGCACGCAGTTCGGCTCGACCTCGATGCTGCAGCGCAAGCTCCGCGTCGGCTTCGCCAAGGCCGGCCGACTGATGGACCTGCTCGAGTCGCGCGAGGTCGTCGGCCCCTCCGAGGGGTCGAAGGCCCGCGACGTGCTGGTCACCGCCGAGCAGCTGCCGGGCGTCCTCGCGCGCATGCGCGGCGAGGACCCGGGCGAGGGGCCGGCCGCGCCGTCCTCGGTCGCCCCGGACCCGTACGCGGATCCGCTGGCCGAGCCGACGGGGCCCGCCGCCACCGACTACCACGACGACGACGAGGGGTCCGGCGAGGACGCCTGGACGCTGACGGGACGCGAGTGACCGTCCCGGTCGCCCGCACTGCGAGGAACGGCGGAGCACGATGACCCACCCCACCGCACCGGCTCCGGCCGCGTCGGGCAACTGGAACCTGCCGAACGCGATCACGGTCGTCCGGATCCTGCTGGCGCCCGTCTTCTTCTGGCTCCTGCTGGCCGACGGGGGGCAGGACGGCGGGATCCGGATCGCCGCGGCGCTCCTCTTCATCGTCGCGATCGCCACGGACGGCATCGACGGGCACATCGCCCGGAGCCGGGGCCTCGTGACCGATCTCGGCAAGCTCCTGGATCCGATCGCCGACAAGGTGCTGACCGGTGCGGCGCTCGTCGGGCTCTCGATCCTCGCGGAGCTGCCGTGGTGGGTGACGATCGTCATCCTGGTGCGCGAGATCGGCATCACCGTCTTCCGGATGGCCGTGCTCTCGGACCGGGTGATCCCGGCGTCACGGGGCGGCAAGCTCAAGACGATCGTGCAGTCGATCGCGATCTCCCTCGCTCTGCTGCCGCTCTGGGCCGTCCTCGGCGAGTGGGTCCACTGGCTGAACGGGATCACGATGACGGCCGCGGTGGTGCTCACGGTCGCCACCGGGATCGACTACCTCGCCGACGCCGCCCGCCAGAGCCGGGCCGCCCGGTCGACGCGGTGACGGCCGCGCAGCTGATCGCCGAGCTCCGGCGGCGGGGTGTCGACCTCGCCGTCGCGGAGTCGCTCACCGGCGGCGCGCTCAGCTCCGCCCTCGTGGAGGTGCCCGGCGCCTCCGCCGTGTACCGCGGGGGAGTGGTGAGCTATGCCACCGACCTCAAGGACCGGCTCCTCGGGGTCGACGCGCGCGTCCTCGGCGAGCGGGGGCCCGTCGATCCCGGAGTCGCCGTGCAGATGGCGCGCGGAGCGTCCTCGCGGCTCGCAGCCGACGGGCGTCCGACGCTCGGCCTGGCGACGACGGGGGTCGCCGGTCCGGATCCGCAGGGGGATGCGGCCGTCGGCACCGTCTTCGTGGCGGCCGTCCTCGGCGAGGACGAGCTCGTCCGTGAGCACCGGTTCGACGGCGACCGCGCCGCGATCCGCGCCGCCTCGGTCGACGCGGCTCTCGCCCTCGGCGCGGAGCTGATCTCCCGCGGCGCATGAGGCGGATACCCAGCGAGGGCCCTCCGGGAATCGGAATGCGCCGCATTGCGGCCCGGTTACAACTGGTGTCGCTCACACGCAAAGTCCAGTCATCCGGTATTAGAGTCGACACCATACGAACCGGGTAGTGAACAGCTATCCGGTTCTCTCGTCCCAGCCCCCCGATCACCCGCTCCGGAGAATCTCCGGCGCTCGTGCTCGCGGTGCAGGTGCACGACATGCGGTTGACGTGGAGAAGGAGGGTCCAGTGGTTCTAGTTCGTCAGGAGATCGGCGATGTCCTCAGGGACTTTCGCCTGCAGAAAGGTCGTACGCTCCGTCAGGTGGCGAGCAAGGCGAGCGTTGCGCTCGGCTACCTGAGCGAGGTCGAACGCGGTCAGAAGGAGGCCTCCTCGGAGATCCTCGCCTCTGTCGCCGACGCCCTCGACACCCCGATCTCGGTGATCATGCGCGAGGTCGGCGATCGTCTCGCCGTCATCGAGGGCATCGACACCATCCCCGACACCATTCCGGCCGACATGGTCGCCGGCTTCGACGCGGACCTCGTCACGCAGTAGTCGGCCCCCGTCCCCTCCACTCACCGCACCCGTTCCACGCGAAGGGCGCCCAGGCTCCGGCCGGGCGCCCTTCGGCGTTCCCGGGGGAGTGCGGCCTCCGGGCAGCGGCTACCGTGGACGCATGCGCTTGAGCGAGTTCCGGCAGCTGGTGGACGACGAGTTCGGCGGCGCCTATGCCCGTGTCCTGGTCTCGGACCTCGTGCTGACCGAGCTCGGGGGCCGCACCGCCGAGCGCGCCCTCGCGGACGGAGCGGAGCCGCGCGAGGTCTGGCTCGCCCTCTGCCGCGCCAACGACGTCCCGGAGGCCCGGTGGCACGGCGTGGATCCGCGGAAGCGCCACCGCTGACGCTCCCGTCGCCGAAGCCGTGTTCGACACGCCGACGGCTCGTGCTCGAATCCGTGTTCGAACGGGTCTAGGCTCCTCCACAGAAGCAGGAACGGCCCCGTCTCCACGGAGTCGCTCTCGCTCGGCCCCGATGTCGGTGGTCGGGCGTACCGTCGGAGACACCTGAACGGACCTGCTTCACCGCCTTGTCGCAGCCGGCCGGCACTGTCACTCCGACAGCCACCGGCATGTCGCGACAGCCTGTAGGCGACACCACCACGAACACGAGAGCGAGACGGCCATGCCCAGTTCCTCCGACCGCGAGAAGTCCCTCGAGACCGCACTCGCCCAGATCGACCGCCAGTTCGGCAAGGGCGCCGTCATGCGCCTCGGAAGCGACGACCGCGCTCCCGTCGAGGTGATCCAGACCGGTTCGATCGCGCTCGACGTCGCGCTCGGGATCGGCGGGCTCCCGCGTGGCCGCATCGTCGAGATCTACGGCCCCGAGTCCTCCGGAAAGACCACCCTCACGCTGCACGCGATCGCGAACGCGCAGCGCAACGGCGGCATCGCCGCCTTCATCGACGCGGAGCACGCGCTCGACCCCGAGTACGCCAAGAAGCTCGGCGTCGACATCGACTCCCTCCTCGTGTCGCAGCCCGACACCGGAGAGCAGGCGCTCGAGATCGCCGACATGCTCGTGCGCTCGGGCTCGATCGACCTCATCGTGATCGACTCCGTCGCGGCCCTCGTGCCGCGTGCCGAGATCGAGGGCGAGATGGGCGACTCCCACGTCGGCCTGCAGGCCCGCCTCATGTCCCAGGCGCTGCGCAAGCTGACCGGCGGACTGAACACCACGAACACCACGATGATCTTCATCAACCAGCTGCGCGAGAAGATCGGCGTCTTCTTCGGAAGCCCCGAGACCACGGCGGGCGGCAAGGCGCTCAAGTTCTACGCGTCGGTCCGCCTCGACATCCGCCGCATCGAGACGCTGAAGGACGGCACCGACGCGGTCGGCAACCGCACCCGCGTCAAGGTCGTGAAGAACAAGATGGCCCCGCCCTTCAAGCAGGCCGAGTTCGACATCCTCTACGGCGTCGGCATCTCCCGCGAGGGCAGCCTGATCGACTTCGGTGTCGAGCACGAGATCGTCCGCAAGTCGGGCGCCTGGTACACCTACGACGGCGACCAGCTCGGCCAGGGCAAGGAGAAGGCGCGCCAGTTCCTCATCGACAACCCCGATGTGGCCGCCGAGATCGAGAAGCGCATCCTGGTCAAGCTCGGCGTGATCGTCGACCCGAACGCGGCCGTCGAGGCCGCGCCGGTCGCGATCGAGACCAAGCAGCCCGTGCGCAAGGGCGCCTAGCCCGTGGCGGAGAAGGCCGCGGAGGGGGCGAAGGGCCGCCCCGTGGCCTTCCTGCCCTGGGTCGACCGGGGTGCGGCGGGCGACGAGGGCTGGGCTCCGGCGGCGCCGGACGCCGACGGGGCCGGGTCGCTTCCGGAGCCGTCCGGAGCCGGAACGCCGCGTACCAGTGCTGCCGGGGTGGCCGCAGGCGGGTCGGAAGGCTCCGCCGTCGGGGGCGCCGCGTCTCCGGCCTCCGAGCGGATCGCCGAGCTCTCGGCTCATGTCACCCGGCGCGCGCCGGCGTTCGTCGAGAAAGCGGACGACGAGGACGACGACGACGCGATCGCGATCCCGGAGGAGATCGATCCCGAGCAGGTCGCGGATCGGATCGTACGGGGGCTCTCCCGCAAGAGCCTCTCGGTCGCCGAGGTCGAGGCGCGCCTCTACACGGAGGGCGTCGCCGAGAAGGACGCCCTCGAGATCCTCGAGCGCTTCACGCGCTTCGGCTACCTCGACGACCTCCGCATGGCGGAGCAGCTGGTCGTCTCGCTCCGCGACCGCAAGAAGCTCGGCCGCTCCTCCATCCAGCAGGAGCTGCGCGCGCGGAAGATCGACCCCGAGGCGATCGCGTCAGCGCTCGACGAGCTGGACGGCGACGACGAGTACCGCACGGCGCTCGAGCTCGCGCGCAAGCGCCTGCCGAGCCTGCGCTCGCTCTCCGACGAGGTCGCCGAGCGCCGGCTCACGGGATTCCTCGCGCGCCGCGGCTACGCCGGCGGACTCGTGCAGCGCGTCGTCCGCGAGACGATCCGCAAGCCGGGGTCGAGCGTCCGCTTCCGCTGACACGGCGGGCCGAGGCGGTCCGACCGGAGCGTAGAATCCCACACCATGAGCACGCTCGGTACCGCCCCGTCGCCCGTCGCCGAGACCCGGCCGAGGACCTACGAGGTCCGTACGTTCGGATGCCAGATGAACGTGCACGACTCCGAGCGGCTGAGCGGTTCGCTCGAGGCGGCGGGCTACGTGTCCGCCGATGGAGCCGAGGCCGACGTCGTCGTCATCAACACCTGCGCGGTGCGCGAGAACGCCGACAACAAGCTCTACGGCAACCTCGGCCACCTCGCGTCGGTGAAGCGCCGCCACGAGGGGATGCAGATCGCGGTCGGCGGCTGCCTCGCGCAGAAGGACAAGAACGTCATCCTCGACCGCGCCCCGTGGGTCGACGTCGTCTTCGGCACGCACAACATGGGCGCCCTCCCGAGCCTGCTCGAGCGCGCCCGCCACAACGACGAGGCGCAGCTCGAGATCCTCGAGTCGCTCGATGTCTTCCCCTCCACGCTCCCCACGAAGCGCGACTCGACCTACAGCGGCTGGGTCTCGATCTCGGTCGGCTGCAACAACACCTGCACCTTCTGCATCGTCCCCTCGCTCCGCGGCAAGGAGAAGGACCGGCGTCCCGGCGACGTGCTCGCCGAGATCCAGGCGCTCGTGGACGACGGCGCGATCGAGGTCACCCTTCTCGGCCAGAACGTGAACTCCTACGGCGTCGAGTTCGGCGACCGCCAGGCGTTCTCGAAGCTGCTCCGCGCGGCGGGCACCATCGACGGGCTCGAGCGGATCCGCTTCACGAGCCCCCATCCCGCGGCCTTCACCGACGACGTGATCGACGCCATGGCCGAGACGCCGGCGGTGATGCCGCAGTTGCACATGCCGCTCCAGTCCGGCTCCGACCGCATCCTCAAGGCGATGCGCCGCTCCTACCGCTCCGAGAAGTTCCTCGGGATCCTCGACCGGGTCCGCGATCGCATCCCGCACGCGGCGATCAGCACCGACATCATCGTGGGCTTCCCCGGCGAGACCGAGGCCGACTTCCAGGAGACCCTGCGGGTGGTCGAGGCGGCCCGCTTCGCCTCCGCCTTCACCTTCCAGTACTCCATCCGGCCCGGCACCCCGGCCGCGACGCTGCCCGACCAGATCCCCAAGGCGGTCGTCCAGGAGCGCTACGAGCGGCTCGTCGCCCTGCAGGACGCGATCAGCGAGCAGGAGAACCGCGCAGTCGTCGGCCGAGAGGTCGAGGTCCTCGTCGCGACCGGCGAGGGCCGTCGCGACACGGAGACGCACCGGCTGAGCGGACGCGCCGAGGACAGCCGTCTGGTGCACTTCGACGTGCCCGAGGGCTCCGAGCAGCCGCGTCCCGGAGACGTGGTCTCCGTCCGGGTCACCCGTGCCGCCCCCTTCTACCTCCTGGCGGATTCGCCCGACGGCGCGCCGCTCCGCATCCGCCGCACCCGCGCGGGCGACGCCTGGGACCGGGCGCAGACCGAGTCCTGCGGAGTTCCGGCCGCCCCGGGCGGGAGCGGGGCGCCCCGGGTCTCGCTGGGCCTGCCGTCGCTGCGCGTGCGCGACGCCGGCACGCTGACGACGCCGATCTACGACGCCCTCGATGGCGAGCGCTGAGACCGGAGCTCCCGATACCGCGCCGGAGCTCATCGCGGTCGTCGGCGCGACCGGCACGGGCAAGTCCGACCTCTCGCTCGAGCTCGCCGAGGCGATCCGGCAGGACGGCGGCGCCGCTGAGATCGTGAACGCCGACGCGATGCAGCTCTACCGCGGGATGGACATCGGCACCGCGAAGCTGCCCGCCGACGAGCGTCGGGGCGTCCCGCACCACCTGCTCGACGTCCTCGACGTGACGGAGGAGGCGTCGGTCGCCCGCTACCAGAGCGAGGCGCGGCGCGTGATCGAGAGCGTGCTGGCGCGCGGGGCGACGCCGATCCTCGTCGGGGGCTCCGGTCTGTACGTCTCCAGCGTCGTCTTCGAGTTCTCGTTCGCGGGCACCGACCCGGCCGTCCGGCGCCGGCTCGAGGAGACCGCCGAGCGGGAGGGCCTGGGCACCCTCGTCGAGCGGTTGCGCCGGATCGACGCCGGAGTGGCCGAGCGGATCGGTCCGCACAACGCCCGGCGCATCGTCCGCGCGCTCGAGATCGCGGAGCTCACCGGCGGGAGCACGCACAGCGCGCTGATGTCCGACGAGCCGGTTCCGTGGCGCCCCGCCTCGATCCTGTTCCTCGAGGCTCCGCGGGAGGAGCTGGTGCAGCGCCTCGACCGGCGGGTGGAGCGGATGTGGGCGGCCGGGATGCTCGACGAGGTCGAGCGGCTCGTCCCCCTCGGCCTGGAGCGCGGCGTCACAGCCGGGCGGGCCATCGGGTACGCCCAGGCGCTCGCCCAGCGTGCCGGAGTCCTCCGCGAGGACGAGGCGATCGCGGCCACGCAGGCGCTCACGCGCCGCTATGCACGCCGGCAGAACAGCTGGTTCCGGCGCTACGCCGGCGCCCACCGGCTCCCGTACGACGCGCCGGACCTGGTGTCGCGGGCGCACGCCGCCGCCCAGGCCGCCGCTCCCGCTCCTCGCTAGGCTGTGCGCCATGACGATCGAGCTGCACTTCACCAAGGGCCAGGGCACCGGCAACGACTTCGTGCTCTTCAGCGACCCGGACGGTGAGGTCGACCTCTCGCCCGCGCAGATCGCGATGATCTGCGACCGCCACTTCGGCGTCGGCGCCGACGGCGTCATCCGTGCCGTCCGCTCCCGCGCGATCCCGGAGGGCGCCGCGGCTCTGGCCGAGGAGAGCGAGGCGGAGTGGTTCATGGACTACCGCAACGCCGACGGCTCGATCGCCGAGATGTGCGGCAACGGCATCCGCGTCTACGCCGCGTTCCTGCTCGCGGGCGGCCTCGCGGCGCTCGAGCCCGGCGACACCCTGCCGATCGGCACCCGCGCCGGCGTCCGCGACGTCACCCGCAGCGGTGCCGGGTTCCAGGTCGACCTCGGCCGCTGGGAGCTGGCGGGCGGCGAGCCCCTGGTGCGGGCGAAGGAGCTCAAGGTCGCGCGCCCCGGTCTCGGGATCGACCTCGGCAATCCGCACGTGGTCGTCGCCCTCAGCAACGACGAGGAGCTCGACTCCGCCGACCTCTCCTACATCCCGCAGCTCGACCCGGAGCTCGAGGACGGCGCGAACGTCGAGTTCGTGGTTCCCGGCGAGCCCCTGGTCCACGACGGGATCGGGCGGATCCGGATGCGCGTGCACGAGCGCGGCAGCGGCGAGACCCTGAGCTGCGGCACGGGTGCCGCGGCGGCGGCACTGGCGGTGCGCTACTGGGCGGGAGCGCGCGCTCCGCAGGCCTGGCGCGTGGAGGTCCCGGGCGGCACGCTCGGCGTGACGATGTTCGCGGCGGAGGAGGGCGAGCACGTCGGGCTCTCCGGCCCGGCCGACCTCGTCTTCACCGGGACGATCCGGATCGACTGAGGACCCGGTCAGGCCAGGCGGGTCGTCCGCAGCACGCGGAAGCCCTTCGCCGAGGAGACGCGCTCCACGTCGAGCCGCCCGGCGAACGCGGCGCCCAGCCAGGTCTGGAGCGAGTCGGAGCCGAGGTTGCGCTGCACGACGAGCCAGGCGTCCGCGCCCTCCTCGAGCCGCGGCAGCCAGCGTTCGAGCAGGAGGTGCAGCTCCTCCTTGCCGATGCGGATCGGCGGGTTCGACCACACGGTGCGGAAGCGGACGTCGTCGGGAACATCCTCGGGCAGCACGGCGTTGACATTGAGGACGCCGAGTTCCTCGCAGTTGCGACGGACCAGCTCGAGCGCCCGCTGGTTGACGTCGACCGCCCACACCCGGGCGTCGGGGGAGGCGAGGGCGAGCGCGAGGGCGATCGGGCCCCAGCCGCAGCCGAGGTCCAGCAGGTCCCCGTCAGCGGGGGCGTCGGGCACCGCGTCCAGCAGGACGCGTGTGCCGAGATCGACGTGACCGGGGCTGAACACCCCTCCTGCCGTCGTGACCTCGAGGTCGCGGCCGGCCAGGCGGGCCTGGATCCTGCGGGGCCGGAGGTCGCCGTCGGGAGTACTCGAGAAGTAGTGCTCGGCGGCCATGAGAAGTGAACCTATCAAGACCTGAGGAGTTAGTGTTATCCGGATGACGGAAGACCTGAACGAGACCGACACGACCGAGGCCGTGGACGTCGTCTCGAGGGTCCTGGCGAACGCGCAGTCGCGTTCGGCGGGGTACTCGCGCTTCGTCGCGGGTGGAGCCCAGGCGCTGCAGAGCGCCGGCCACGAGGGCGAGAACAGCGACGGCGAGCAGTTCGACCGCGACGACCGGCAGGCGCTGCGACGCGTCGCCGGCCTCTCGACCGAGCTCGAGGACGTCACCGAGGTCGAGTACCGCCAGCTGCGCCTGGAGAACGTCGTGCTCATCGGCGTGTACTCGCAGAACTCGCTGGAGGACGCGGAGAACTCGTTGCACGAGCTCGCCGCGCTCGCGGAGACGGCGGGAGCGACGGTCCTCGACGGCCTGCTCCAGCGCCGCCCGCACCCCGATCCGAGCACCTACCTCGGCAAGGGCAAGGCCCAGGAGCTCGCGGGGCTCGTCGCGGCCCTCGGCGCGGACACGGTCGTCGCCGACACCGAGCTCGCACCGAGCCAGCGGCGTGCGCTGGAGGACGTGGTGAAGGTCAAGGTGATCGACCGCACCGCGGTGATCCTCGACATCTTCAGCCAGCACGCGAAGAGCCGTGAGGGCAAGGCGCAGGTCGAGCTCGCGCAGCTCGAGTACCTGCTCCCGCGACTGCGCGGCTGGGGCGAGTCCATGTCCCGCCAGGCCGGCGGCCAGGTGGGCGCGGGAGCCGGAATGGGCTCGCGCGGTCCGGGTGAGACGAAGATCGAGCTCGATCGTCGCCGCATCCACACCCGCATGGCGCGCCTGCGCAAGCAGATCACGGCGATGAAGCCCGCCCGCGAGGCCAAGCGCGCGAACCGCAAGCGCAACGCCGTCCCCTCGGTGGCGATCGCGGGGTACACGAACGCCGGCAAGTCGAGCCTGCTGAACCGGATGACGCACGCGGGCGTCCTCGTCGAGAACTCGCTCTTCGCGACCCTCGACGCCACCGTCCGCAAGGCCCAGACGAAGGACGGGCGCCTCTACACGCTCGCCGACACGGTCGGCTTCGTGCGAGCGCTTCCGCACCAGCTCGTCGAGGCCTTCCGGTCGACGCTCGAGGAGGTCGCGGACTCCGATGTGATCGTCCACGTCGTGGACGCCTCCCACCCCGATCCGGCTGGGCAGATCGCCACCGTGCGCGACGTGATCGGCGAGGTGGGCGCCCGCAGCATCCCCGAGATCATCGCCTTCAACAAGGCCGATCTGGTGGACGAGGGCACGCGGCTGGTGCTGCGCGGTCTCGCTCCCGACGCGGTCTTCGTGTCGGCGCGCAGCGGCGAGGGCATCGACGAGCTGGAGGCGCGGATCGCCGAGATCCTGCCCGAGCCGGACGTCGAGATCGACCTGCTCGTGCCGTACGACCGGGGCGACGTGATCTCGCATCTGCACCGCAGCGGCCGGATCCTGTCGACGCAGTACGTCGAGGGCGGCACCCACGTGGTCGCCCTCGTGCACGCCGATCTGGCGGGCTCGCTCACCGAGTTCGCGGTTCCGCGCGCGGCCGTCCAGGCCTGATCGCCACCACCCGAGCGCCCGTCTCCCCGTCCGGGAGGCGGGCGCTCGGCGCATCCGGGAGGGGGTGCGGCGTCCCGCACCATCGACCCGCTCCGGCGGCCGGAGGGCTCGGCGATCTCGTGTCGGCGGCCCTCCTCCGCCTTCCCGTGACCGCGACGGAGGGGCGCGCGCCCCGATCGCCGGTGCCCGTCGAACGCAGGAGGGGCCCGGCCGGCTGCACGCCGGTCGGGCCCCTCCTGCACGCCCGGTGTCAGACCGAGCGGAGGACCGCCACGATCTTCCCGAGCACCTCGGCCTCGTCGCCGAGGATCGGCTCGAAGTTGGAGTTGCGGGGCAGCAGCCAGGTGTGGCCGTCGCGCTGGCGCAGCACCTTGACGGTGGCCTCGCCGTCGAGCATGGCCGCTACGATCTCGCCGTTCTCGGCGGTGCGCTGCGAGCGGACCACGACCCAGTCGCCGTCGCAGATCGCGGCGTCGATCATCGACTCGCCGACGACCTTGAGCATGAAGAGCTCGCCCTTGCCGACGAGCTGCCGGGGAAGCGGGAACACCTCGTCGATCTGCTGGTCGGCCATGATCGGCACGCCCGCCGCGATGCGGCCGACGAGAGGGACCATCGCCGCGTCGCCGACCGTCGCGGTCGACTCGAACGACCCGTCGTCCTCCGTCGAGCTGGGGACGTCGATGAGGATCTCGAGGGCGCGGGGCCGGTTCGGGTCGCGGCGCAGGTAGCCGCTGAGCTCGAGCTGGTTGAGCTGGTGGGTGACGCTCGACAGCGAGGCGAGGCCGACCGCGTCGCCGATCTCGCGCATGCTCGGCGGGTAGCCGCGGCTCGACACCGAGCGCTGGATCGCGTCGAGGATCGCGAGCTGCTTGGCGCTCAGGCTCTTCCGGCGCCGGCCTGCGGCCGCCTTCGTCTTGGCGGCCGGGGTCCCGGCCCTCTGCGCGTCGCTCACGATGCTCCCTCTTCCCGGTGCGCACGCCGCGTGCGCGCCCGCCCGGTCGCGACCCGACAAGGAATGTCGGTGGTCGCTGCTCTACTACGACCAGGCTCTCGAAACTGTATCCGCCGGAACTCCCGACTCGGAACATTCGTTCGAGTGTGTCGCGCGCGAGTCCGCCCGCGGATCAGCCGGAACGGTCCCTTGACCGCTCCGTCGTTCGAAGATATGTTCGGTACAGGCGTTCGGGGCGGCCCTCCCGGCCGAGGGCCTCCCCGAATCCCTGTTGAAAGGAGCGATCCCATGACCGCACAGCTCACCTCCCGCCCGCTCCAGCGCTCGTCCGCGGCCCGGCCCGTCGAGGTCCTGCCGTCCGCTCCCGAGCCGATGAGCGCGTTCGGCGAAGCGCGGATCGTTCGCACCCGTCTGCGCCTCACGCGTCGCGGCCGCGCCGTGGTGGCCGCTCTGGGGGCCCTGCCGATCGTGGCGGGCGCCTTCGCCTTCGGGCTCAACGGCGGTGGAGCGGTCGCGTCGAGCGACGCCGCTGCGGTCGAGTTCCAGTACGTCACCGTCCACGCGGGCGAGTCGCTCTGGTCGCTCGCCGAGGAGCTCGCCCCGCAGGCGGACCCGCGCGACGTGGTCGACGACATCCTCTCCCTCAACCAGCTCTCGAGCGCGGGCGTCGAGCCCGGGCAGCGCCTCGCGGTCCCGGCCGAGTACGACACCGCTCGCTGAGCCGGGCTGCCCGGACGTCCGCGCCGGGTGCTTCGCTACCATTCCCTGGTGACGACTCTCGATGACCTGCCCCTCCGCGACGACCTCCGAGGCAGGCACCCGTACGGTGCACCCCAGGCGGTCGTGCCCGTCGCCCTCAACGTCAACGAGAACACCCACCCGGTCCCGGACGACGTGATCGCCGACATCGTCGGGCGGGTCACGGAGGCGCTGCGCACCGTCAACCGGTATCCCGACCGCGAGTTCCGAGAGCTGCGCGACTCCCTCGCCGGCTACCTCGGTCACGGGCTCACCGCGGACGGCGTGTGGGCTGCGAACGGATCGAACGAGGTGCTCCAGCACGTCCTTCAGGCGTTCGGCGGTCCCGGGCGCTCGCTGCTGGGGTTCGCGCCCACCTACTCGATGTACTCGATCCTCGCGTCGGGGAGCGGAACGGAGTGGATCCCCGCTCCGCGCGAGGCGGAGTTCGAGATCGGAGCCGAGTACGCCGCGGAGCAGGTGCGCCGGGCCCGGCCCGACATCGTCTTCCTCTGCGCTCCGAACAACCCGACCGGGACGCCGCTCGACCTCGCCGTGATCGAGGCGGTCTACGACGCGACCGACGGCATCGTCGTCGTCGACGAGGCGTACGCCGAGTTCGCGGGCAGGGGCGCGCCCACCGCGCTGAGCCTCCTCCCCGGGCGACCGCGCCTGCTCGTGTCCCGCACCATGAGCAAGGCCTTCGCCTTCGCCGGCGTCCGCCTGGGCTACCTCGCCGCCGACCCCGCGGTGATCGACGCGCTCCGCCTCGTCCGCCTCCCGTACCACCTGTCGGCCCTCACCCAGGCCGCCGCGACCGCCGCCCTCGCTCACGCCGACGAGATGCTCGCCATGGTCGGCGAGATCATCGTGCAGCGCGACCGGATGATCGACGGCCTGCGCGCCCTCGGCTACCGCCCGTACGCGACCGGCAGCAACTTCGTCCTCTTCGGCAATGTCGCGGATCCGGCCGCCGTGTTCGAGGGCCTGCTCGCCCGCGGCGTCCTCATCCGCGACGTCGGCATCCCGAACCACCTCCGTGTCAGCGCCGGCACCGAGGAGGAGACGACCGCGTTCCTCGAGGCGCTCGCCTCCCTCCCCGCACCGTCGGCCGACCCCGCGGTGGCGCTCTCGCGCGAGTGAGCTCCGCCCGGGGGCGGCGACGCGGCGCGAATAGACTGGAAGACATGACCTCCCCGAGCGCCGCACCCGGGCGCACCGCCTCCCTCAGCCGTGCCACCAGCGAGTCGAGCATCGAGCTCTCCCTCGACCTCGACGGCACGGGCGTCGCCGATCTCGAGACCGGCGTGCCCTTCTTCGACCACCTTCTGACGGCGTTCGCGAAGCACTCGCTCACGGATCTCCGAGTCCGGGCCCGCGGCGACATCGAGATCGACATCCACCACACCGCGGAGGACATCGGCATCGTGCTCGGCACGGCCATCCGTCAGGCGCTCGGCGACAAGGCCGGGATCTCCCGCTTCGGCGACGCGCTCGTCCCCCTCGACGAGGCGCTCGTGCAGGCCGTCGTCGACATCTCGGGGCGCCCCTACCTCGTGCACACCGGCGAGCCGGAGGGCTTCGCGCTGCACCTGATCGGCGGCCACTTCACCGGGTCGATGGTGCGCCACGTCTTCGAGGCGATCGCGTTCAACGCCGGCCTCACCGTGCACGTCACGGTGCTCGGCGGCAGGGACCCGCACCACATCGCCGAAGCGGAATTCAAGGCGTTCGCCCGCGCCTTCCGTCAGGCCAAGGCCCTCGACCCGCTCGTCTCCGGCGTGCCGTCGACGAAGGGCGCGCTGTGAGCTGGGCCCGCCCCTCCGTCGTTGTCTACGACTACGGCTCGGGGAACGTGCACTCCGCCGTCAAGGCGCTCGAGCTCGCCGGGGCCGACGTCGAGCTGACGGGGGACCGGAAGCGGGCGCTGGAGGCGGACGGCCTCCTCGTGCCCGGCGTCGGCGCCTTCGACGCCGTGATGTCGGCGCTGACCCGCGCCCGCGGCGGCGAGATCATCGAGAAGCGCCTCGCCGGCGGGCGCCCCGTCCTGGGCATCTGCGTCGGGATGCAGGTGCTCTTCGAGCGCGGCGTCGAGCGCGGGGTCGAGAGCGAGGGCCTGGGCGAGTGGCCGGGGACGGTGGACCTCCTCCCGGCCGAGGTCGTCCCGCACATGGGCTGGAACACCGTCTCCGCTCCCGAGGGCTCGGTGCTCTTCGACGGCATCGCCGAGGAGCGCTTCTACTTCGTGCACTCCTACGGCGCCCGCGAGTGGTCGCTCGACGTGATGCCCCCGTTCCCGCGTCCCGCGGTCACCTGGGCCGATCACGGAGGCCCCTTCATCGCCGCGGTCGAGAACGGGCCGCTCTCGGCCACGCAGTTCCACCCCGAGAAGTCGGGGGCCGCCGGGCTCCGGCTGCTGGCCAATTGGCTGGGCACCCTCCGCACGAACTAGGATCGGCCGGTGGTCGGCGCCTCCAGGGGCCGGCACCGGCTCCGAGACTGAGGATGACGATGAGCGAGTTCACCAAGGCCCCGGGCCTGGTCCTCCTGCCCGCGATCGACGTGGCGGGCGGCAGGGCCGTGCGGCTCACGCAGGGCGAGGCCGGGACCGAGACCAACTACGGCGACCCGATCGACGCCGCGGGCGACTGGGCCGACCAGGGCGCGGAGTGGATCCACCTCGTCGACCTCGACGCCGCCTTCGGCCGCGGCGACAACCACGGCATCATGAAGAAGGTCATCCGGCAGGTGAAGGGCGTCAACGTCGAGCTCTCCGGCGGGATCCGCGACGACCGCAGCCTCGAGTCCGCGCTGAGCGCCGGCGCGAAGCGCATCAACCTCGGCACCGCGGCGCTCGAGAACCCCGAGTGGGCCGCGAGCGTCATCGCGCAGTACGGCGACCAGATCGCCGTCGGGCTCGACGTCCGGGGCACCACGCTCGCCGCGCGCGGCTGGACCAAGGAGGGCGGCGACCTCTGGCAGGTCCTCGACCGCCTGGAGGAGGCCGGCTGCACCCGCTACGTCGTCACCGACGTCACGAAGGACGGCACGCTCAAGGGCCCGAACCTCGAGCTCCTCGAGCAGGTCATGGCCCGCACCCATCGCCCCGTGATCGCCTCGGGCGGCATCTCGAACCTCGACGACATCGCCGCTCTGCGCGACCTCGTGCCCCAGGGGCTCGAGGGCGCGATCGTCGGCAAGGCGCTGTACGCGGGCGCGTTCACGCTCGCGGAGGCCCTGGATGTCGCATCCGAGTGAGCCCCGCCCGCTCCCGGCGCATCTGACCGACTCCGCCGGCACTCCCTGGGCGGGCCGGCACTTCGAGCCGAGCGCAGCACCGGAGGACGACGGGAGCGCCCCGGAGGCGCTGGTCGCCGCGCTCGAGTCCTTCACCCGCGGCATTCGCGGCCCGGAGGCCGTGGTCGACGCGCTCCGCACGTCCCGCCTGCTCATCCCTCTGGTCGCCCGCCTCGGCGAGGAGGCCGAGGGGGTCGGGGGACTCCGGGCGGACAAGACGCAGGAGCTCGCGATCGTCACGGTCGCCGGACCCGACGGCCGCACGGTGCTCCCCGTCTTCAGCGGCGTCGAGAGCATGCGCCGGTGGGACCCGGCCGCCCGTCCCGTCCCTGTCGACGGGCGCCGCGCGGCCCTGGCGGCCGTCGCGGAGGGCACCGAGGTGATGGTCCTCGACCCCGCGTCCGAGCGGGCGTTCGCGGTCCGGCGCCCGGCGCTCTGGGCGATCGCGGAGGGCGGCGACTGGCGGCCGGCCCCCGCCGATGCGGAGGTGCTCCGGGCTCTGCGCGCGGCTGCGGAGGGGGAGCGGGCGGTCGCCTCGCTCGAGGTGCGCGCGGGAGATCCGGAGCAGCGCCTGGCGGGGCCCGAGCTCGTGGTGGTCCTGAGCCTGCGCCCGGGGCTCGATCAGGACGCGCTCGGCGCCCTCGTCGCGCGCCTGGGGGAGCGGTGGGCGGCCGACGAGACCGTCGCGCAGCGCGTCGACTCGATGACGCTGCAGCTCGCCGCCGCCCGCTGACTCCCGATCAGGTGACCGGGCCGGTCCACTTCTCGCCCGGGCCCTTGCCGATCGGGTCGGCTATCGGGGACGCCTCACGGAACGCGAGCTGGAGGGTGCGGAGGCCGTCGCGCAGGCTCCGGGCGTGCATGTCGCTGATGTCGGGCGCCCCGGCCGTGACCAGGCCCGCGAGCGCGTTGATGAGCTTGCGCGCCTCGTCGAGGTCGACCTGCGCTCCGGGCTCGTCGGCGAGCCCGCACTTGACGGCGGCCGCGCTCATCAGGTGCACGGCGGCGGTGGTGATGATCTCCACCGCCGGGACCTCCGCGATGTCGCGCGCGGCCTCCACGTCGGAGGCTCCGCCGTCCTCGCCGAATCGTCGCGTGTAGTCGTCGTCGTACTGGGCCATGGGTCCTTCGTTCGTCGTCCGTGGTGGAGGGGCGCGGCCGCCGCAGCAGAGGATCGAGGGGCGGCCGGATCCGCTCTGTCGGGCGGGCCGCCGGTCTGCTATGGTTGTCCGGGCTCCGAGGCATGTCCTCGGTTCGAAAGTGGAGATTCTCCCACCCGCGCTTGACCGCTTCACAAGGTTACCGGGTCAGAAGCACTCCGCCCCCGAGGGTCGTCAGACCACCGGAGGCAGGGCTGCGGCTCTCGAGGTCCGCCTCGGGAACCGCGTCACAGGGTGCGAGCGCCGTGCTGCAGGCACGACGTGGACGGGACGATCACCTCTCTCGGGTGCGCTGGAGAAGACTCCGGCAGCGCAGCTGCACTCACCGAGATCAGAGGAGAAACGCAATCAGCGATCCCCGTACCAACGACCGTATCCGCGTCCCCGAGGTCCGCCTCGTGGGTCCCGCAGGAGAACAGGTCGGCGTCGTCAAGATCGAGGTCGCCCTGCGACTCGCGCAGGACGCAGACCTGGACCTGGTCGAGGTCGCCCCCAACTCCAAGCCGCCCGTGGCCAAGATCATGGACTACGGGAAGTTCAAGTACGAGCAGGCTCAGAAGCTCAAGGAAGCCCGTCGCAACCAGGCGAACACGATCCTCAAGGAGGTCCGTTTCCGCCTGAAGATCGACAAGCACGACTACGAGACCAAGCGCAAGCGCGCCGAGGGCTTCCTCAAGGCCGGCGACAAGGTCAAGGCGATGATCCTCTTCCGCGGTCGCGAGCAGTCGCGCCCCGAGATGGGCGTCCGCCTGCTCCAGCGCTTCGCGGAGGACGTCGCCGAGTTCGGCCAGGTCGAGTCCACCCCGACCATCGACGGTCGCAACATGGTGATGGTCATCGGCCCGCTGAAGAACAAGTCCGAGGCGAAGGCCGAGGCCAATGCGGTCCGCGCCGCTCGTCGCGAGGCCAACACCCCCGAGGACACGGCCGAGGCCGAGTCCGTCTAGTACTTCGCCGCCCCGGCCTCGGGGCCGGTGGACGCCCCGCTCGCGGGGCACCGGTTTCGCCCCGCCGAGCGCGGAGTGACGTTCACAAGGAGAGAACATGCCCAAGATGAAGACCCACTCGGGTGCCAAGAAGCGCTTCAAGGTGACCGGCTCCGGCAAGGTCATGAAGCAGCAGGCCGGCATGCGCCACAACCTGGAGTCCAAGTCCAGCGTTCGCACGCGCCGCCTCAACCAGGACCAGGTCCTCGCCCCGCAGGACGCCAAGGTCGCCAAGAAGCTTCTCGGTCTGTAGCCCACCGCCGGCGCAGCCCGCTGCGCCGCGTGGTCGCTACTCAGCCGACACGGATCGATAGGAAGAAACAGCAATGGCAAGAGTGAAGAGGGCCGTCAACGCCCACAAGAAGCGTCGCGTCATCCTCGAGCGCGCCTCGGGCTACCGCGGCCAGCGGTCGCGCCTCTACCGCAAGGCGAAGGAGCAGGTCACCCACTCCCTCGTCTACTCGTACCGCGACCGCCGCGCCAAGAAGGGCGAATTCCGTCGTCTCTGGATCCAGCGCATCAACGCCGCGTCCCGCGCGAACGGCCTGACCTACAACCGCTTCATCCAGGGCCTCGCCCTGGCCGGCGTCCAGGTCGACCGCCGCATCCTCGCGGACCTCGCGATCACCGAGCCGGCCACGTTCGCCTCGCTCGTCGCGACCGCGAAGAGCGCGCTGCCCGCCGACACCTCGGCGCCCAAGGCCGCAGCGTAGTCAGCACGGCTTCCCGGAGGGGGTCGCGACCGAGAGGTCGCGGCCCCCTCCGTCGTACGCAGGCCCTCCCGCGCCGTGTCTGCGGGGGCGGCGATCACCGCGCCGATAGGCTCGCCGCATGCTCGACAACCCCCGCTCTCCCCGTGTCCGCTCCGTGGCGAAGCTCACCCGCCGCCCGGCCCGGCTCGAGACGGGGCTCTTCCTCCTCGAGGGCCCGCAGGCACTCTCCGAGGCGCTGCAGTACCGACCGGAGCTGATCGTCGAGTCGTTCGCGACTCCGACCGCTCTGGAGCGGCACCCCGAGATCGTCGCCGCGGCCGCCGAGGCGGAGGTGGAGATCGAGTACGTGACCGAGGACGTCCTCGACGCGATGGCCGACACCGTCACTCCGCAGGGCTTCGTCGCGGTCTGCCGTCAGTTCCCCACGTCGCTCAAGGACGTCGTCGCCTCCGAGCCGCGCCTCGTGGCGGTGCTCGAGGAGGTCCGCGATCCGGGCAATCTCGGCACGATCATCCGTGCCGCCGACGCCGCCGGCGCTGACGCGGTCGTGCTGTCCGGCCGCTCGGTCGACCTCTACAACCCCAAGGTCGTGCGCTCCACGACCGGCTCGCTCTTCCACCTCCCGGTCGCGGTCGGCGCCGACCTCGCCGACGTGCTGGGCCGGCTCCGCGGCGTGGGACTGCGCTCCGTCGCGGCCGACGTGAAGGGGGAGGACCTGCTCGACGTCCGCGCCCGCGGGGACCTCGCCCAGCCGACCGTCTGGGTCTTCGGCAACGAGGCGCGCGGCCTCGAGGACGAGTCGCTCGCCCTCGTCGACGGCGTGGTCGCGGTGCCCATCTACGGGGCGGCGGAGTCGCTCAACCTCGCGACCGCGGCCTCCGTCTGCCTGTACGAGAGCGCCTTCGCGCTGCGTTCCTGAGAGGAACCGGGCCGAGGGTGCTGCGAACCTGGAGAACAGGGCGCGTTGTTACCCTTCGGTTAAGAATTCCCTCATGATTTGACCGGCCCATCCCCGTGTGCTTCTCTGACGGCATGGTCACAGCCCCGCAAGACGAGCGCGCCGCCGCTCCCGCCGGTGAACCCCTCGTCGTCCTCTCCGGGGTGCAGAAGCACTACGGCGACTTCCAGGCTCTGAAGGACATCGATCTGACGGTGCACCGGGGCGAGGTCGTCGTGGTCCTCGGCCCCTCCGGATCCGGCAAGTCGACGCTCTGCCGCACGGTCAACCGGCTCGAGACGATCTCGGGCGGCACCATCACCATCGACGGTCAGAAGCTCCCGGAGGAGGGCAAGGGCCTCGCCGCGCTCCGCGCCGACGTCGGGATGGTCTTCCAGTCGTTCAACCTCTTCGCGCACAAGACGATCCTCGAGAACGTCACCCTCGGCCCGATCAAGGTCCGCGGGCTCTCCCGCAAGGACGCGGAGGCCCAGGCCACGGCGCTGCTCGACCGGGTCGGCGTCGGCCACCAGGCCGCCAAGACCCCGGCCCAGCTCTCCGGCGGGCAGCAGCAGCGCGTCGCGATCGCGCGGGCGCTGGCGATGAAGCCCAAGGTGATGCTGTTCGACGAGCCGACCTCGGCGCTCGACCCCGAGATGATCAACGAGGTCCTGGACGTGATGGTCGGGCTCGCCAAGGACGGGATGACGATGATCGTCGTCACCCACGAGATGGGCTTCGCCCGGAAGGCCGCCGATCGCGTCGTGTTCATGGCCGACGGCGAGATCCTCGAGGACACCGACCCTGAGTCGTTCTTCACCGCGCCCCGCACCGACCGGGCCAAGGACTTCCTCTCCAAGCTCATCACGCACTAGAAGCGCGATCAGCAGCCACCAGGCAGGTCGGACCCGTGACCCGGGAGCCGACCCGACATCGCCCGCTCCGGCGGGCCGAACCCCAGGAAGGACGATCATGCGCACCAGGCTCATGTTCATGACCGCGGGACTCGCGGCAGCGACCCTCGCCCTCGCCGGCTGCTCCGGCGACGCCGGAACCGCCGGCGGCGGCGCCGGTGGAGGCTCCGAGGGAGGGACCTCCGCGTACGAGGTCGCCTCCGACGTCACTCTCGAGGGCAGCCCGACCTTCGACGCGATGACCGCGGACGGCAAGGTCGTCATCGGCGTCAAGGAGGATCAGCCCGGGCTGGGCTACCTCGACGCGGCGACCGGCGAGCGCTCCGGCTTCGACATCGAGATCGCCAAGTGGACCGCCGCCTCGCTCGGCTTCGCGGCCGACGCCATCGAGTTCCAGGCGATCCCGTCGGCCAACCGCGAGGCGTCGATCGTGAACGGCGACATCGACTACTACGTCGGCACCTACTCGATCACCGACAAGCGCAAGGAGCAGGTCGGCTTCGCCGGACCCTACTTCGAGACCGGCCAGCAGCTGCTCGTCGCGGCCGACAACGACACGATCACCGGACCGGACGACCTCACCGCCGACACCACCGTGTGCTCGGCCACCGGCTCCACCCCGATCCAGAACATCCGCACCAACTACCCCGAGGTGAAGACCGAGGAGTTCGACACGTACTCGCAGTGCGTGGACGCCCTCTCCGACGGCACCGTCGACGCCGTCACCACCGACGGCGCGATCCTGATCGGTTACGCCGCTCAGAAGCCCGACGAGCTCAAGGTCGTCGGAGAGCCCTTCAGCACCGAGCTCTACGGCATCGGCCTGCCGAAGGACGACGACGCCCTGCGCCACTTCGTCAACGGCATGCTGACCGACGGCGGCGAGACCTGGAGCGCCATCTACGACGAGACGCTCGGCCAGTCCGGCACGACCGTCACCCAGCCGGCGGTGAACGACTACTAGGAGGCGCCCCGGGCGGCCCGACCGCCGCCCGGGGGTCCCCTCTCCTCGACCACCACCACCGCTCCGACAGAAGGGCCAGCCGCATGGATGTCCTGTTGAACAACCTCGACGTCTACGTCCCGGCCTTCGGCAACACCCTGATCCTCTTCAGCGTCTCGCTCGTGTTCGCCCTGCTGATCGGCACGGTGGTCGGCGCGATGCGCGTCTCGCCCGTCCCGATCGCCCGCGCGGTCGGCACGGTGTACGTGAACACCATCCGGAACACCCCGCTCACGCTGGTGATGTTCTTCTTCGCCTTCGGCTACCCCAAGCTCGACCTGCCGCAGGTGGACTACACGAACCTGGCGATCTGCGCCCTCAGCCTCTACACCGCGACCTACGTCGCGGAGGTGCTGCGGTCGGGCATCAACACCGTGCCGATCGGCCAGGCCGAGGCGGCCCGCGCGATCGGCCTCGACTTCGGCCTCACGATGACGCAGGTCGTCCTGCCCCAGGCCTTCCGCTCCGTGATCCCGCCGCTCATGAGCGTCCTGATCGCGCTGCTGAAGAACACCACCGTCGCCGCCGGCTTCTCGGTCGCGGAGGCGGGCACCATCGTCCGCGTGCTCAACGAGCGCGGCGAGAACAGCCTCATCGTCGTCCTCTGGGTGGCCCTGGTCTTCGTGGTCCTGGTCACCCTGCTCTCGCTCGTCCAACGTCAGCTCGAGAAGAAGTGGAGGGTCGCCCGATGAGCTCCGTCCTCTTCGACAACCCCGGCCCCCGGGCCGTCGTGCGCAACCTCGTCATCGGCGTCGTCGTCGTCCTGCTGATCGCGGCGTTCCTCGGCTTCGTGGTCTGGCGCTTCGCGGAGTCCGGCCAGTTCGACGCCTCCAAGTGGCGCGCGTTCGGCTACCCGCTGGTCTGGCAGAGCATCGGCGGCGCCCTCGGCCGCACGCTCGCGGCCTTCGCCACGGCGGGCGTCGCCAGCCTCGTCCTCGGCCTCCTCCTGGCGATCGGCCGGCTCTCGGACCGGCGCTGGATCAACGTCCCCGTCACGCTCTTCATCGAGCTGTTCCGGGCGATCCCCGTCCTGATCCTGATGATGCTGATGTACTACGGCCTGCCGTTCGCGGGCCTCAAGCTCAGCCCCTACCTCGCCGTCGTCATCGCCCTGACCCTCTACAACGGCTCCGTCTTCTCCGAGATCTTCCGCGCCGGCATCGAAGCCCTCCCGCGAGGACAGAAGGAGGCGGGCTACGCGATCGGCCTGCGCAAGTCCGGCGTGATGCGGCTCATCCTGTTCCCCCAGGCGATCCGCTCGATGCTGCCCGTGATCATCGCCCAGCTCGTCGTCGCCCTCAAGGACACGGCGCTCGGCTCGATCATCACCTACAACGAGCTGCTGTACTACGCGCGCTACCTGGGCAACCAGTCGAGCCTCGACAGCCCGATCATCCCGGCGGCGATCGTCATCGGAGCGATCTACATCGGCATCTGCCTCCTCCTCTCGGGGCTGGCGAAGTGGATCGAGATCCGCACGAAGAGCGGCGGACGCGGCGGCCGCACCATCGGCGGCCACCCCGCAGCCCGCGCGCAGACGGACACGCAGCTGATCGCTGTGCAGGATTGAACTGTGAGGATCGCCCGAGGGCGATCCTCACCGCGGTCGGCTTCCTGACGGGGTCGGGTTCCGCAGAGCGTCCTGCGTCCGGCTAGGAGGAATCGCTCGCACGCGATTCGTCCGTTCGCCTCGAGGGTCCGGCGATCGCTCAGCGCATCGAGCGGTGGTGCTCCGCTCCGGCGTCGTCGACGCGGAGGCGGTGGTGATCGGGGAGTCGCGATCGGTCCGGGCGTCTTCCCGTCCGGCGGCGCCCAGCTTCCTTCCGGTCGAGCAGCCTCCGACCCCGGCGTAGCGAGAACCCGCCCCTGCTGGTCGAGCAGCGCCGGTGGCGGGGCTTCGAGGGCCGTCGGCGCAGATGGGGGCCTGGCCGCGGGCGAGCGCGACGAGCACCGCGCGCGGGCGGCGGGAGGGGGCGGAGGCCCTCGCCTACACTGGGGGATCGTGTCAGACAGCAACCCGATCACCGATGAGGCCGTCTCCGCGGCGGTCGCCGACGCCCTCGCCGCCATCGGCGCGGCGGGCGACTCCACCGCTCTGAAGTCCGCCCGAGCCGCCCACCTCGGCGAGGGGTCCGCCCTCGCCCGCCTCAACGCGCAGATGCGCTCCGTCCCGCCCGAGCACAAGGCGGCGTCCGGCAAGCTCGTCGGCGGTGCCCGCAAGCAGGTGGGCGACGCCTACGCCGCCCGCGAGGCCGAGCTCGTCGAGGCCGAGGACGCGGCCGCGCTCGAGGCCGAGCGCGTGGACGTCACCGCCGGCGCCAGCTTCGTGCGCCGCGGCGCCCGCCACCCCCTCTCGCTGCTCCAGGAGTCGATCGCCGACGTGTTCGTCGGGATGGGCTGGGAGATCGCGGAGGGGCCGGAGCTCGAGAACGAGTGGTTCAACTTCGACGCCCTGAACTTCGACGAGGACCACCCGGCCCGAGCCATGCAGGACACCTTCTTCGTCGACCCCGTCGACTCGCACCTGGTGCTGCGCACGCACACCTCGCCGGTGCAGATCCGCTCGATGCTCGAGCGCCCGCTGCCGCTCTACGTGATCGCTCCCGGACGGGTGTACCGCACCGACGAGCTCGACGCGACGCACACGCCCGTGTTCACGCAGTTCGAGGGTCTCGCCGTCGACCGCGGCCTGACCATGGCGCACCTGCGGGGCACCCTCGAGCACGTCGCGCGGATCCTCTTCGGCGACGACGCGCGCATTCGCCTGCGCCCGAACTACTTCCCCTTCACCGAGCCCAGCGCCGAGCTGGACGTCTGGCACCCGACCTTCGTCGGCGGTGCCCGCTGGATCGAGTGGGGCGGCTGCGGCATGGTCAATCCGAACGTGCTGCGCGCGGCCGGGATCGACCCGGAGGAGTACTCCGGGTTCGCCTTCGGCATGGGGATCGAGCGGACCCTGATGTTCCGCAACGACGTGAAGGACATGCGCGACATGGTCGAGGGCGACGTCCGCTTCAGCGAGCAGTACGGGATGGTGATCTGATGCGCATCCCGCTGAGCTGGCTGGGGGAGTACGTCGACCTCGAGCAGGACGTCACGACGGAGTCCGTGCACGCGGCCCTGGTGTCGGTCGGCCTGGAGGAGGAGGACGTCCACCGCTTCGAGGTGACCGGCCCCGTCGTCGTCGGCGAGGTGCTCGACCTCGCTCCGGAGCCGCAGAAGAACGGCAAGACCATCAACTGGTGCCACGTCCGCGTGGCCCCGGAGGGCGGGCGTGCCGCCGACGGCGGAGAGGACGTCCGCGGCATCGTCTGCGGAGCCCACAACTTCGCGGCCGGCGACAAGGTCGTCGTGTCACTGCCGGGCGCGGTCCTGCCCGGGCCGTTCCCGATCTCCGCGCGGAAGACCTACGGGCACGTGTCCGACGGGATGATCGCCTCGAGCCGCGAGCTCGGCCTCGGGGACGACCACGACGGCATCCTCCGCCTCGCCTCGCTCGGGCTCGACCCGGAGCCGGGCACGGACGCCGTCGCGCTCCTCGGTCTCGACGACGCCGCGGTCGAGGTCAACGTGACGCCCGACCGCGGCTACGCCTTCTCGATCCGCGGCATCGCCCGCGAGTACGCCCACGCCACCGGAGCCGCCTTCCGCGACCCCGCTCGGGCGCTCCCTCCGCACGAGCGCACGGAGACGGCCCCCGTCTTCCCCGTGTCCGTGGCCGACGAGGCGCCGATCCGCGGCCGTGTCGGCGCCTCCGTGTTCGTCACGCGCGTCGTTCGGGGCGTCGACGTCTCACGACCGACGCCGCCGTGGATGCTCGCGCGACTGCGACTGGCCGGCGTCCGCTCGATCTCGCTCGTCGTGGACATCACCAACTACGTGATGTTCGAGCTGGGCCAGCCGCTGCACGGCTACGACCTGGCGACCCTGCAGGGCGGCATCGTGGTGCGCCGCGCCGCACCGGGGGAGACCCTCGAGACGCTCGACGGCCAGACCCGGCGCCTGCACGCGGAGGACCTCGTCATCGCCGACGACGGCGGGGCGATCGGCCTCGCCGGAGTGATGGGGGGCGCGCGCACCGAGATCTCGGACGCCACGTCCGACGTCCTGCTCGAGGCGGCGAACTTCGACCCGGTCTCGATCGCCCGGACGGCTCGCCGGCACAAGCTGCCGAGCGAGGCGTCGCGGCGCTTCGAGCGCGGCGTCGACCCCGAGGTGGCCTCGGTCGCCGCGGCCCGCGCGGTGCAGCTGCTCGTGGAGCTCGCCGGCGGCACGGCGGACGAGCTCGGCTCGGTCCTGGCCGACCCGCGCACGGCGGAGCCGGTCGAGCTGCCGGACGGCTACGTCGCAGGCCTCATCGGCGTGGAGTACACCCCGGAGGAGATCCGCGGCGCGCTCGTCGAGATCGGCGCCTCCGTCGAGGCCGGCGGAGCGGGCCTGCTGGTGACTCCGCCGAGCTGGCGCCCCGACCTCGTCGACCGCGCCTCGCTCGCGGAGGAGGTCGCCCGCATCACCGGGTACGACCGCATCCCGGCGATCCTGCCCGTCGCGCCTCCCGGCCGCGGGCTGACCCCGGGCCAGCGGCTGCGCCGCACCCTCGCCCAGGCGCTCGCCGCCGCGGGCCTGACCGAGGTGCTCTCGTACCCGTTCCTCTCGCGCTCGATCAACGACCGGCTCGGCTCGGTCGACGGGGAGCCGCAGGAGCAGATCACGCTCGCCAACCCGCTCGACGCGACCGCGGGCCAGCTGCGGATCTCTCTGCTGCCGGGTCTCGTGCAGGTCGCGGCCCGCAACCGCTCGCGCGGCCTGACGGATCTCGCGGTCTACGAGCTCGGCTCCGTCTTCCTCCCGGTTGCCGGCCGCCCGTTCGGCTCGGGGGCGCTCCCTGCGGGCGGGACGCGTCCGTCCGCGGAGGTCGAGGCCGAGCTGAACGCGGGCATTCCGCCGCAGCCGCGGCACCTCGCGGCGCTGCTCACGGGTGCCGCCGTCGTGCGCCAGCCCGGTGTCGCCGGGCGTGACGTCGACTGGCGCGACGCCCTCGACGTGGTCCGCGAGGTCGCCGCGGCGACCGGCACCGAGCTCGTGCTGCGCCAGGGGGCCCACGCCGCGCTGCACCCGGGCCGCACCGCCGAGGTCGTGCTCGACGGCGCGGTCATCGGGCACGCGGGGGAGCTGCTCCCGGCGCTCGCCGAGGAGCTCGACCTCCCGCGCCGCGTCGCCGTGGTCGAGCTCGACCTCGAGCCGCTGCTCGCGCGGGCCGGGAGGGTCGTCGTGGCCCGTCCGGTGGGCGCGCTGCCCGCCGCGACCCAGGACCTCTCGCTCGTCGTGCCGGTCGGCATCGCGGCAGCCGACGTGCGCGCCGCCGTCGCCGAGGGGGCGGGCGAGCTGCTCGAGGCGATCCGCCTGGTCGACGACTACCGCGGCACCGGGCTCGCCGAGGGGACGAAGTCGCTGACGTTCGCGCTGCGCTTCCGCGCGCCGGACCGCACGCTCACCGCGGCCGAGGCGACGGCCGCGAAGGAGAACGGCGTGGCCGTGGCGGCGGAGCGCTTCGGCGTCCGACTCCGCGAGTGAGGCCGGGGGTCCCGTCCGGCTCGGCCGGGCGGGGCCCCGCACCCGCACCGGCTAGGCTCTCGGGCATGACTTTCTCCGTGGCGGTGGCCGGTGCGAGCGGCTACGCGGGCGGCGAGCTGCTGCGACTGCTCGCCGACCACCCCGAGTTCGAGGTGCGCACGGTGACGGCGCACGCCAACGCGGGTCAGCCCCTCATCGCCGTGCACCCGCACCTCCGCTCGCTCCGCGACCTCGTCCTCGTCGACACGACGACCGGGAACCTCGCCGGGCACGACGTCGTCTTCCTCGCCCTCCCGCACGGGAAGTCGGGCGAGATCACCGCGACCCTGCCCGAGGACGTCCTCGTCGTCGACTGCGGCGCCGACCACCGCTTGACCGACCCGCAGGACTGGGCCGACTTCTACGGGGGCGACTTCGCCGGGGCCTGGCCCTACGGGCTCCCGGAGCTGCTGATCGGCGGCGGCGGACGCAAGCAGCGCGAGGCGCTCGCCGGAGTGCGGCGCATCGCCGTCCCCGGCTGCAACGTCACGGCGATCACGCTCGGCCTGGCCCCCGGCCTGCACGCCGGAGTGATCGAGTCGTCGGACCTCGTCGCGGTCCTCGCCGTCGGACCCTCGGGTGCGGGCAAGAGCCTGCGGATCGACCTCCTCGCCAGCGAGCTCCTCGGCTCCGCGCACGCCTACGGCCTCGGCGGAGCGCACCGCCACAATCCCGAGATCCGGCAGAACCTCCTGCTCGCCGGAGCCGGACCCGTCTCGATCTCGTTCACCCCGGTCCTCGTGCCGATGTCCCGGGGCATCCTGGCGACCTCGACCGCGCGCCTCGCTCCCGGCGTCTCCGCGCAGGACGTGCGCGCCGCGTGGGAGACCGCCTACGGCGACGAGACCTTCGTCCAGCTGCTCCCGGAGGGCTCCTTCCCCCGGACGGCCGACGTGGTGGGGGCGAACACCGCTCTGATCGGACTCGCCGTGGACGAGCGGGCCCGCCGCGTCGTGGTCGTCTCGGCCATCGACAACCTGGTCAAGGGCACCGCGGGCGCGGCCGTCCAGTCCACCAACATCGCCCTGGGACTCCCGGAGTCCCTCGGCCTGAGCGTGAACGGAGTCGCGCCGTGAGCGTCACCGCAGCAGCAGGGTTCCGGGCGGCCGGAGTCGTCGCCGGGCTGAAGTCGACCGGAACGCGCGACGTCGCGCTCGTGCAGAACCTCGGCCCGCTGCAGAGCGCCGCCGCGGTCTTCACGAGCAACCGCTGCAAGGCGAACCCCGTCCTCTGGAGCGAGCAGGTGATGCGCGACGGCGTCGTCTCGGCGATCGTCCTCAACTCCGGCGGCGCCAACTGCTACACGGGTGCTCAGGGCTTCCAGGTCACCCACCGCACCGCGGAGCTCGTGGGCGAGAGCCTCGAGGTGTCCGCCGGCGACGTGCTGGTGTGCTCCACCGGGCTGATCGGCGACCAGCTCGACCTCGCGAAGCTCACCGCCGGCGTGACCGGTGCCTCCGCCGAGCTCGCCGGGGGACCCGAGGCGGGCGAGGCGGCCGCCCGCGCGATCATGACCACCGACACGGTCCCGAAGCAGGCGGTGGTCCGTTCCGAGCAGGGCTGGAGCATCGGCGGCATGGCCAAGGGCGCCGGGATGCTCGCGCCGGGTCTGGCGACGATGCTGGTCGTGATCACGACCGACGCGGCCCTCGAGTCCGCCGCTCTCGACACCGCCCTGCGTGCCGCGACCCGCGTCACCTTCGACCGCCTCGACTCGGACGGCTGCATGTCGACGAACGACACCGTCGCACTGCTCGCGAGCGGCGCCAGCGGCGTCGAGGCCGACGCCGACGAGTTCACCGCGGCCCTGACCGCGGTCTGCCGCGACCTCACCCTGCAGCTGCAGGCGGATGCGGAGGGCGCCGCCCACGACGTCGCGATCCGCGTGCTGAACGCCGCGACCGAGGACGAGGCCGTGGTCGTCGCCCGCGCCGTCTCCCGCAGCAACCTGTTCAAGGCCGCGATCTTCGGCAAGGATCCCAACTGGGGCCGCGTCCTCGCCGCCGTGGGCACGACCGATGCGCAGTTCGACCCGTACGGCATCGACGTCGCGATGAACGGGGTGCAGGTCTGCCTCGCGGGCGAGCCGCACGAGAGCCGCGACCTCGTCGACCTCGCCCCTCGGGAGGTCGCCGTCGACATCGACCTGCACGCCGGCGACGCGACGGCCACGATCTGGACCAACGACCTCACGCACGACTACGTGCACGAGAACTCCGCGTACTCGAGCTGAGGCGGCCATGAGCGACGACACCACTCTCTCGGCCGAGAGCCGCGCCGAGCGCGACGCCGCGCCCGGGAAGGCCGCGACGCTCATCGAGTCGCTGCCCTGGCTGCAGAGCTTCCACGGGCGCACGATGGTGATCAAGTTCGGCGGCAACGCGATGGTGTCGGAGGAGCTGCAGCGCTCCTTCGCCCAGGACATGGTCTACCTGCGCTACGCCGGGATCCGCCCCGTGGTCGTCCACGGCGGCGGGCCGCAGATCTCGCGGATGCTCGACCGGCTCGGGATCGAGAGCGAGTTCCGGGGCGGCTACCGGGTCACGAGCCCCGAGGCGATGGAGGTGGTGCGGATGGTGCTCACCGGCAGCATCAGCCGCGACATCGTCCGCCGGATCAACGAGCACGGCCCCCTCGCCGCCGGCATCTCCGGTGAGGACGCGGGCCTCTTCGTCGGCCGCCGCCGCGGTGTCGTGATCGACGGCGAGGAGCACGACCTCGGACTCGTCGGAGACGTGATCGCTGTGGACCCCGCCGCCGTCCTCGCTCAGCTCGAGGCCGGCCGGATCCCGGTCGTGTCCTCGATCGCCCCCGATTCGGACGACCCCACGCAGTCGCTGAACGTCAACGCCGACGCCGCCGCCGCCGCGCTGGCCGTCGCGCTCGGCGCCGAGAAGCTCGTCGTCCTCACCGACGTGGCCGGCCTCTACTCCGACTGGCCCGACCGCGAGTCGCTCGTCTCGCACATCCGCTCGGACGACCTCGCGGCTCTGCTGCCCTCGCTCGAATCGGGCATGATCCCCAAGATGACCGCCTGCCTCGACGCCGTGCGCGGGGGAGTGCCCAAGGCCGCCATCATCGACGGCCGCATCCCGCACTCGATCCTGCTCGAGGTGTTCACCTCGGAGGGCATCGGCACCGAGGTCGTCGCCTCGCTCGACCCCCGCGACCGGGAGCGAATGTCGGGCCGCTGATCCTCAGCGGCCCCGGCTCCGAGCGCCCGTCCCGTCCGGGACGCGCGCACCGTCGGCCCTCGCGGCCGGACCGCTCCGATCGAAAGGCCACCATGTCCACCCCCACGACCGCGTCCCGCACCGGCTCGGCGCGCGACCGCTACTCCGCCGCGATGATGCAGACCTTCGCGCCGCCGCTCGCCGTGCTCGAGCGCGGCGAGGGCTGCCGGGTCTGGGACGTCGACGGGCGGGAGTACCTCGACTTCCTCGGCGGCATCGCCGTCAACTCGCTCGGCCATGCGCATCCCGTGTTCGTCGAGGCCGTGACGCGCCAGGCCGGTGCGCTCGCCCACGTCTCCAACTACTTCGCGACCGCCCCGCAGATCGAGCTCGCCGAGACCCTGCGCCGCCTCACCGGGGCCGGGGAGACGGGCCGCGTCTACTTCGCCAACTCGGGCACCGAGGCCAACGAGGCGGCCTTCAAGCTGGCGCGGCTGAACGCGGCCGGCGGCCGGCACCGCGTCGTGGCGCTGCAGAACGCGTTCCACGGGCGGACGATGGGCGCGCTCGCTCTGACCGGCAAGGCGGCCATGCGCGCGCCGTTCGAGCCGATGCCGGGAGGGGTCGAGCACCTCGAGGCGAGCATCGAGGCCCTCGAGGCGGCTCTCGACGAGTCCGTCGCCGCGCTGATCGTCGAGCCCATCCAGGGGGAGGCGGGCGTCATCCCGCTGCCGGCCGGCTACCTCGAGCGCGCGCGGGAGCTCACCCGCGAGCACGGCGCGCTGCTCATCGTCGACGAGATCCAGACCGGGGTCGGGCGGACCGGACGCTGGTTCGCCTACCAGGAGGCGGGGATCCTGCCCGACGCCGTCACCCTGGCCAAGGGGCTCGGCGGAGGCTTCCCCGTCGGAGCGCTGGTGACCTTCGGCGAGGCGTCCGACCTCCTGCAGAAGGGCCACCACGGCAGCACCTTCGGCGGCAATCCGCTCGCGACCGCCGTGGCCGGAGCCGTGCTCGCCGAGATCGAGCGCGCCGACCTTCTCGGCAACGCGCGGGAGCGCGGGGCGCAGATCGTCGACGCGCTGACCGCTCTCGACTCGCCCCTGATCGGAGGGGTCCGCGGCGCGGGCCTCCTCCTGGGCATCGCCCTGACCCGGCCGGTCGCCGCCGAGCTCGCCGCCGCCTGCCTCGACGCCGGCCTGATCGTGAACGCGGCGAACGACTCGAGCATCCGGCTCGCGCCTCCGCTCGTGGTGACCGCCGCCGACGTCGCCGAGTTCGCCGAGCGCTTCGGCCGCGCACTGCAGACCCTCTGACCCCGTACCTCCACCGAAAGCGACCAGCACCGTGACCCGCCACTTCCTCCGCGACGACGACATCACTCCCGCCGAGCAGGCCGAGATCCTCGACCTCGCCCTCGAGCTCAAGCGCGACCGCTTCTCCCGGAAGCCCCTCGCCGGGCCGCAGACCGTCGCCGTGATCTTCGACAAGTCCTCCACGCGCACCCGTGTCTCCTTCGCGGTCGGCATCGCCGATCTCGGCGGGAGCCCCCTGATCATCTCGACCGCGAGCAGCCAGCTCGGCGGCAAGGAGACCGCCTCCGACACGGCGCGGGTCCTGGAGCGCCAGGTCGCCGCCATCGTGTGGCGCACCTACGCGCAGTCGGGCCTGGAGGAGATGGCGCGCAGCACGCGCGTGCCGGTCGTCAACGCGCTCTCGGACGAGTTCCACCCGTGCCAGCTCCTCGCCGACCTGCTGACCATCCGCGAGCACCGCGGTCACCTCGCGGGACTCACGCTCACGTTCTTCGGGGACGGAGCGAGCAACATGGCGCACTCGTACCTCCTGGCGGGGGCCACGGCCGGCATGCACGTCCGCATCGTCTCCCCGGAGTCGTACTCGCCGGACGCGGCGGTCCTGGCCGATGCGCAGCGCATCGCCGCGACTACCGGCGGATCGGCGATCACCACGACCGACCCCGACGAGGGCGCGGCCGGCTCCGACATCGTGATCACGGACACGTGGGTGTCGATGGGCAAGGAGGACGAGAAGGCGGCGCGCGTCGCGACCTTCGGTGCCTACCGGGTCGACGCCGCCACGATGGCCGCTGCCGCTCCCGACGCGCTGTTCCTGCACTGCCTGCCCGCGGACCGCGGCTACGAGGTGACCGCCGACGTGATCGACGGCCCGCAGAGCGTGATCTGGGACGAGGCGGAGAACCGCCTGCACGCGCAGAAGGCCCTGCTCGTGTGGCTCCTGGAGCGCGCCGGCACCGCCGACGCCGCTCAGTAGACTCGACAGCCGAACCCGAGGAGAACCATGACGGAACGACCCTCCGCCCGCGCGGGCGAGGCCGGAGCCCTGTGGGGCGGCCGCTTCGCCGGCGGCCCCTCGCCCGAGCTCGCCGCGCTCTCGAGGTCGACCCACTTCGACTGGCAGCTCGCCCCCTACGACCTCGCCGGCTCCCGCGCCCACGCCCGGGCGCTCGCCGGAGCGGGCTACCTCGACGACGCCGAGCTCACCGCGATGCTCGCGGCGCTCGACCGGCTCGAGGCTGCCGTCACCGACGGGAGCTTCACCGCCGACGAGTCCGACGAGGACGTGCACGGCGCCCTCGAGCGCGGCCTGATGCTCGAAGCCGGTCCCGAGCTCGGCGGCAAGCTCCGCGCGGGGCGCTCGCGCAACGACCAGATCGCCACCTTCGTCCGGATGTACCTCCGCGACCACGCGGCGCTCGTCTCGGAGCTGGTGGTGCAGCTCATCGACGCCCTCGCCGCGCAGGCGTCGGCGCACCCGACGGCGATCATGCCCGGGCGCACCCACCTCCAGCACGCTCAGCCCGTGCTCCTCGCGCACCATCTGCTCGCCCACGGCTGGGCGCTGCTGCGCGATCTGGAGCGCCTGCGGGACTGGGCCGTCCGGGCGGACGTCTCGCCCTACGGCTCGGGCGCCCTCGCCGGCTCGACCCTCGGCCTCGACGCCGAGGCGGTCGCCCGCGATCTCGGCTTCGCGTCGAGCGTGCCGAACTCGATCGACGGGACGGCCAGCCGCGACCTCGTCGCCGAGTTCGCCTTCGTCACCGCCATGATCGGGATCGACGTCTCGCGCATCGCGGAGGAGGTCATCCTCTGGAACACGCGGGAGTTCGCCTTCGTCACGCTCGACGACGGCTACTCGACCGGGTCCTCGATCATGCCGCAGAAGAAGAACCCCGACATCGCCGAGCTCGCCCGGGGGAAGTCCGGCCGCTTGATCGGCAACCTCACCGGGCTGCTCGCGACCCTCAAGGCGCTGCCGCTCGCCTACAACCGCGACCTGCAGGAGGACAAGGAGCCGGTCTTCGACTCGGTGACGACCCTCGAGGTGCTGCTGCCCGCGTTCAGCGGCATGATCGCGACCCTCACCTTCCACACCGACCGGATGGCGGAGCTCGCGCCCCAGGGCTTCTCCCTCGCGACCGACGTGGCCGAGTGGCTCGTGAAGAAGCACGTGCCCTTCCGGGACGCCCACGAGATCACCGGTGAGCTGGTCAAGCTAGCGGAGTCGCAGGGGAGGGGGCTCGAGGATCTCGACGACACCGCGCTCGCCTCGGTGTCGCCGCTGCTCACTCCAGACGTGCGGTCCGTCCTCAGCATCGAGGGATCGGTGGCGAGCCGGGACGGTGTCGGCGGCACGGCTCCCGACCGCGTCGCGGAGCAGCTCGCCCGGCTGACCGAGCGCGTCCGGGTCGTGCGCGGATCCCTCCGAGGGGAACGCCCGTGACTCTTCGAGGAGCGCCGGGCGACGACGGCCGTCCGCCGCTGCGCCCCTGGCAGCAGCGGACTCTGGTGCTCGTCGCCGCAGTCGTGATCGTCGCGGTGATCGTGATCACCCTCGTGTCGGGCCAGAGCTTCTTCTGAGCGCCGACCTCCCCGACCTCGCGCGCTCGGCCCTCGAGGTGGCACCGGAGCTGCTCGGCCGCGTCCTCCTGCACCGCACGCCGGAGGGCGTGGTCGGCGTCCGGCTGACCGAGGTCGAGGCGTACCTCGGAACCGGTGAGGATCCGGGCTCGCATGCGCACCGCGGACCGACACCCCGGACGGCTCCCATGTTCGGTCCGCCCGGGTCCGTGTACGCGTACTTCACCTACGGGATGCACACCTGCGTGAACATCGTCTGCTCCCCGGCGGGCACGGCGTCGGCGGTGCTGCTGCGCGCCGGCGAGGTCGTATCGGGGGAGGATTTCGCGATGATCCGGCGCGGACCCGTTCGCAGCCGGGATCTGGCCCGCGGACCCGCACGGCTGGCGAAGGCCCTCGGAGTCCGTCTCACCGAGTCGGGCGACCCACTCGAGGCGGCGTTCGAGCTGCTGCCGGGGGAGAGGCCGTCCTCCGTGGCGGCGGGCCCGCGCACCGGCGTCTCGGGCCCGGGCGGCGGGGACGACTTCCCGTGGCGCTTCAGCATCCCGGGCGACCCCACCGTCTCGCCCTACCGGAGAGCAGTGCCCCGGCGGCGGCCCGGAGCTCAGCCCGCGAGGTAGAGCCGGGCGAGAACGCCGAGAGCCGCCGCCCAGGCGAGGCTCGCCAGCGTGCCGATGATGAACCGCTCGCGCGCCTCCGGGGAGGCGAGCTCGCTGAAGCGGCCGACGCCCTTGATCGCCACCACGACCGCGATCCCCTCGGGGAGACCGCTCATCAGTGCGCCGGCCGTCGCGATCCGCTCGAGGACCCCGATCGTCGTCCCCCCGCGCAGCACCTCGATCGGCTGGCCGATCGCCGAGGGCGCGCTCCCGGCGGCGGGGCGGGAGGTTCCGGCGACCATGATGCCGCCGTGGCTGCCGCTGCGGGAGTCGGCCGTCGCGAGCCGGAGGGTGAGCAGCACGACCGGCCCGCCGCCCGCGATCGCCAGCGCGAAGGCCAGCACCGCCACCAGGACGGAGTGGATCGGGGGCGCGGACGGTCCGGCGACCGCCGTGAGCAGGAAGGCGGCGGCCGCCGCCACGAGGGGGATCCAGGCGAGCTGCGGACGGCGAAGGCGCACGGCGAGCACCGCACCGGCGAGTCCGGCGAGCAGCACGAGCACCACGCCCGTCCACGAGGCGGACTGCAGCGCGGAGGCGAGGAGCAGGGCGGGGGATCCGGGGGGTGCCGTCATCGGGGTGTCCTCTCGTCGGTGGGGTCGAGCGTACGGTCGACCACTGTCAGCAGGCGCGCGAGCGCGTCACGGGCGGGAGCGTCGACTCGAGCACTCGCCGCGCGGACCCGGAGGCTGACCGCCTGCGGGCTGACGGCGAGGCGCTCGGCCGCATCCTTCTGGGAGAGGCCGCTCTCGAGCAGGTCGACGATCTGCCAGCCGGCCTCGGAGCGCGCGTCGCGCAGCAGGAGGAGCGGATCGATCAGCGCCTGGACGTCCGCCGGTGCCGGCGCCGCCGTTCCCGGTGCGTCCGGATCGAGGGAGAAGCGCGTCGGCCGGCCCTTCGCCGCCTCGACCGCCCGGCGCGCCGCGAAGTACGCCTCCCCGGTCGCCGCTCTCGTGGTCGCGGGGAGTGGCCGGTCGACGGGGCCGATCCCGAGGCCGATGCTCCAGTGGCCGGTCCGGTGCAGCTCGAGCACGAGCGCGACGACGGCATCGGCCCGGTCGAGCACGCACTGGAACTCGTCGCCCGCCGTCCGCTCCGGGGGCAGGACGAACGACGCCCGACCGTCGTCGATCAGGCTCGCGATCGCCTGGTCCACGCGGTCGTGGTCGTGCCTGCTGTCGCGCTGATCCGCGGTGATGACGAACATCGGACCTCCTCGATCAAGTATCGGCACTTGATCGCCCCGGATCAAGCCTGTGCGCTTGACTCCCGGAGACCGGCTCCTTCCCGCCGCGGTAGCCTGGTCGGGTGATCGACCAGCACCTCCCCGGGTCCGCGACGAGCCCGCGGCTCGACCCCGCCTTCGACTCCGTGTGGGACGAGCTGGTCTGGCGAGGCTCGGTGCACGTGTCGACCGATGCGGGAGCGTTGCGCGAGCTGCTGTCGGGGGAGCCGATCACCTACTACTGCGGGTTCGACCCGACCGCGCCCAGCCTCCACCTCGGGAACCTGGTGCAGCTGATCGTCATGCGCCGGCTCCAGCTGGCCGGGCATCGGCCGCTCGGGCTCGTCGGCGGCTCGACCGGGCTGATCGGGGATCCGCGTCCGACGGCCGAGCGGACGCTGAACTCGCGCGAGACGGTGACGGCGTGGGTCGAGCGCCTCCAGGCGCAGGTGTCCCGGTTCGTTCCCGCGGGCGGCGACAACGGGCTGCGCCTGGTCAACAACCTCGACTGGACCGCTCCGCTGTCGGCGATCGACTTCCTGCGGGAGATCGGGAAGCACTTCCGTGTGGGGACGATGCTCAAGAAGGACGCGGTCAGCGCCCGCCTCAACTCCGACGCGGGGATCAGCTACACCGAGTTCAGCTACCAGATCCTGCAGGGACTCGACTACCTGGAGCTCTACCGGCAGTACGGGTGCGTCCTGCAGACCGGCGGCAGCGACCAGTGGGGCAACCTGACGAGCGGGACCGACCTGATCCACCGCACGGAGGGCGTGTCGGTCCACGCGATCGGCACACCGCTGGTGATGAACTCCGACGGCACCAAGTTCGGCAAGAGCGAGGGCAACGCCGTCTGGCTCGACTCCGAGCTCACCAGCCCGTACGCGTTCTACCAGTTCTGGGTCAACACGGACGACCGTGACGTCGCCGACCGCCTGCGGATCTTCACCTTCCTGCCGCGCACGGAGATCGAGCGCCTGGAGAAGGCCGCTGCCGACGAGCCGTTCCGCCGGGAGGCGCAGCGCGCGCTCGCCTGGGAGGTCACGTCGCTGGTGCACGGAGCGGAGGCGACGCGCTCGGTGATCGACGCCTCGGCCGCGCTCTTCGGCAAGGGCTCGCTCGAGGGGATCGACCCGGTCATCCTCCGCGGCGCACTCGAGGCGGTGCCCTCGATGGAGGCGACCCCGGAGACGCCGGCGCTGCAGGCGTTCGTCGAGACCGGACTCGTCGCCAGCACGGGGGAGGCGCGGCGGGCTCTCGCCCAGGGCGGGCTCTCGGTGAACAACACCGCCCTCCCGTCCGAGACCGTCACGCTCGGCGAGCTCCCGTTGATCGATGGGATCGCCGTCCTCCGTCGCGGCAAGAAGAGCTTCGCCGGGGCCTTCGTCCGCTGACCGCGTGCCCGCTCTCCTCGAGCGGACGCGGATGATGACGGCGTCGGCGGTCTCATCAACACGGTGTCCCGTGTCCCGTGTCCGGTGTCCGGTGTCCGGTAGCCGGTAGCCGGTAGCCGGTAGCCGGTAGCCGGTAGCCGGTAGCCGGTAGCCGGTAGCCGGTAGCCGGTAGCCGGTAGCCGATAGCCGATAGCCGATAGCCGGTAGCCGGTAGCCGGTGTCGGGTACCGAGTCGGACACTCAGCGACGCACGGCCCCTGAATCGCGACACGCCCGGGACGCAGGCGATTTGCCGCTCGGCCGAGGCCCGACGTAATGTAACTCCTCGTCACCCCAAAGGAGCGGCAAGCGGGAGTCAGGCGCGGAGCGTCGAGACCAGCTGGCCCACCTCAAGCGGGGACCATCCCCTCGCTCCCAGGCCTGTTAGAGATTCGTCTCTTGAAGACTGCGGGATCGCGAGCGTAAGATGCAAAGCCTCCACGGGACACGGTCCCGGCTTCGTTGCAAGGCCTCACGGCCGAGCCCGGTGCAGCGGTGCGGTCCTCGATCGTGCAGCGAACACCACGAAGAAGCCGGACTTGACACGGCCTGCGGATGTGCTAAGGTAGTCGAGTTGCCACGGAGGCGATCGGGACTTCGGTCCTGACAAGCCTAACCGGTCTCGGCAAGCAAGACAAATCGAGTGGCTAAAGCCCTCGTACAGCAAACTTCGATCACTTTCGTTGTGAAGCACCGTTCTGGTGTGGAGGCGGGATGTGTCCGATTCTTGAGAACTCAACAGCGTGCACTATGTTCAATGCCAATTTTATACCCCGGCCTTGATCTTCGGATCGGGTTGGGATTCCTTTGGAAATTGATGTCAGCTTCCGGCTTTCGGGTCGGAGAGATGTCTTATTTGCTAGAGGTCAAACTTGACTCTCCTTCTCTTCGGGGTTGGGGGTCGTAATTTTTTTACGGAGAGTTTGATCC